>JAZDOA010000083.1:0-52477 GCA_043799175.1 Pseudomonadota bacterium | reverse complement strand
CATTCCACGCTGAAGAGAGGGCGGCCTGCCACCATGGACCTGTCGGCAACGCCGCCAGGTTTTGTCCCGGCGCCCCGGTAGCCCGGCCGGTCTTTACCACGGGTCATGGGCGCCGAAGTCTGGCTGGCGGCCCTGCCGCCCCCTGCCACCTAAGGCGTGCCGACGCCCTTGGTCTGGGGCAGAATCCTTACCTCGACCTTGCCTTCGAGAACCTCCTTGAAGCGGCGGGCATCCGCCTCGGAACCGACCACGGCCCCATAGTGCATGGGCACGGCCACCTTGGGCTTCAGGACAAGGGCCGCCTCCGCGGCCTCCTCGGCGGTCATGACATAGGTGCCCGAGACGGGCAGGAGCGCTATGTCACAGTGGACGTTCTTCATCTCGGGGATGGAGTCGGTGTCCCCGGCCAGATAGACGCGCACCCCGCCCACGTTGAAGACGTAGCCCACCCACCCCGATGCCTGAGGGTGGAAGCTCTTGTTAGTGTTATAGGCGGGCACCGCTTCGATGTCCACACCCTCGACCGTGAGGTGGTCACCCGGCTTTACCGTCTTCACCCTGCCCTTCAGCTTGGCGCCGCAGTCCGCCGTGGCCACGATCGTGGTGCCGGCGTTCTGGAGCATGGCCACGTCGTCGGGAGAGCAATGGTCAAAATGGCTGTGGGTAATCAGCACGATGGTACCCGGCTTGCCGCCCATGATCCGGTACGGGTCGGTATAGATTCTCTTGTCTCCGCCGAGCTCGATCCGGAATGTGTCGTGCCCCAGCCATTGTATCTGGGAGAGCACCGCTTCCACGTCGCCCATCTTTGACTCCTGTTTCACCGTGGGTGTAGGCTTCCCAAAACCTCCCGCGAAGGCGGGCGGGCGTTCAATGAACCAGCCGAGAGACTGGAACCAGTCGCACCTTACCCTTGAGCGACGGCAGCCCCTCTTCCAGGGCCCCTAGCGTGGCCGGATAGGGGTGGCAGATGGCCACGGCCTTTCCCTGAGACCTGGCCACGCTCACCAGCTTGGCCAGTTGGGCCAGCACGGCGGCCTTGTCCTGCACATCATCCAGAAAGATACTGCGGCCCGCCGTTTTCACGCCCATTTTCTCCGCCAGAGAGCAGCCGAGAGAGCGAGACGTGGTGCGGCTGTCCAGAAAAAAGAGATTGCGCCGCTTCAGCTCCCGCAGAACGACCTTCATGCGGGGGGCATTGGCCGTTAGCAGCGAGCCCATGTGATTGTTGACGCCGCTGACACGCGGAAGGTCGTTCAGATCCTCCCTAAGGGCGTGGAGGAGCTGACCGGCGTCCATGTCCATGAGAAGGGCACCGTCACCCAGCTTCTTCAACGGCAGGCCCTCGGCCTCCATGGGCAGGTGCAACAGACACTCAAGCCCCGCCTCGGCAGCCAGCTGGGCAATCCGCCGCCCATGAGGGCTGAGGGGCAGCACGCTGCAGGTGATCTCCGCTCTTAGCTTCTTGACCCGCTCAAACTGGCCGGGGTCGTAGCCGAGATCGTCCATCACCACCGCCACGCGCGGCAGTGGGGCCGGCGGCGGCGCAACCAGCGCCTTCGGCACCCGGAGCCCCCTGTGCAGCTCCACGCAGTGCGTCAGCAGCCCGTCCCAACGAACATAAAGCCGGCCACCGTTCGCCCCGGTTTGCCAGGTGGTTGAAAGCCTCTTTCCGAAGGGCGCCAGAGAACGCAGCATCTCGGCCTGGGCGGCCTTCAGGCCTACCCGGCGCGGCAACCTCACCCGAACATGAGCCTCCTCCCACTCCTTGCCGTCAAGGCGTCTGCGTTCCACCCGCTCGAAGCTGATGGCTTCGGCCTCCACCCCAAGCCGAAATAGCGCGCCGTAGAGGGCGTGATCCACTCGGGCGACAAATCCGGGCAGATCCTCGGTCTGCTCATACAGCGGCCCTGCCTCCCGCCGCCCCGGCAGGTGGAAGAGACCCTTGAGCCGCGGCCCCGCCAGGTACATAAGTACCCCCAGGCCCAAGGCCACGACAACCACGACCGCCCCCAGCGCCACCAGCCTGCGGTTGCGGCCGCGGGTGCTGGGGCAGCCTCTTCTGTTCCGATGAGTCGCCACTCCCCGGCTCCCGCGGTGGGCCTACTCCACCGTCACGTGGGAGAAAATCTGCCAGCTCTTCAACAACCTCAAGGCACTGGCCAACTGCACGTCATCGGAGGAGGCGTCAGGCTTCCTGGCGGCCGCGCCTTCCTTGGGCTCCGGCAGGGGGGGCTCAGCCTCGGAAGCATCCCGGACATCGTTCGTCTCGCCGACGGGATTGGCCAAATGGCGCTCCAGATCCGCCTCGCGGAGCCGCTCGGACGCGTCCGCCTCTTTCTTGGCCAGCATCACGTCCTCGATCACCACGTCAGGGGCGATGCCCTTGGCCTGAATGCAGCGCCCATTGGGGGTGTAGTAGCGCGCGGTCGTCAGGCGCAGGGCCGAACCGTCCTCCAGGGGCATTACCGTCTGTACCGAGCCTTTGCCGAAAGTCTGCACCCCAATGACCAGGGCGCGCTTGTGGTCTTGCAGGGCGCCGGCCACGATCTCGGAAGCCGAGGCCGAGCCTTCGTTCACCAGCACCACGATGGGGTAGCGGTGGAGAGGGGTCTCTTTCTTGGTGGCCTCGAACTTCATGTTCTGACTCTTGATGCGACCGTCGGTGTAGACAATGAGCCCTTCCTTCAGAAACTCGTCGGCGACGTCAACCGCCTGGTCAAGCAGACCGCCGGGGTCGTTGCGCAGATCCAGCACCAGGCCCCGCAGAGGCACCTTGCCGGACTCCAGCACTTTCAGGGCCGCCACTAGGTCCTGATGCGTCTTGTCACGGAAGTTGGTGATGCGCACATACCCATAGCCGTCCTCGAGCATTCGGCTCTTGACGCTGGCAATGGGAATGATGTCCCGGACTATTTTGAACTCCTTGGGCTTACCCAGACCTTCGCGGAAAATGGTGAGGACCACTTCCGTCCCCTTTGCGCCGCGCATCTTCTTGACCGCGTCCACCATGCTCATGTTCTTGGTGGAGTGGCCGTCAATCATGATGATGCGGTCTCCGGCCTTGATCCCCAGCTTTTCCGCGGGAGTGCCCTCTATGGGCGAGACGACTGTCAGCACCTCGTCCTTCATGGTTATTTCGATGCCTACGCCCTCGAAGCGCCCCTTGGTCTCTATCTGAAGCTCTTTGTAGGAATCAGGCGGCATGAAGGAAGAGTGCGGATCGAGCTTGTTCAGCATGCCGTCCACGGCACCGTAGATGAGCTCGTCGGTATCGACGGGCTCGACATAGTTTTTCTGTACCAGGTCGAGCACGTCGGCAAACACCCGCAGCTTTTTATAAATGTCGTCATGGGGTCGGGACGCCTCCTTGGAGGCGGGCTGATTGGCCCCCATGAAGAAGACGAGCCCCAGAATGGTCAAAAGAAGCCAGGTTTTCCTGACCTTGAACTTGTCGGACATCTGTCCCTCCCGGACCGGGCTTGTTCTATCTGCCGGAGATATTGAGCGAGCCGCGCGACGCCAGCCACGTGAGCGGGTTCTGCGGCGTGCGATGATGACGGATTTCGAAGTACAGCCCCCGGCCCCCGTCGGCCACGGTGCCAAGTACCTCGCCCTTTTCGACCTGCTGCCCCTCCGTCCTCGACAGGGAGGCCGCGCGCCCGTAGAGCGTATAGAATCCGTCGCCATGGTCAATTATTATCAACTTGCCGTAGCCCTTGAGCATTCCGGCGTAAGCCACCCGCCCCTTCCATACGCTGCAAATGCTGGCGCCGTTGGATGAGGCGATATCCACGCCGGTGCTCAGCATGCCTTGGCCATCCGCCTGCCCGAAGTCCGAAACGACCCGACCCGCCACGGGCAGGGGCAGCCTGCCCCTGAGGGCGCCGAAGCCCGTATTGGGCAGCGGCGGCAAGACCGGCACCGAAGGAGCTCTGGTCTTGGCGGGGGTGCCAATCTCCCGGCGCTCTTGTGTCGCCCGGCGTTGTTGTGTCGCCCGACGCTCTTCCGCCGCCCGGCGCCGTCGTTCCGCCTCGCGGGCGGCGTTCAATTTGTCTTCCAGTTCATCCAGGATCTGGCGGATGCCGTGGGAGGCGGCTTCAAGCTGGCGTGTCTGCCGCACGTAGCTTTGCTTCTCGCGGCCCAACGAGGCCAGCAGCACGCCCTTCTCGGCCTGCTGCCGCTCCATGGCGGCCTTCTCCTTGGCCACGCCGGCCCTCAGCTCCAACAGCTTCTTGTGCTCCGCCTCGGTCTTGTCCTGGCTCTGCCTTATGCGCTCCGCGTTGGCCTGCCGTGCCTCCAGAGCCGAGGCCTCGACATCGGCCAACCGCTCCAGATATATGGCGGACTCGGTCAGGTGGCTGGGGTGCTCCCTGCCGAACAGGGCCGCGCAGTCGCTCTGCGGCTCCAGCTCTGCCAGCAACACCAGCCCGTCCCCGATGGATTCCTTGAGCTGCCCGCACTGCTGCAGGAGCTGCTCCAGCTCGGCCTTGGCCTGGGCGTAAGAGACCTCACAGGCCCTGGCCTGTTTTTCCATTTCCCGCAGCCGGCTCTCCCGGGCCGTAAGCTCACGCTCCAGGACCTTGAGCTCGTCCGCCGTGCTGCGCTCCTTGCGGTTGACCTGCTGTAGTGCCCGCTTCTTCTCGCCAAGCTCCCGCTCGACCTGGCGGGCCCTGGCCTTTTGCTCCTTGATCTTCTGCTGCAGGGGCGCCCCCTCGGCCCCACCCGTGGCGGCGAAGACGAGCAGAAGAGAAACAAAAAAGGAAAGCAAGGAGATCATGGAGATAGCCTGCGTATGGAAACCAGGCTGCCCACGGTCCCCAAAACGACCGCCAGGCCGATGAGACCGAACGCAACCCTCGCCGAAAGAAAATGGACCTCGGACAGCAGGCTTTCAATCTCCGTGCCAGCCTGGCTGAGGAAGAGTCCGTACAGCCCCGAGAGAATAATGACGGCGACGGCGGCCCCCGCCGCGCCTATCAGCGCGCCTTCGATCAGATAGGGCGCCTTGATGAAGGCCTCGTCGGCCCCGAGCAGCTTCATCAGGTCTATTTCGTCGCGCCGGATCCAGAGGGCCAGGTTGAACTGGGTCGAGATGATAAAGGCCGTGGCCACGAAAAGCAAGCTGCAGGTCATCAGGGCCACCAGTTTGAACAACAGGAAGAAGCTATGGAAGCGGCTCACCCAGGCGTCGCCGTAACGTACCTCGGCCACGCCGCTCAGCGCCCCGGCCTGCCGGGCCAGAAGCCTGAGGGTGGCCGGCTCCTGACTCTCCGGGCTGATTTGCAGCCGGAAGGAGGGCGGCAGGGGGTTGCGGGTCAACAGGTCCAGTATCCTCTCCTGGTTCGAGCCGCTCTCGGTGCGAGAGGCCTTGAGGCGATCCGCCAGGGACTGCATGGCCGCGTCGCTGTCTATGTATTCCAGGCACTCTACTCCAGGCAGAGCGGCGAGCTCCTTCTGCAGCGTGGTAAGGTCATCGGTGGGCACCCCGTGCTCCACCACGACGATCATGCGAAACTGCCGCTTCCAGTTGACAATGACCTGATCGAGGTTCTGGTGAATGAGGGCCAGGGCCGCCACGACCAGAAAAATCAGGGCCACGGTCGCGGCGGTGAGCGCCTGCAGGCCGGCGTTGCGGACGAGCCCCCGCAGGGCACGGTTCAGCAGGCGCATTTCATCCCCTTGGCGGCGGCCGCCTCAATCGTCAGGCGGCCGCGCGTCAGCTTGAGGCAACGCGCCGGGACGTCCATCGGCGGCCAGCACTCTCCGCAGACCGCGACCACGGTGGAACCCTGCAGGTTGAGCCAACGTAGATAGGAAAGGACTTCGGAGGCGCCGTCGGCATCGAGATGACGGCACGGCTCGTCGGCCAGCACTATGAGCGGCTCGCCTGCCAGGGCCCGGGCCACACACACCTTCTGACGCTGACCGGCGGACAGCCTGTCCGGCCGCAGCCCAGCCTGGGCCTCCAGCCCCAGGCTGCGGAGGGACTCGATGGTCTTGCGTTTCAGATTGCCCCCCGTAAGGCCGAGCACCTCCAGCCCCAGGGCGACGTTCTCGTAGATGCTCGCCTTCTCGATGAGGCGCGGCTCCTGTTCGATGATGCCCATGGTCCGCCGTAGGGCGGCCAGCCGGCGGCGGCCGGTGGGCAGACGCACGCCGTGTACCTCGATGGTGCCGGACGTGGGGTCGATCAGGCCGCAGAGCAGGCGCAACAGGGTGCTCTTCCCCGCTCCGACGTGGCCCCGAATGACCACGAACTCGCCCTTGCCGATGTAGAGATCTACAGAGTGCAGCGCGCACTCGGCGAGCTCGCCGCTATAGAATTTGGTGAGGCTGGAGCAGGCAATCATGATTGGCAGTCAAGAGTAGCAAAGTACGCAACAACACGGGAAGCGATCATGCAAAACGACTAAGAGACCCCTTGGGCCGGCGCGCGTTCCACCGCCCCGGGTCTCGGCTTGCGAGCGTGGAGGCGTTGCGCCGCCTCGGCAATGTCGGCCGGCAGCAGCCTGAAATGACCCAGCAGAGCCTCAGGTGGCCCCGAAATTCCAAACTTGTCGGTTATGCCCACCCGGCCCAGGGGCACCGGGCAGTGCTCCCCCAGACATTCGGCCACCGCCGAGCCCAACCCGCCGCAGATCAGGTGCTCTTCGCAGGTGAGCACCGCCCCACATTCCCGCGCCGCGGCCACGGTCATTTCCTGGTCCAGTGGTTTGACAGTGGACATATTGATGACCCGGCATTGCAGCCCTTGCGCGGCGAGAATCCCGGCGGCCTCCAGGCAGTGGTGGACCATCAGACCATAGGCGATCATGGCCAAGTCCCGTCCGTCACGCAGCAGATCCCCCCGGCCTATCTGGAACTTGTAGTCCTGGTCGTGGATGATGGGAAACTTGATTCGCGCCCCGCGCACGTAGACCGGACCGCGGTAGTCGGCGATGCACTCGATGACCTTTTCCATCTCGACGGCATCAGCCGGGACTATGACAACCATATTGGGCAGAATGCGCATCAGGGCGACGTCTTCCACCGCCTGGTGCGACCCCCGTCGTCCCCCACGGTAACGCCCCCGTGCGAGGCCACGATCTTCACGTTGACCGCCGAGTAGGCAACCGACTGGCGGACCTGCTCCCATGCCCTCCCCGTGGCGAAAATGGCGAAGGTGGAGGCGAAGGGCACCCTGCCGGTGTGGGCCAGACCGGCCGCCACGCCGATCATGTTCTGCTCGGCGATGCCCATGTTGAAGAAGCGCTCGGGAAACCGGCGCCCAAAGACCTCGGTCTTGGTGGACCCAGACAGGTCGGCATCGAGGACGACGATATCAGGCCTCGTCTCGCCAAGCCTGGCCAAAACCTTGCCATATCTGTCGCGAACAGCCTCGCCTGCCACAAACGCCTCCTTACTTTAGTGAAGCCGCGTCGAGTTCCTGAAGCGCTTGGGCCAGCTCTTCGTCGGTGGGCGCCACCCCGTGATAGGCCACCTTGTCCTCGAAGAGAGAAACGCCCTTGCCCTTGACGGTGTGGGCGATTATAGCCGTCGGGCGCTCCTTGATGGTCTCGGCGCCGTTGAGGGCATCGACTATCTGGGCCATGTCGTGGCCGTCGATTTCGACCACGTGCCAGCCGAAGGCATGGAACTTGGCCCCCAGGGGCTCGACGTTCATGATCTGACGCACCGGCCCGTCGATCTGCAGCCCGTTACAGTCCACAATGGCGCAGAAGTTATCGAGCCTGTAGTGGGCGGCGGACATGACCGCCTCCCAGACCTGGCCCTCCTGGGTCTCGCCATCGCCCAGCAGGGCGTACACCCGGGAAGACCTGGCGTCGAGCCTGAGCCCCAACGCCATACCCACCGCGACCGAAACACCCTGGCCCAGCGAGCCGGTGGAGCACTCTACCCCTGGGGTCAGCATGCAGTCCGGATGGCCCTGCAGGCAGCTGCCGATCTGGCGCAGGGTGAGCAACTGGCTGAGCGGGAAGTAGCCACAGTGGGCAAGGACCGCGTAATAGGCGGGGGCGGCATGCCCCTTAGACAGTACGAAGCGGTCGCGCTCGGGCCAGCGGGGATTCCGGGGCTTGTGGCGCAACCTGGAGAAGAACAGGGCAACCAGGATGTCAGTGGCGGACAGAGAGCCGCCCGTATGGCCAGACCTGGCCTTGTTGAGCATTATCAGGATGTCTTTCCTGATCTGTCTGGCCAGCGCGGCAAGCTCGGTGATACCCACGGGGGCCTGCGGGGCCTCGTCGGAGCCGACAGACAAGCTGGTCACCGGCGTGGCGGGACGAAAAGCGCTTTTCATTTGCTCTGCCATCCTGATGATTGCCTGGCGCTGGCTATCTGTCGCTTCGTGCTGTGTAGTCTGGGACCGCCAATGGTGATGGCGGAGAGAGAGGGATTCGAACCCTCGGTAGGACTTTTAAGGCCCTACACTCGCTTAGCAGGCGAGCGCCTTAAACCTACTCGGCCATCTCTCCGTAATAAATTCCGAGCGGAGGGAGAGGGATTCGAACCCACGGACCTTTCGGTCAACGGTTTTCATGACCGCCGCCTTAAACCACTCGGCCATCCCTCCCAAAAGACACTCCTCTAGCCGAATGACACCTCACGACGTTTAGCATCCGCGACCACGCCGTGTCAACTGCATACCGCCGCCGTTTTGGAGTGTCGCCATGCCTTGCCCGACCCAATCGGAGCCTTATGTTCCTGATAGTGGAATTGTTTGTCGCTACACAGGGGACGAAACCCATGGCCGAACCCGAACAGAGCAACGAGCGCCACGAGCCGCCTGAAGTTCCCTTGAGGGGGCTACGGATCATGCGGATCGCCGGGATCGACGTTTTCGTGAATCGCACGTGGCTGATTATCTTCGCCCTCGTCACCTGGAGCCTGGCCGAGGGCTACTTTCCGGCCGTGCTGCCGCATCAGGGACCGGGGATCCACTGGGGCTTGGGAGCGCTGGCGGCCGTGCTGCTCTTCGCCTGCGTGCTCGCCCACGAGCTTACCCACTCCCTGATCGCCATACGCAAAGGGTTGCACATCAGCGGCATAACCCTCTTCCTCTTTGGGGGCGTCTCCAACCTCGCCGAGGCACCCAAGGATCCGGGGGCGGAGTTCCAGATTGCCATCTCCGGCCCGATGTCGAGCTTCGCGCTGGCTGTCTTCTTCTACGGCCTGTACCTGGCCGTGCCGGGACCAGCCGCGCTCCTGGCCGTCCTCGGCTATCTGGTCATTGTCAACGCCCTGCTGGGGATCTTCAACATCATTCCCGGCTTTCCCTTGGATGGCGGGAGGGCACTGCGGGCCATTCTCTGGTGGAAGACGGAAAACCTGAAGCGCTCTACCCTGATGGCCACCACGGCCGGGGTGGTGGTAGGCTGGCTGATCGTCCTGCTGGGGCTGGCACGCTTCGCCTTTGGGGATCCAATAGGCGGAGTCTGGTTCGTGGTGGTCGGCCTGTTCCTGAAGAGCGCGGCCACCTACAGCGCCGAACGCGCCGAACGCGGCGAAGATGTATAGCGGGCGGACAGGGTGAAGACACGGATCCCTTCAAGAAGGGTTGCCACCGGAGATGCCCATTACTCCGGCCAAGCAATAGGCGTTACTACCTAATTTCACTATTTTTCTTGACTGCGGGTTCCTGGCTGTACTACATGCAACCCGATAGGGCTCACCGGCTGTAATGTACCCAACCCCTCCAGTCCGGGAACCATGAACGCCTCCAGTATCCTGATCGTCGATGACGACGAAGCCACCTGCGTCGTGCTGGCCCTGGCGCTCCGCGGCGACGGCTACCAGTGCAAGCTGGCCCACAGCTGTGGAGCGGCCATGGCCTGTCTGGAAGAGGGTCCGCCGCCTGATCTCATCCTGCTCGACCTGCTGCTGCCCGACGCCAACGGTATCGAGCTGCTCCGGCGTCTCACCACCAGGGCGGACTGGCACGGTATCCCCGTGGTCATAATGTCCGCCTGGGGCGAGGCGGACGGAATCGCCCGCTCGGCACGGCGGGAGCTGCTGGCCAAACCCTTTTCCCTCCGGCTCATCGAAGAGACCGTCCGCCGCCACGTAATCCCAAATTCATACCCCCTCACTTGATCTTGATAAAGGGGTAGCTCTCCCTCATCCGGCGGTGGCCCCTTGGTGTCAGGCCAGACCGGCCTGAATGCGTTCGGCCAGCGTGAGCTGCGGGGCGATGTAGGGGACGGCCTTCTCCATGATGGCGCGGCTGGAGAAAAAGGCCAGGCCGGAGGGGCATTGCTCGAGGTCGATGAGGGGATCGTCGATGGGCTGGAGGGTCGCCAGATCGACCAGGCCCATGCCGGCCCCCCGGATGATGGCCCACCCGTGAATGATGTAGCGCAGGTTGACCTTGACGCCGCCCCCCTGGGGCTTGAAGACCAGGATGTTGTAGCTGCCCTCGGCGGCGCGGGCCAAGGCCATGTTGATGCTGCGGCCCGAGGTGCGGTCGCTGCCCCAGACGGCAAACCTCAGCCTGTCGAGGCCCAGGCGCACCGGGTCGTTCTCGTGGTCCATGGTGGGGTAGAGGTCCAGCAGGCGACAGTTTTCAATCTCGCTCAGGCTGCGGGGGTCGTTGGTGCGCAGGTGCATGGACGTCTTCTGCGGCAGCTCGTGGACCGGGTTGCGGGAGTAGCCGAACCGCTTCACGTAGCTCTGGCCGTCAACATAAAAGAAGCTTCGCTGGCTGATGGGGTTGTGCAGATATGAGGCCACCACCTCGCCTTTCAGCACCAGGGTGGCGCAGGTGGCTATGGACAGGTCGTGGCTCAGGTAGGCCCGGGTGCCGTCCAGGGCGTCACAAATGATGGTGGCATCACTGCCCTTGTCCGTGGGGATGATATCCTCGCCCTCGACGTTGCACTGGGGCAGATAAATGTCTATGAACTGCTTCATGATGCGGGCAGTGAGCAGATCGTGGCTGGACCGGGGGGAGCCGTCACTCTTGAACGAGGTGGCCGAGACCGCGCTCTGTGATATGCGCAGGTAGAGGCTGGTGTAGCAGACGATATCTTCCAGCGCCTCCAGGACGTCCGACAGGAGCATGAGTTCGCCACCTATCTCGACGCTTTTTCTATCAAGCCTGTCGTCTATGACGTGAACCACCCTGCCTGCTCCCTCGTTAATGGACTGCCGCTTCGGAATTATCAGTAGTTTTCGGCGAGCAGCTCAAAATAGTCCCGCGGATGAAGGCAGGCGGGGCAGGTCTTGGGGGCCTCCTCGCCCTCCGCCACGTAGCCGCAGTTGCGGCAGTGCCATTTGGCGGGCCGCTCTTTCCTGAAGACCTCGCCCCGCTCCAGGTTGGCCAGCAGCGCGAGGTAGCGCCTCTCGTGCTCGGCCTCCACCCTGGCTATTTCGCGGAAGGCCGTGGCCACGGCCGAAAAACCTTCCGTTTCGGCCACCTCGGCGAAGCCCGGATACAGCCGGGACCACTCCTCGTGCTCCCCGCCGGCGGCCGCGCGCAGGTTGGCCGCGGTGTCGTCGCTAAAGTGGGCCGGGTAAGAGGCCTCTATGGAGACCTCTCCGCCCGTTTCCTTGAGGAACTTGAGGAAGCGCTTGGCGTGCTCCTTTTCGTTGTCGGCCGTCTCCAGGAAGATGGCCGCTATCTGCTCGTAGCCGGCCTTGCGGGCCGCCGAGGCCGAATAAGTGTAGCGGTTCCGGGCCTGCGACTCCCCGGCGAAGGCCACCATGAGGTTCTTCTCGGTCTTTGTTCCCCTGACGCCCTCAGTCATGGCTCAAAAAAACCTCCTGCCCGTCTCCCCGCGCGGCGGTCGCGCTGAAGACGTCCTTGAGCATGATGGTCTCGCCACGAGCTGGGCCGACCGAGACCAAAGACACCTCCGCCTCGCACAGATCTTCTACTCTATCCAGATACCTTCGGGCCGCCGGCGGCAGCTTGGCCAGCGCGCGGACGGAGCCGATCTCCTCGGGCCAGCCCGGCAGATCCTCATAGATGGGGCGGCAGCGCGCCAGATCGGCCGCGTCGGCGGGCATGGCCTCGATCCTTTGGCCGTCGAGCTCATAAGCCGTGCAAATCCTGATGGTGTCCAGACCGCACAGGACGTCGAGCTTGGTTATGGCCAGAAAATCTATGCCACTGAGCCTTACCGCCTCTCGCACCAGGACGGCATCGAGCCAGCCGCAACGGCGTCTTCTGCCGGTGGTGGCCCCGAACTCCGCGCCCTTGCTCTGGATGCGGTCGCCGATGTCGTCCGTCAGTTCAGTGACAAAGGGTCCCGCTCCCACCCTGGTGGTGTAGGCCTTTACCAGACCGACGACGTGGTCCAGCTTGGTCGGCCCGATGCCTATGCCCGCGCAGGCGGCACCGGACACCGTGTTGGACGAGGTTACAAAGGGATACGTGCCATGATCGACGTCGAGGTGGGTGCCCTGCGCCCCCTCCAGGAGGATGTTCTTCCCCTCCTTGAGGGCCTGGTGGATCTGGAGCGAGACGTTGGCCACATAGGGCCGCAGGCGCTCGCCGTAGGCGGCATACTCCTCCCAGACCGCTTCGGGGTCCAGCCGGTTGCAGCGCAGGCATTGATCCAGATAGAAGTTCTTCTCCGCGACGTGGCTCCGGAGCTTTTCGTGGAGTCGTTCCCGGTTGATGAGGTCGGTGGTGCGGATGCCGCCCCGGGCGACTTTGTCCTCGTAGCAGGGGCCGATGCCCCGACCGGTGGTGCCGATCCTGCCCTTGCCCTTGCGCTCCTCGCGGCCGCAGTCTATGGCGCGGTGGTAGGGCATGATGATCTGCGCCCGCTCGCTTACCGCCAGCCTTTCGGGACCCATTTCCACCCCGGCGGCCCGGAGCTTGTCTATCTCTTCCAGCAGGACCTTCGGGTCGAGCACCACGCCGTTGCCGATGAGACAGCGCTTGCCCGCGTGCAGCGCCCCCGAGGGAATCAGGTGCAGGATGAACTGGCGACCATCCACCACGATGGTGTGGCCAGCGTTGGCCCCCCCCTGGAAACGACCGACGAGGTCCGCCTTGTCGGTCAGGATATCGATAACCTTCCCCTTGCCCTCGTCACCCCATTGGGTTCCGATGACAACCACTACCGCCATTGGACCAATCCTTTCCGAAGAACTAGCGATAACTAGTAAAGCATGGGGGCGGTAAAAGTCAAATGCCCGGCGTCGACCTCCCTCAAGGGCAGGCCGGTTTTCATCAAAACAGAACTGCTTGGCGAAAGATTCAGTGCCCCCCCCCGTCGCCCCAACGGCAGCGGGTCTTTTCGGCGCCCTCGGCAGCATTCCGGTAGCCCAGAGAGAGCATGGGCGCCGCGTCTGGCCGGCGGCCCAGCCGCCTCAGAAGACTTCTACTTCATACTGCTCCAGATGCAGCTTCGGGTCGGCCCGAATGACCAGCCGCCGCCGGAGGCGCGTCTCCAGTTCCTCCACGGAATGGCGCTCCTCGTCGGCCAGGATGTCGGCTATCTCGGGGTGGCACGACACGAAGAGGTTCTCCCCGACGGACTGCGCCGCGCGCCGCTCGGTCTCCCGGAAGATATCGAAGCAGAGGGCCAGCCGATTGGCCAGGCTGCCCTCCCCGTCGCAATAGAAGCAGGGTTCCAGCAGGGTATCGGCCAGGCTGCCCCGGACTCTCTTGCGGGTCATCTCCACCAGACCCAGCTGCGACATGGGCAGGACCTTGGTCCTGCTGCGGTCACGCCTGAGGGCCTCGATGAGCGAGGAGTAGACCTTCTCCCGGTCGGCCTCTTTTTCCATGTCGATGAAATCGGTGATGATGATTCCGCCGATGTCCCGCAGCCGCAGCTGATAGGCTATCTCCTTGACCGCCTCCAGGTTGGTCTTGAGGATGGTCTCCTCCAGGTTGCGCTTGCCCACGTAGCGGCCCGTATTGACGTCTATCACCACCAGGGCCTCGGTGCGCTCTATGACTATATAGCCCCCGCTCTTGAGCCAGACCTTGCGGGCCAGTGCCCGGACCAGGTCGGTTTCGAGGCCATAGGCGTCGAAAACAGGCTCGGACTTCTCATAGAGCTCCACGCTATGGCGCAAGGGGGGCATGAAGGTGTCAACGAACTCCAGTATTTCGTGGTAGGAGTCCCGGTTGTCCACCACGAGGCGGTCTACCTCCTTGGTGAACAGATCGCGCACCGCCCGCAGGGTGACGTTCAGGTCGCGGTAGATCAGGCTGGGCACGGGGGCACGGCTGTAGCGCTCTTCCAGATCGCGCCACAGCTTGAGCAGGAATTCCATCTCCGCGGCGAGCTTGGAGCCGTCGACGCCCTCGCTGGCCGTCCGCAAGATGAAGCCAAAACCCTCGGGGCGCATGGCCTCGACTATGTCCCGCAGCCGCAGCCGCTCGGTCTCGTCCTCGATGCGCCGGGACACCCCGACGTGCTGCATACCCGGCATCAATACCAGGTGTCGGCCCGGCAGCGAAATGTAGGTGGTGATGCGGGCACCCTTGCTGCCTATGGGCTCCTTGGCCACCTGAGCCAGGATTTCCTGGTTCTCTCTTACCAGATCCTCGATGAGGAGGCCCGCGCCGCCGCGCACCGGCTCACCGAGGCTGGTGGCGTTGACCAGATCGTGGACGTCCTCGACCCGCGCCTGAATGTCGCCGGCGTGCAGGAAGGCCGCCCTGGGCAGACCAATATCCACGAAGGCGGCTTGCATGCCCGGCAGCACGCGCACCACGCGCCCCCTGTAGAGGTTGGCCGCCATGCCCCGCTCCCGCGAACGTTCGAGATAGAACTCCACCACCTGGTCGTTCTCGACCAGGGCCACCCGCGTTTCCCAGGGCTGGACATTTATTACCAGCTCAGTTGTCATGAGACCACCAGATCAGGCGCGCTCACCACCAGAACAAGGAGTCCAATATCAGATCCACTATCATTTCCATCAAGAGATCATACAAGCGGCACCAGACCAGAAAGATCAAAACAACTGACACTACCGCTAGTCCTATCCAGAGATCCACGCCTGCCTCCGGGGCGCCCCGCCGCCGCCTGGCCCTATCAGCCCACCTTCAGCACGGTTAGCCACGCCACTTCCTCGTCCGTCAGGCCGAAGACGTGGCGTAGCACCACCTCGGGGCGCAACTGAACCTCAGACGTTTGCAATCTCAGGACCAGACGCAGCGAGCCGTCATCTTCCACCTCCAGCCTGCTGACCAGGCCGCGCAGATCCGCGGTACGCACCCCCTTGCGGCCTTCGACCTCCACCCGGCAGTCGGACAGGCGCAGGAAGGCCTGGGCTGCCTCTTTCAGCCCCGGCCTGACCTGGCCGTCCAGGCTGACGGCGTAGGTTTCCTCGGCGGGCGGCTTGAGTTTCCTGCCCGGTGGCGCCTCCTCGACCCCCAACACCTTGAGACCCTCGGGCAGGACATCACCCAGTCTCTTGGCCACCAGCGGGGCGGGATAGTCCACCGGCCGGGTGCCAGGCGCCAGCTCGACATCGAGATATTCGGCCAGGCTCTCCACTCCGACGGGCAGTGCCTTGCCGAACGATAGCCGGGGCAGGGGATGAAAGCCCTGGGTATAGGCCACCGGTATGCCAGCCCTCCGGAAGGCCCGGTACATGAGGCGGACCATCTCCAGGTGGCTGAGGTATCTGGCACCTTCCAGCTTGGCGTAGTGGATGCGCAGCCGGCGTGGGTTCAGCACGACTTGGGCCGCCGGCTTCATTGGCGGCGCGGCCGCCTCGCCGGCAGAGTGATTTTTTCCGTTCAGGTCGCCGGAATCCACCAACCGCGGCCCAACCTCGCCCGAACAGACCCCACAATTCAGGCAGCCCGCCTGACGACAGTCAGGGGTGAAGGCGGGTTGATCCCCGAGGGCCGTCTCCCGCTCCCGCCGCAGATACTCCGGCGTGACACCGGTGTGGAGATGACCCCACGGCAGGCCCCCATCGGGGTCACGCTCCCGCAGGTAAGAGAGCGGGTCCAGCCCGGCGCGCGCGAAGGCCTCCCGCCACAGATCCGGCCGCAGCTGGTCGCTCCAGGAATCGAAGCCGCACCCCAGCCGGTGCGCCTCTTCTAGCACCGCGCCCAGCCGCCGGTCACCACGGGAGAAGACGGCCTCGAGCAGGCTCTGCTCGGGGTTGCTCCACTTCAGCTTTATCCAGCGTGCCGTGAGGTGACCCTTGAGCCAATCCAGTTTGGCCCTGGCCTCCTCCGGCCCCACCGCCCGCTCCCACTGCAGCGGGGTGTGCGGCTTGGGGATGAAGACCGACAGGCTGGCGTTGACCTGCCGGCGGCCGCGCCCCAGGGCGCCCGATACGGCATGGATGAGTCCGGGGATGGCCGCCAGGTCTTCAGCGGTCTCGGTGGGCAGCCCGACCATGAAGTAGAGCTTGAGCAGGTTCCAGCCGGCGCTATAGGCATCCCTGGCCGTCTCGATCAGCCGCTCCTCGGAGATGTCTTTGTTGATCACCCGGCGCAGCCTCTCCGTGGCCGCCTCCGGGGCCAGGGTGAAGCCCGTCTTGCGCACCCGGCGGACCTGCTCTATCACCTCGGGCCGCAGGGTGCCCACCCGCAGGCTGGGCAGGCTCAGGGCCACGCGCTGGGGGTAGTGCCGGTCAACCAGCTCGCGCAGCAGCGGCGCCAGGCAGCCGTAGTCTCCCGCGCTCAGGCTCAGCAGCGAAAGCTCCTCAAAACCGCTGGCGGCAAGGGCGCGCTCGGCCAGCTCCAGCACCCTTTGGGGGGCGCGCTCGCGCACTGGCCGGTAGATGATGCCGGCCTGACAGAAACGGCAGCCCCTGGTGCAGCCTCGGGCCAGCTCTATCCGAAGCCGGTCATGAATGAGTTGCGCGGCCGAGACCAGGGGCCTTTCGGGGACCGGCGCCGTGGTCAGATCCACCAGGATGCGCCGCTCCACCCGCTCGTGGCCCGGACGGAGCGCGACCACCCGCTCAAACTCGCCGTCAGGCCGGTAGCGCGCCTCGAAGAAGGAGGGAACATACACGCCCCGGATGGCGGCAAGCCGCTCCAGCAGCTCGGGGCGGCTGCCTCGGGCAGCCTTCCAGGCGGCGACGGCCTGGCTGATTTCCACCACGGCCTCTTCGCCGTCTCCGAGCAGGAAGGCGTCAAAAAACTCCGCCAGGGGCTCGGGATTGAAGCAGCACGGCCCCCCGCCCAGAATCAGGGGGTGGGCCTCGGTGCGCTCCGCCGACCGCGAGGGCAACCCGGCCAGGGAGAGCATCTCCAGCACGTTACTGTAAGAGAGTTCATACTCCAGGCTGAAGCCCAGAATATCGAACTCGGCCAGGGGGGTGTCCGACTCCAGAGTCGCCAGCGGCAGGCCCCTCCGGCGCAGCACCGCCGCCATGTCAGGCCACGGGGCGAAGACCCGCTCGCACGCCACGCCTTCCTGGGCATTGAGAATATCGTAGAGGATCTGGATGCCCAGGTGGGACATCCCCACCTCGTATAGATCCGGGAAGGCCAGGGCGACGCGAAGCCGTCCCGCCGGCGCCTTGCGCACCGCGTTTATCTCGCATCCCAGATAGCGACTGGGTCTGCTGACGAATTTTAGTAGTTCTTTCATGGGGAATTTAGAAACCGGAAAAGATAAAAAGTATACTACAGCCCGTGGGCAGACGCAAGCGACGTTATCTTAATTATGCGCCCGTGTTAGCCCAATAAGCTTGGCATTAACCTGGGTGGCGCCCTCTCGGGCGGTGCGGTTTTCGCTAAGGTTCATGGGTGCCGGAGTCCCGACCGCCCAGTACCCGCTTCAGCTCTTGGGCCACCAACCTGCCTATGGCCTCGCGGTCTGCCGGGGCGTCCGCCGGCTGGCAGGCCCCGCAGCCGAGGCAGGCGGGGTCGGCGGCGGCGCGACGCACCCGCTCCGGGGCCAGATGCTCCAGGCGGGCCAACTGCGATTCGTTAAGCAGGGTGAGGTTACCCAGCATGCGGGCGGCCAGGGTGACCTGGGCGGTGTGTTCGATCTTCTCCAACTTGCCGTAGGCCTCGAAGAGATCCTTGCCCACGGTAAGGGTGCCGTGGCGGTCCAGCACCAGGGCGTCGTGGTCGCCGATCAGGTCCTTTATGACCTCCGGCCCCTCGGCGGTGCAGGGGGTGGCGTAGGCGGTGGTGGGAATGGTGCCCATGGTAATCACCACCTCGGGCAGCACGCACCTGGCCAGGGAGACCTTGGCGATGGTGAAGGCCGTGGCCAAGGGCGGGTGGGCATGGACCACGGCATTGACGTCCGGCCGGAGCTGGTAGGCCTGAAGGTGCATGAGGATTTCGGACGAGGGCTTGCCCCGGCCCCGCAGGGCCTTGCCGGACATATCGCACAGCACCAGGTCGTCTTCCTTGATGAAGCCCTTGTGCAGCCCCGAGGGGGTGATGAGCAGGCGCCCGGCGCCGCCCGGCCCCTGGAGACGCACGCTGACGTTGCCGTCTGAGGCGGCGATGAAGCCCCGCTCGCTCAGGCGGCGGCAGATGAGGACGATGTCCTTGCGGATTTCGTGCTCCGGCCTCATGACTCCTCCTCGGGGGGGAAAATACCGTCCACGATGCCCACCACGGCCGCGTGCACCGGGGCCAGTTCCCGCCCCAGCAACTGCCGGGTGGAGCTGCCTTCGCGCACCACCAGCACGGTGTCTCCCACGCCCGCCTGGGCGAAGTCGACGGCCAGGAAGCTGCGCCCCTGGGGCCTGCCGCCGAAGAAGGGCTGCACGACCAACAGCTTGAGCCCGCGGAAGGCCTGGTGTTTCACCGTAGAGGTGACTGTCCCCAAAACCCTTGCGGCCTGCATCAGGACTTCTCCTCTTCCAGATCCACCGCGTCCACTATGCCGGCTATGCCGGCGTCCACGCAGGCGAAATGTTCTGGCAACACCATGGCCCCCTCGCGGCCCTTGACCCAGTAGACCAGATCTCCCGGGCCGGCCTGGGCGACCCCATCCACGGCCACCAGCGGGCTCCCGACGGGATCCAGGCGCTCATTGAGCGGCTGGACGATCAGGAACTTCACCCCGTCGAGGTTGTCGGCGCGCTGGGTGGCGACCAGTCTGCCCCTGACCCGTCCTAGCTCCATGCCGATGCCTCGTTGGCGGCCAGAAGCTCGCGCAGCATGTCGTCGTGCGGCCGGGGGATGAGCAGGGTGCCCGCCAGCATGGGGGGGTCAACCTCCGCCAGCCGCAGCGCGGCCGCCTCCAGGGCCGCCTCGGTGTCCCCGTGCGAGCCACAGATGAGAAAGTAACCCTTGCCGCCCAGCTCCCGCCGCAGCCGAAGTTCGATCAGATCCACCCGTGCCGCCTTCAGCGCGACATCCGCCGCCACCACGCAGGAGGCCACGGACAGGGTCTCCACCGCGCCCAGGGCCTCTCCTGGCCCCACTGGGCACCGTGGGCCGCCCGAGAACAGCGCGCCGGCCACCCGTGGTTCCACCGCCGGCAGAAACAGCGAGTCGAGCACGGCCTCTCCCGCGACCTCCAGCCCCCGGCGCCAGCTCTCCTCCACCGGGGCCTCGTCTCCGGTGAAGACGATTATCATCTTGCCGGGGGTAAGGGTGAACAGGCGCCGCAGAACCACCGGGGCCCGCTTGCACAGGGCGTCGGCCAGCTCGATGCCCGCCACTATGGTCTTGGTTTCTATCAGGCCCAGTGCCGGCTCCATCAGATAATCCTGAAGTAGTCTTTGAGGGTGCAGCGGCGCTCCCGGGTAAAATGCGTGGCGTTGGTGAGGCCCTCTCCGGTGGGGCTGGCGATGGAGAAAGAGCAATAGTCCTCGCCCTCCAGCCCCAGGCCCGCGAAGGAAGGGCCATTCTTGACGAAGATCGAGGCGTTGCAGGCGCGGGCCATGGCCGAGAGACTGGCGATGTCGCGCGAGTGCATGACGGCCGTGTGCCGTCTGCCGCCCTCGACCTTCACGGCCAGCCTTATGGCCTCCTCAACGTTGCGAACCCGCACCAGGGGAAGCACGGGCATGAGCTGCTCGGTGAGCACCAGGGGGTGGTCCGCCGGGCACTCGGCAAAGGCCAGGCGCGCCTCGGGCGGGCAGGCCAGGCCCGCGGCCTTCAATATGACCTCCGTATTCTTGCCCACCATGCGGCGGTTGGGCAGGTGCCTGGCGGGGTCGCCCTCGAAGAGCAGCGGGGTCAGCCTGAGCAGCTCCTCGGGGCTCAGCCGGCGCGCGCCGGCCTCCTCCAGCAGCGCCATGAGGCGGCCGGCCACCTGTTCCACGACAATAATGACCTTCTCCACCACGCAGACGATGTTGTTGTCCAGCGAGGCGCCGCGCACCAAGTCGCGCGCCGCCTGGGCCAGGTCGGCCGTCTCGTCCACCACGGCGGGGGGGTTGCCAGGACCGGCACAGATGGCCCTCTTCCCACTGCCCAAGGCGGCCTTCACCACCCCCGGCCCCCCAGTGACAACCAGCAGGTTGACCTCGGGGTGGCGCATGAGGGCCTGGGCGCTCTCGATGGTTGGGCTTACGGTGGAAGTGGCCAGATCGGGCGGCCCGCCCACCCGCCGCGAGGCCTCGTTCACCAGGTGCACGACCAGGTTGGAGACCTTGGCGGCGGCGGGGTGGGGGTTGAACACCACGGCGTTGCCCGCGGCTATCATGCCTATGGAATTGCAGATTATGGTCTCGGTAGGGTTGGTTACCGGGGTTATGGAGCCAATCACGCCCCAGGGAGCACGCTCGGTGAGGGTCAGGCCGTGGTCTCCCGAGACCGCGCGAGACCGCAGAACCTCGCAGCCCGGCGTCTTGCTCACCGCCAGGCGGTTCTTGAAGATCTTGTCTTCCACCCGCCCGTAGCCCGCCTCCTCCACCGCCAGCCGGGCCAGGCGCTCCACCTCGGGCAGGCAGACCTCGCGGATAGAGGCCACCACGACCCGCCGCAGATCCAGCCCGCCGGCATCGAGGGCCGCCTGCGCCTCGCGGGCCGCCGCCACGGCATCGTCCAGCACCTTGAAGCTGCCGCTGTCCTCGGCCACCTCAGGCGCCCCCGCCTGCTGCCCCCGGCAGGAACAGGGGCCGCCCTTGAGCCTTACGACCACCCGCTCCACCACTTCATTGATCAGCTCCGGGCTGATGCCCGCCGCCCGCTCGGCCACCGCGGCTATCCCTTCCGGTATTTCTCGACGCCGTCGACGTCGAAGCTGTCCACTATGGCCATGATGGCCGCGTCAACGGGCTTGCCGTCGGTCAGGGCCGTCTGCCGGGCGGAGCTGCCCGTGGCATACAACACCACCTCGCCCCGCCCCGCGCCCACGGCATCGGCGGCCACCACCCCCGAACCCGACTGGCTCATATCAAGCCCCAGGTCCCTGACCACCAGGAACTTCAGCCCACTCAGGCGCTCATCCTTGCGGGTGGCCACCAAAGTGCCCACCACCAGGCCCAGTTGCATAAAACCATCCTCTAAATCTCCGGCTAAAGGCGCGAGGCGTCTAGTACCTAGTTGCGTAACCCATTAACCTGGCTTCAAAACCGTTCGTCCTGAGGTATCGAAGGGCGAACCACTGGTGTTCGTGCTTCTATACATCAGCACGAACGGAAACACCCAAGATCCGCGTTAGGAATTACTGCAACCAAGTACCAGCCGCCGACAGGCAACCGGCACCCTCTAAGGTGTTCCGGTCTTTACCGAGTTTCACGGGTGCCGGAGCTTTGGCCGGCGGCCCTGGGCGCGAGCCGCGCCAGGCAGATTCCGCCCTCACATACCTCGGAAGTATCTTCATCCACTCAGAGAGGGCGGCCTGCAACCACGCCCTGTCGGGCGCGAGCCGCGCCGGGCAAATTCCGCCCTCACATACCTCGGAAGTATCTTCATCCACTTAGAGAGGGCGGCCTGCAACCACGCCCTGTCGGGCGCGAGCCGCGCCGGGCAAATTCCGCCCTCACATACCTCGGAAGTATCTTCATCCACTCAAAGAGGGCGGCCTGGAACCCACACCCTGTCGGCAACGCCGACAGGTAACCGGCACCCTCGAAGACTGGCCGGGCTTTACCAAGGCTCCTGGGTGCCGGCGATTGGCTGGCGGCCCTGCCGCCCCGGCTCTTTACCGAGGCCCCTGGGTGCCGGAGCTTTGGCCGGCGGCCCTGCCGCCCTCCTGCTCGGCCTCGGCCTTGCGGCCCAGCGGCAGCACCAGGTCGAGGTTGAGGTGGGGCCGCGGTATGATGTGGACCGCTATGAGCTCGCCCACGCGCTCCGCGCTGCGCGCCCCGGCCTCGGTGGCCGCCTTCACGGCCGCCACGTCGCCCCGGACGATGGCCGTCACGTAGGCACCGCCCACCTTTTCGTATCCGACCAGCTCCACCCTGGCCGCCTTCACCATGGCGTCGGCCGCCTCGACCATGGCCGCGAATCCCTTTGTTTCGATCATGCCTAAGGCTTCAGGCATATTTCTTTCCTCCTTGGTACGGTATGTTGAAACTTAGTGCCTGGCGGGCAATTCCTGGCCGGACATGGCGCCCAGCACGGCCAGGGCCGCCTCGCGCCCGGCGTCGATTTCCGCCTCCGGCCCGGACATATATAGCCTCCCGAAGGCCCCGTAGGGCTTGAGCTCGTTGAGCTTGATCCGGGCTGCCTTCTCGGCCTCGTTGCAGCCGATGGCGACGTAGGTGGCGGGCACCGTCTCCAGGATGAGCAACGATTCGCCGGGCAGGATCATGCTGCCCCGGCGTCCGCGGTTGATGAGCTGACACTGGTAGGCCTCCACCCCGCGGATGATCTCGGAGGAAACCACCCTAGGCTTGTGGCGCGAGCTCTCTTCCGCCCCCAGGTAGCTCAGCACCGCCTGCCCCGCCGCCAGCACCTTGCCCTTGTCCAGGTCGTGAACCTCCAACAGCCCATAGGCCCGCTCCACCACCTGCACCGCCGGCTGGCAGCCGGTGGCCTTGAGGGCGACGTCCATCAGGCGGTTGATGACCAGCCCCGGAGCGGTTTCGATCCAGAGCGAGGCCACGCCCGGCACCGGCAGGAAACCGTGGGCCGTGGTGCCCATGAAAGAAGCCAACTGGGGCTGAAGGCTGTCCAGAAATACGTAGGAACGAAGGTCGATGTCGTTCAAGGCTTGTACCTTTTTGCCTTCAGTACTGTTTCACCACGATGGCGTCCTCGATAAGCTTGATGTGGTGTCGGCTCCGGTTGTGGTCGGCCATGGCCACGAGGGTGAACAAGGCATCAATAATGGTGGCCTGGGCCACCCTGGAGCTCATGGCCTCGGAGCGGTACATGGTCTCCCGCGAGGCCGTCACCAGCCGCACTCTGGCCACCTTGGTTATGGGCGAAAGCGAATTGTTGGTGATACAGATGGTGGCCGCCCCTCGCTCGGCCGCCACCCGCAGGGTCTCGATGGGATCCTTGGTGGAGCCGGAGTGGCTGATGGCCAGCACGCAGTCTTCCCTGGCCAGCAAGGCCGCCTTCATGAGCTGAAGATGACCGTCGGTCTCCGCCTCGCAACTCAGCCCCAACCGAAAGAGCTTGTTGGCGGCGTCGTGGGCGTTGGGCGCCGAGGTGCCTACCCCTATCACCAGAACCCTGCGCGCGCGCCCGAGCAGCGTGGCCGCCCGGGCAACCTCAGCGGGGTCAAGCACCCGCAGGGTATCTTGCAGGCAGCGCGCATTGGCGGCGAAAACTTTGCGCAGGACCGCGTCCGGGGGGTCTTCCGCCTCGAGATCTTCAAGCAGGCTGTCCAGCGGGGAGACGAGATCGCGGGCCACGGTGATCTTGAGGTCCTGGTAGCCGCGAAGGCCTATGAGGCGGGCCAGGCGCACCACGGTGGCATCACTCACCCTGGCTTGGATGGCCACCTCGCTGACGGAAAGACGGATGACCCGTTCAGGGTCCGAGAGAATGAAATCCGCCACCTGGCGGGCGGCCCGATTCAGGGAAGGCAAAGCCCCGCGCAGCCTGACGAGCACCCCGCTCTCGGTCTGGCCGCCAGATTTTGCGTCGGCTTGCTCGGCTCCGGTCCGTTCCACGCCCCCCCCCCACGCTAAAGAAGGAGCGTAGCGCGGGCCGGCAGCGATGTCAATAATTTTTATTCTACCAATCAGTAAAAATAATCTGTTACATTTAATTTCGAACACCGTCTCCCGACAGCGACTCGGCGAGGCTGGTCTATGGAACGCGAAACTCTTCTTGGCCTGTCTTGGAACTCTTCTTGCAACAACTTGGCCTGGGAACTGAAGCCCAACGGACCATGACGCCACAGCCAAGAGCGGCCTCGGCGCGGAGGGCGGGAATCCTTTGGCAGGGGGTTAAAATGAAACCATCTCCAGCATTGCGCCTCTCGGCGCTCGCCGCCGTCCTGGTATCCGTCTTCATGGCCGGAGGCTGCGCCACTTGTGTAAACAAGGTAACGGGCACGGGGATATCGCGACAAGAGGTGCTCATAGATTCCGACCCGCCTGGCGCCATGGTGCGCATACTCAAGGACGGGCTGCCGTACCGGACGGTGGCCACGCCCACCAAGATCTGGCTCCACCGGGAAACCAAGAACTACACCCTGGTCTTCGAGAAGGAAGGCTACGCGCCGCAGACGGTGGTCATCGAGGGCAGGCTGAATGAGTGGAAGTATTACCTGGGCAACTTGGTGACCCTGGGGATGGGCGCCCTCTTTGATGATGCCAACGGGGCTGCCTGGTCACTCTCCCCCACCAAGGTGCGGATCTCCCTGAATCAGGCCCCTGGTGGCACCTGGACGCCCCCGAACAACCCCTAAACACAGGGGGTGGCCCTCCCTAATCTCCGGCTAAGATTTACATAGATGCAATTTTATGCTGTGGAATAGCGAAGTTACTGGCATAACGGTCACTTCACGGTTTCACCCGTTTGGTGAAAGGAGCAACCGGTTCGAACCGCTTGGGCGTTTTTTGAGAGCCAAGCGAGGTCGCACCGCAGAGGTTTTTTCGCCGACCCCGAGGCGGGCGCGAGCCGCGCCACGCACACCCCGCCCTCGGGTACGTCTGACGTTCATTCCACCCACATCAAAGAGAGGGCTGCTGCAACCACGGCCCTGCCGCCGGTCGGCGAAAAACCCCCCGAGGACGCGGCATTCGCACCGGCTATCGGCGCCCAGACGACCTGCATTCTTACCCGGAGATTTAGGGCCCTCGGGCGTCGTTGATTGTCTCGCCGCCCGAGGGCCGTCAGGCGTTGACCACCTCGCGCATGACCCGAAGCTCCGCCCCTTTCGAGACCACGGTGATGCCCCCCGCGGTCACGACAAAACGCCTGCGGTCTTCTTCCAGGTCGTAGCCGATCTGGGTGCCGGGCGGCACCGAGACGTCCTTTTCTATGATGGCGCGACGAATGCGGCAATAGCGGCCTATCTCCACCCCGTGCATCAACACCGATTCCGAAACGTCGGAGTAGGAGTTCACCCGCACGCCCGGAGAGAGCACGCTGCGATTGACGCGCCCTCCGCTGACTATGCAGCCCGCCGAAATGATGCTGTCCAGGGCCTGACCGCGCCGCCCGCCTTCGAATTCCTGAGCGAACACCGTCTTGGCCGGGGGCAACTGCGGCTGATAGGTGCGTAGCGGCCAATCCCGGTCGTAGAGGTTGAGCAGCGGATCCACGCCCACCAGGTCCATGTTGGCCTCCCAGTAGGCGTCCAGGGTTCCGACGTCACGCCAATACTTCACCGTCTTGCGGTTCTCGTCGATGAACTCGTAGGCGAAGACGCGGTAGCGGTCTATCATGGAGGGAAAGACGTTGCGCCCAAAGTCGTGCTGGCTGCCCACCGAGCGGGCGTCTTCCTCCACCAGGCGGCAAAGCACCTGGGTATTGAAGATATACACCCCCATGGAGGCCAGACAGACCCCCGGATGGCCGGGCACGGTAGTGGCCTCCTCGAGAGGCGGCTTCTCGGTGAACTCGCTTACGTCCGAGCGCTTCCCAACGCTGAGAATACCGAAGTGCCTCGCCTTTTCCACCGGCACCTCGATGGCCGCCACGGTGACGTCGGCCCCGGTACGCTTGTGGTAATTGAGCATTTCGGCGTAATTCATCTTGTAAATGTGGTCGGCGGCAAGGATCAGCACCTGGCGGGGCTGATATTTCTCGATGGTATAGATGTTCTGATACACGGCATCCGCCGTGCCGCGGTACCAGTCCTCCCCCACCCTCATCTGGGGTGGGATGCTGAGGATGAATTCCCCCATTTCCATGTTGAAAATGGTCCAGCCCAGCCGGAGGTGAATCTCCAGCGAATCGGATTTATATTGCGGGAGCACGTAGATACGACGCAGCCCCGAGTTTATGCAGTTGCTCAGGGGGAAGTCGATAAGCCGATATATGCCCCCGAAGGGCACGGCCGGCTTGGCGCGGTCTTTGGTGAGCGGACCAAGCCGCTCACCCTTACCGCCGGCCAGAATAAAGGCCAAGGTTTTGGTCATGACAGGCATCCTTGAGGGTTAAGCCACCTGATTTATGGGATTGCGCGGCGTGCCGGCCACTCGCGGGCCGAGACCGGCCGCCGCAACGGACTTGATCTTATGGTATTCAAACCCACGGCGGCTGTAAATACCGTGCTCCATTTTCTCTTGCAACTCTCGGGCCTCTTTCCAAATTCCCCAATATGGGATCCCGGCGCCAATTTCCGATTCGTGAAGGCCTTCGACTGGAGCAAGGCAAATACTCCTGTTACCCGGAGATTTAGGATGCCACATGTTGCTTGACATTTCCCAGGTTCCAGTATATCAGCCAGTACGCGGTCGGCTTAGTCTGGATCGAGGCCAGCCCACCTCGAGCCGGCAGACAGCGCGCGAAAGGACTCTGAACTGTACTCAGTGTATTCCCCAAGTCTCAGCCCCAAAAGTCTGGATCACCTTGGGCTGCCGCCGTCAGCGGCCATGAAACGACACTCTCTCAATGAAAATCCCCAGATCTAGTCTCAGGCGCATTCTGGCGGTCTCACTGGCCGTTTCAAGCCGGTTTTGGTTTGGCGTTTGCCTTTTCACCCTTGCTTACCACGTTTTTCCTTGCCAGGCGAGCGGCGCGGCAGGCGGCACCGTCTTCCCCTATTCCGAAATGCTCAAGGCCCAGACGGCCCAGACGGCCCTGACCATGCAGACGACCCCTCTGCCGTCCAAGCCAAATCAGACACCGGCGTCCATCCCCGGCGCGCCGCCTTCAAGCCAGCCGGATTCGCCCCCCGAGGCAGCGGCCGTCAAGCCGTCGCCCTTCGAACAATACGTGCGTCAGGACGCGCCGCCGGAGATAGCGGCCGAGTTGTTCCAGTTCGGCTACGATATGTTCTCCAAGGCGCCGTCCACCTTCGCCCCCGCCGACGCGCTGCCGGTGGGACCGGACTATCTTCTGGGCCCGGGCGACGGCCTGCACATCACCGTGTGGGGCAGCGTGAACACCCAAAATGATTGCCCGGTGGGACGGGACGGCAAGATAACCCTGCCGATCGTCGGCACGCTCCGCGTGGCCGGCCTGACCTTCAGCCAGGCCTCGGCCCTCATCAAGGAAGCCCTCCTGCGCTACTACCGCGGCATCAGCGTCGATGTCTCGATGGGCAGCCTGCGGGCCATTCAGATCTACGTGGTCGGTAAGGCCAAGCAGCCCGGCTGCTACACGATCTCCTCCTTCTCGACCATGGTCAATGCCCTCTTCGCCGCGGGCGGCCCCAGCAAGACCGGCACCATGCGGGACATTCAGCTCAAGAGAGGCGGGCGCACCATCGCCCGCCTCGACCTATACGACCTCCTCATCCGCGGTGACAAAACCGGCGACGCCCGGCTCATGCCCGAGGACGTCATCTTCATCCCCGCGATAGGACCTCTCGTGGCTGTGGCGGGCAACGTCCGCGTACCGGCCATATACGAACTCAAGAGCGAGACCATGGCCACCGACCTCCTGGCCCTGGCGGGGGGCGTCAACGACGTCGGCTTCAAGAATCGCCTCCAGTTGCTGCGGGTGCAGGAAGGCAAGGAGCAGCGGCTCCTGGAATTCGACCTGGAGCAGGTCGTGGCGGGGGCCAGTGGAGACGTCAGGCTACAGGGCGGTGACATGCTCAAGGTCTACCCCGTGGCCGCCCTGGTGGAACGCACGGCACACATAACCGGGCCCGTGAAGAACCCCGGCGTCTACGGCCTCAAGCCGGGCATGACCGTCCGGGATCTGCTTACCTATGCCGGAGGGTTGCTGAGATACGCCAGCCAACAGTCCGAGTTGAGCCGCATTCACATCACGCCTGGGGGACCGGTCACGGAGCGCCTGGAGATAGACCTGGGCCTGGCCATGGCGGGGGACGCGGCCCATAACCTGGAGATGCAAGGCGACGACTATCTGTTCGTCCGTTCCGTGCCACAATGGGAAACGCAGCAGATCGTTGCCCTCTCGGGTGAGGTGTGCTTCCCGGGGATCTATGCGGTGGCCAAGGGCGAGCGGCTGTCTGACCTGCTGCGACGCGCTGGCGGGTTCACCAGCGAGGCCTATCTCAAGGGAGCCATTTTCACCCGGCTTTCAGCCAAGAAGCTGCAGCAGGACCGCCTGCAGGAATCGGTGGACCGGATGGACCAGGACCTGCAGCTCAAGTCGGCGAGCATGGTCCAGGGCGCCCTCTCCCCCGAAGAGGCAACGCAGGACCGCGCGGCGGCCGAGCGGCAGCAGAATTTCATCGCCCGCATGCGGACCGTGGAAGCCCTGGGGCGGATCGGCATCAAGCTGCGGGAGCCGGAACAACTCCAGGGGGCCAACTCCAACATCGCCCTGGAAAACGGTGACTGCCTCTATGTGCCCCGAAAGCCCGAATACATCCAGGTGATGGGCGAAGTCTATAACCCCGAGGCATTCATCTACAATCCGGACGCCACCATAAGGTCTTATCTGCGGAAGGCCGGCGGGACCACCTCCGATGCCAATGAGCGCGCCGCCTATGTGCTCAAGGCCGACGGCACGGTCATCAGCAAACGGCAGGAAGGCTGGTTCGGCATAAGCTGGGATGACGAAAACAGCCGGTGGCTCACCGGTTTCTACGGCCTGCGGTTGGACCCCGGCGACACCGTGGTGGTCCCTGTGAACATAGAGCGCGTCTTCTGGCTGCGAGAGGTGAAAGACATCACCCAGATCATCTCCCAGATCGCGCTCACCGCGGGCATCGTCCTGAAGATTTTCTAGGTCCACGATGACCGAACAGCAAGAAATAAATCTGCTCGACTACTTCAGGGTCATTTACAAGCGGCGGTGGCTGGTCGCGGCCATCACGGCGTCCGCCTCGATTATCGCCGTAATCATCAGCCTTATGCTTCCCAAAATATATTCCTCGACCGCCAGCATCCTGCCTCAACAAGACTCCCCCATGGGCGGCCCCTTCATGGGCGGCTCCGCTGACGGAGGTGGCAAGGGTATTGCCATGGGCATGCTGGGATCCTACCTGGGAATGGGCTCCCCGGCGGATCTCTGGTTGGGAATAATGAAAAGTCAGACCGTCAAGGACGCCGTCATCCAGCGGTTTGGGCTGCGGGAGGTCTACGGCGCCGAAACCATGGAAAACACCCGCGCGGCCCTGGGAAATCGGGTCACTCTCGAAACCACCGATGAGGGAATCATCACGGTGACCGTGGAGGACAAGGATCCACGGCGCGCCGCCGGTATGGCCAATGCCTTTGTCGCCGAGCTCGACCGGGTCAATCGCAAGACCATCACCACCTCGGGCGGAAGGATGCGCGCCTTCGTGAAGCAACGCCTGGCCGAGACTCAAAAGGCCCTGGCCAATGCCGAGGATACCCTGAAAGGATTCCAACAGCGGACGCGCACCGTCGACGTGGACGCCCAGTCCAATGCGGTAATAAGCATGTTCGCCAACCTCAAGACCCGCCTTGCCGCCAATGAGGTGGCCCTGAGCAGCCTGCTTTCGTATGCCACGCCCAATCACCCCGAGGTGGAGGTACTCCGGGCCGAAATCGCCGAACTGAAGCGGCAGCTCACCAAGGTGGAAACGGGCGGCTCGGGGCGAAGTGACCTTCTCTTGCCCAGCGATACCGTACCTGGCGTGGGGGTGCAATATGCCCGACTCTTGCGAAACGTCAAGTACCAGGAGGCACTTTGGGAGCTCTTGATCCAACAATATGAGATGGCCCGGATCCAGGAGGCCAAGGACACTCCAACCGTCCAGATACTAGATGTGGGTCAGGTACCGCAGAAAAAATGCAAGCCCAGGAGAACCGTGATCGTCCTGGTCTTGACCGCGGCTGCCCTCATCCTCGGGATCCTTATAGCCTTTGTCCTGGAATACGCCGAAGCCCACCGCTTGCGCGGGGACACACATGCATGACAGGCTGCCTTGGGCGGCGGTGGTAAACCGACTCTTTCAGCGGGCTGACAGGTAAAGAAATGACATTCAGGCGCCTCGCGGTCGTGCTCGCCATAGTCTTGATCCCCTCACCATGCCTGGCGTTTTCCACCCCCGACCTGCCCCTCACGGATCCCGTCTACCGAAACATCGACAAGCTGGTGGCCGCCGATCTGATCCAGGCGGTCATTGTCGGCCAGCGCCCCTATTCCCGGATGCAGATCGCCGAGATCCTGCTCCAGGCCAAGACAACCATCGAACGCAAGGCGCCCGGATTTCCGGCGGCGGAGCCTTTGGCCGGAACTTTGCAAGCTATCCTGGCCACCATGAACAAGCGATTCGCTCCAGAGATGCGCGTCCTCTCGGAGGGGGGGGAACCTTTCCTATTCTCATGCCATCCAATAGAAGAAGCGCGCCTGAGCTACGAATACTCCAGCGGGGGGGAGGCACGCTTCACCCCCAATAACGGGTTGGGAGGGCTGGACGGCGCCCGGATCGATCCTTTCGCCTATTACCGGCAGGGCATTTCACTCGGGCACGGCTCGCGGCTGGTGGCGGATCTCTCGAGCAGCCTGCGGGTCACACCTTATCTTTCCCTCTGGGCGGAACCCAGGGTCGAAACGCCCTTCGCCTCCGGGTCTGATTCCAACGTCAGGCTGTTGCAGATCTACGGCAGACTAAAGATGGGCAACACCGCTTTCACCGTGGGCCGCAGAAGCCTCCTGTGGGGCCAGGGCGAGTACTCCGGCCTGCAGCTCACCGAAAACGCCTTCCCGCTGGATTCAGTGGAGTTATCTAACGATATTCCCATGTTGTTGCCGTCTGTTCTGAGCCTGCTCGGGCCGGTCAAGAGCTCCTTCCTGTATGCCGACATGGGCGGGAGCTACAAAAAACACCCCGGCGCCTATCTGGTGGGACTGAGAGTAAGCATGCAGCCGCACCCCAACTTCGAATTCGGCGTCAGCAACCTAGTCATAGGCGGGGGCGAAGGTGCTCCAGCAGCCAGCTTGCGGGAGCGTGCGCAAGACGTCTTCTCTTTCTCGACCCGGAAGCCCTTGTCCAATCGCATAGGCGGCTTCGACGCCCGGCTTCGCCTGCCGAGCCTGCGAGGGACCACAATCTATGGCGAAATGGCGTTCGACGACCCCAACGCCAACCTGAAGGTCTTGTTTGGAGATGAAACCGCCTACTTGTTTGGGTTATACTGCCCCATCGTCGACCCTGCCGGCCGGCTGTCTCTTCGGGCCGAGTATCATCGTACCGGTCTGCGCTTTTACCGCCATGGCCAGTTCCCGGCGGTACGCAAGGGCGACGTCCTGGGTGACCCGCTGGGGCCGGACGCCCAGGCCGGCTACCTTACGGCAATCTACGACCTTACAGATTCCTTGGCCTTGAGGCTTGATCTGGCCGCCGAGTTTCGGGGCTCGGACAGCTATGCGGTCATAGACCCCCAAGGGAATTTTCACAAGAGAGTGACCCGGCGGGGGCCGCTGGAGCGACGCTACCGGCTGGTGGCCGGAGTCCGGTATCGTCCCGTCTCAGGCCTCGGAATCGAGGGCGTCCTGGGCTGCGAACAGACAGCTAACTTCGGTTTCCGCGCGGGATACGACCCCTGCGGCGTCTACTCCAGATTGGGTCTTGACTATTCGTTCGAATACGGAAGTAACTGACCGCGAGAGGACCGTCTCGGCGCGTTCATTTGTAGAATCGGTTGCTTGACAACTAATCTTCCTCCACGATACTCCTTATCGCGGTTGTCAGGAACAGAAAGGGTAACGGACATGGCAACGCTACCGAGCCATAGGAATGGCCACCACAGCCAGAGTGTCCAATTCCACCGGTTGCAGATACTCCTTGATGGCGCATACTTGTTCAGCTCGTTGTTTCTGGCTGGTTCCATATCCGTACACAACGGGTTCGCGCTTTCGGCCACGACCGCTGCCGTGCTTGCACCGATAGTCTTATGGGCCGCGCTGCTGCATCATCGCGCTTCCAGTGCCTACGTGATGCCGGCGAAGTTCCCCGCGATCGTCTGGATCGTCGTAAAAGCCGTCGTGCTGGGCCTGCTCTCGGCCATCAGCCTGTTCGCCCTGGCTAACTCCATAATGGCCTTGCGTTTTGGCCCTTGGTTGGCCACCGCGATGAACGGCGGCATCCTCGCCTTCGAGTTCCCATACCTCTATCGGATGTCCCCCAGAATGACGGACGGACACCGAGGCGCCCGCAAGCTGCTCATCGTGGGCAGTGCTGACCGCGCCGCGGCATTTATTACCCATTTGGGCAGAAGCCGCCTTCCCGTCGAGGTAAGCGGCATCGTCGGGCGCAATCCCAAGCGCGTCGGCAAGAGCATCCTGGGAATTCCCATCCTGGGTCTGGTTAATGACCTGCCTAATCTTCTTCGGAGCGTCCACGTGGACGAGGTGGTGTTTCTCCTCTCCCGAACATGGCTCGACCTGGTGGAAAAGCCCATGTTGGTCTGCGAGCGCGCCGGGCTGCGGGTTCTGTTGTCGACCGATGTCTATCCCTTCAGGCTCAGCAACCCCCGCATAGAGGAGGTGGGAGATTTTCGGCTCCTGGCCTTCGAGCCCGCCGGCCACTCCGAGCTGGCCCTATCCATCAAGGCCGTGATGGATTTCATCCTGGCCATGTCACTCGTTCTGCTTACCCTGCCGCTGACCGCGCTGGTCGCCGTCGCCGTCAAGCTCACCTCATGCGGACCCATTTTCTTCAAGCAGGTGCGCTGCGGCCTGAATGGCAGAAATTTCCTCATGTGGAAGTTCCGCACCATGGTGGCCGACGCCGAACAAATGAAGAGTGACCTGGCCGCACTCAACGAAATGAACGGGCCGGTGTTTAAGATCCGAAACGACCCCCGGATAACCGGGCTTGGCCGCTTCCTGCGCTGCAGCAGCATCGACGAGTTACCTCAGCTAATTAATGTCCTGCGGGGCGAGATGAGCCTGGTGGGTCCCCGCCCCCCGCTACCAGAGGAAGTAGCTCAGTACGACAGCTGGCAGCGGCGGCGCCTCTCCGTCAAGCCGGGCCTGACCTGTATCTGGCAGACCAGCGGGCGCAACCAGGTAAATTTCGAGGATTGGGTGCGCATGGACATCGAGTATATAGACAATTGGTCGCTAGGGCTGGACCTCAGGCTGCTGCTCAAGACCATTCCCGCCGTACTGATGGGCACCGGCGAATAGCGGCTACCCTGGCAGACCAACAGCCCGTTTAGAAACTCTCGTCGTGCAGCCTGTTCAAAAAATGCCCCGTAGGCGAGGGAGGCGTACATAGAAGTACGCTTTACCTTCGGGTTGAGTGCAACGCCGCGGATGGGTGGCTTTTCTTTTGACAGGCTGCCAGCCATGGTGCCAGGCGCGCCCCAATTGTTCACCCTGTGAGGCATCGAAGGACGAACAACACGCCTCTGCCTTTCCGTTCGTGCCGAGGTTCTCGGCACGAACGGAAGCGATCCGAAGTAGAAATCAGGTACTTCCAGTATTGTTCAGGACTTGCACTTGGCGGTGTGACAGACACAGCAGCCGCCCGTGGTGGGATTAACCGTATCTTTGGCCGGAGCCACCGGCTGCTGATATATTTCGTCGTATTTCCAGCGCAGGAGGTGGGGGTACTCAGAAGCCATCCCCCGGTGGCAAGACAGGCACATTACAACGTCGCTGAAAGCGACGTTACTACTGCATTCCCAGAAGGAACTCTCGGCCCAATCGCGGGCCACCGGCACCTGAGGATTGTACTTGGTATAGTCCTTGAAATCCTGGTCAGCGCTCGGCGTATCAGGGTCGCCGGTTTCCTCGAGATAGCAGTCCACGGGGTGAATCAGCCAGCAAGTATAGCCATTGGAACCATCGTCGAAAGTCAATGCCCTGTACTTGCGGTGCATGTTGGGGTGGCAGCCGAGACAGAAGGCGGTGATGGTCTGCTTATTCCCCAGACAGTCACTGTCCTTCCCCTTTGTGGGGTCGTAATCCCCGGTAACGTCACCTACCCCCTTGTATTCGTTGTGGGAGTCAGATTTGGCGTTTTGCTCCCAATCAGCCACTGCCCAGCCGATGACGTAATCCTTGCTTTTGGTATCGGTAGCCTTGTCGACTCCGCCGTGGCCCCAGAGGCCACAGAAGGCCTTGTTCGCCTGGTGATGTTTGATTGACATATGGCAGGCCTTGCAGCCGTTCTGGCCTACCGTGAACTGCGTGGTATTGGCGAGGGTATTGTGGCAGGTGTTGGCCGAATCGGTGCAGGAGACATTCTGGCCGCCTGGGGCGGTTATGGTGTCCTTGTAGCAGATGGGAGCGACGTTGTGGCCGTACTCGTTACCTTTATTTACCACCCACCAGAAATTGCCACCCGCCAGAGGCTGGGTGGGCTGCTTGTCCGTGTTGAACACGATGGGAACATTGCCCACCGCGCTAATAGTTTCCTTACCCGCGCTGGAGTGGCAGCCAACGCAGCTGTTTTTTAACAGATTCTTGGGCGACCCTCCCGCGACCACCAGTTGGTTATTCTCGATGTTGTGCATGGTGTGGCAGGCCTTGCAGGCCTTGGAAGTAATGGGGAGCTTGGCCTGGAGCAGCCCGGGGAACAGAAGGGTCGCCAGCCACACGAGGACTAAGGCGACACAACGGCGGCGGTACGTCCACGATCTTCGAGCCATGGCCTTACCCCACCTCCGTATAGAGACTTATCGGAATTGTGCCGTATTGTTAAACAGAAATCAAGTAAATCATGCCGGCCCGGGGTGACCCACATCACCACCGGCCGCGCCGGTCCCCATCGGTGCGATCTCAAGGTAGAAGCCTCCGCCCCGCCCAAAGAAACTCTCACCAGACCTCGGGTTCCTCCAGCACGCTGTTGCGGAGCTTTTCGCGCAGCGCGGGTACCATTCCGCAAATATTATGTTTTCTCCGCCCGTACTCCAGTACCTTCTCCACGACGTCCTCGGGGCTTGCGCCGCGGAACTCGCACTGGCAGTCCGCGAAGTCAACTTCCTGGCAGTCCAGCACATGTGCCATGAAAGCACCTCCTGCAGCGAAGGAACTCTTTCGGAAACACGTAGTGCATCCCTCATGCCATAAGGTCGGTCCTCTCCGCGAATAAGTCAATGATTCCCGAACACAAACAGCTTTAGGCCGGGCGCGAAAAAACCGCGCCAAGCAGACTCAAAAAACCCTCGGGTACGTCTGACATGCATTCCATGCCGAAGAGAGGGCGGCCTGCGGCCCTACCAGCGGACTTAGCCTCTTTTCAATGGGATGTCAAGCGGGACGCCTCACTTGCGCACGATCAGGTGGGTGGAGCAGGAGATGCAAGGGTCGTAGGCCCGGATGAGCATCTGGAGGCGGCGCTTGATTTCATCCTCCTCCAGATCGAGCAGCCGCGGCAGGTAGCCCTGCAGATCAAGGGCCAGGTTGGCATGGTTCTGGTTGGTGGGGATGACAATATTGCAGCCCAGGCAACGGCCGTTTTCGTCGTATGCGTAGTCATGGAAGAGCACGCCCCGAGGGACTTCCACCGAACCCACGCCGCGTCCGGCCAGGGGCGTCACCTTGGCCTCCTCGAGCCGGAGGCCGGCGCCCAGCAACTCCTCCGCCAGCCGGATACCATCCTCCACGTTATGAAAGCACTCCACGAGCTGGGCCAGGTTGTTGTCGAAGGGGCGGTGACTCGGGGCCGCCAGCCCCAGGAAACGGGCCGCCTCGGCGGCCTGCGGGCTCAGTTGCCCCTGGTTGAGGTTGAAACGGGCCAGGGCCCCCACCATGTAGGACTCCCGGTTGTGTTTGCAGTACTTGGCGGTGGACTGGTGCACGTCGTACTCGTTGGAAACGGCGCGGTACTCGGCCACGGGCCAACTGCCCCCGTCGCTGGAACCAATGCGCCCGTCATAGAGGGCATACTCCCCCCGAGAGGTCAGGGCCACGTATTCCGTCGGGCGCTCGTAGTCAATAAACTCCACGCCGAGGGTCTTGAGGAAACGGGTCACGGCCCACAGATCGGGCAGGGCGGCCCGCAGGCGCGCCGTCATCTCCCGCAGCTCGGTCTCGCTGGGCAGCTTGGCCATGCCCCCAGGAATGAGGCGCAGGGGATGAGTCGTCCGGCCGCCTATGAGACCGCTAAGTTCATTGGCCAGCCGGTGAAGCCGCATGATTGCCAGCAGCTCGTCACGTCTGCTCTCGGCCAGGGGCAACACCGAGGACGTGCGGCTCAGGTCCGGCAGCACCAGATAGCCCAGGTGCAGGACATGGCTCTGCAGGTTTTCGCCATGGAGGGCCAGTTTGCGCAGCGCAAGGGTCTGCTCCGAGACGGTTATGCCGAAGGCGCTCTCCGTGGCCTTGATGGAGGCCAGGGTGTGGCCGATGGAGCAGATGCCACAGATCCTGGCGACGATATGGTGCATCTCCTCCCAGGTACGGCCCCGGACCATGGCCTCGAAGAAGCGGGGGGCCTCAACCACCCGCCAATCGCAGTGTGTTATGCGGCCGTCGCGGATTTCGGCGTGGAGCGAGCCGTGCCCTTCCACCCTGGTGACGTGGTGGACCTCGATATTTACGTCGCGCTTCAATCCGCAGCCCTCCGGGTGCCGAAGTAGAGGCGAAACTTGTCGATAACGTCCCGAATCCCGAGGCCGTGGGCGGCCAGCACCTCACGCTGGGCATCGGCATTGGGGTGGTCCACCATACCGCGGCAGCCCCAGCAGATGCTGCCCTCCGAGACGCACACCGCCCGGCAGCCGGCCCGGGTAACCGGCCCCATGCACCACATTCCCTTGCCGTAGACGCAGACGTTCTCGGCCAGCTTGCAATCGACGCAGACGGGGTAGTTGGGATCGAAGGGCTTCTTGCCCAAAAGCAGCTCCTTGAAGACCCGCAGGAAATCATAAGTCATGATGGGGCAGCCATAAACGTTGGCGTCTACCTTGACCACGTCGCGCAGGGGCCTGGCGGCGTAGGTTTCATACCAGAGGGCGGCCTCGCCGTAGACGTAGCGGCGCACCCGCTCGGGATCCTGAAAGTTCTTCAGGGCGTTGATGCCCGCAATGGTGGCGCAGGAGCCCAGGGCCACCAGGGTCTTGCAGCTCTCGCGTATCTTCTTGAGGCGCGCCTCGTCGGAGCGGCGGGTTATGGAACCTTCCACCAGGGCGATATCGTAGTGCTCCGGCTCAACCTCCGGCGTCATCCCCTCTCGCCAGCTTACCATCTCTATCTGGCCGGTGAGGGTAAGCAGCTCCTCCTCGAGATTAGCCAACTGCAACTGGTCTCCGCCGCAACCGGCGAAGTCGAACACGGCGACGGTGGGTTTTTTCGTCTCCCGCATGCTCATGACAAGGCTTCCTCTATATTCTTCACGTCCGCGTAGCGGAACACCGCGCCCCGCTGGCAGACATAGACGTTATCCATCTGGCAGTGGCCGCACAGGCCTATGCCGCAGCGCATGCGCCGCTCCAGCGACATGAATATCTGCCCCTCGGGTATGCCCAGCGCCGTGGCCGAGGCCACCACGAAGCGGTACATTACGGGCGGACCGACGCAGGTCATGTAGGTGTTCGGCGCGTCCAGCACCACTTCCGGGAAGAGCCTAGTTATGAGGCCGACTCTGCCACTCCAGGTCTGGCCTGGGGCGCACATATCCACCGTTTCCAGGAACTCCACCGCCGGATCGGCGGCCCAGCGGTGCAGCTCGTCGGCAAAGAGACGGTCTGTCGGGGTACGTGCCCCGTAAAAGACAATGAGGCGCCCGTAGTCGGCGCGGTGGGCCAGGACATACTGAATGAAGCTCCGCAGAGGCGCCAGCCCCAGACCGCCGGCCACGCACAACAGATCCTTGCCTCGGGCCTCCTCCACCGGATAGTGCGACCCATACGGGCCGCGGATGCCCACCCGCTCTCCCGCCTTCAGGCTGTGCAGCCCCCTGGTGAGATTACCCACGCCGCGCACACAGATCTCGAAGGCCGCCTGGCCATCGGGGGCGGAGCTGATCGAGATGGGCGCCTCCCCCACCCCAAAAATGGACACCTGCACCCATTGACCGGGGAGGTGGCCCAGGGGCACTCCGTCCTCCGGGCGCAGCCGGAAGAGCTTTTCGCAGCCGGTGAGGCTGCGGACCTCTTCCACCACCGCGGGCCGGGGCAGCAGATGCACGGCTGTATCGCTGTTCATATCAGCCCCCTGGCCTTCGCCTCATCGTGGAGGCGGTTGTAGACGTCCACCGGGTCGGCGATATTGGGCAGGCACTGGCTGGAGCAGCGCCCGCAGCCCACGCAGGCAATGTCGCCATAGCGTTCGTACAGATACTGCCCCTTGCGAAGCAGGCGGTGGCGATAGCGGCTCACTTTGAGCGGCCGGAAGTTGCAGGCCCCGATCAGGGCAAAGTCCTCGAGCTGGCAGCCGTCCCAGCGGCGGAGGCGCTGACCGCCGGTCAGGTCCAGACGGACCTCATCTCGGAGGTCGAAGCAGTAGCAGGTGGGGCAGACCAGGTTGCAGGTGCCGCAGGAGTAGCAGGTGCGGGCCTTCTCGTCCCAGATCACGGAGTCCATGACCTTGGGCAGCAACCCAGGCAGCTCGCGCACGTCGAACCTGAGGCCGTGCCGCAAGGACTTCTCCCGTATCGCCGACCTGACCTCGTCTCTGGCGGCCAACTCTCCCGAACTCGCCGGCTCGGCCTGGGCGAAGCGCTCCAGGGCCTCCGCTCCCTTGGGGCTGCCAACCTCGACGACATACAAGGCGCTGCCACCGGCGCCGATGTCGGTGAGCATGAGGTCGAAGGTAGTGGTCGAGGCCGTGTCCATCGAGGCCCAGAACGAGTGGGGGGCCACCTGGACGGGGTCCACCCCCACCAGGAGCGCGTCACGCCGCCGGGCCAGATACCAGGCATCGGGGTAGCGGTCGTTGAAGACTTTGTCGAGCTGCCCCAGGGCCGTCAGATCGTAGGGATGCACCCCGAAGACCACAAACGGCCCCTCGTGCAGAATGGGGCGCCCCCAGCCGGCGAAATCGTACTCCAGGATCGGCTCCTCCGGCGGGAAGAAGAGCTTTTTGGGGGGCATAATGGTGACATCAAAGTGCAGGGCCAGTTGCCCGGCCAATTGCAGCCGGCTGTAAACCCAGAAGGGGGTGTCTTCGGGTATCCCGCTTTGCGCGCTCTTGGCCACCGGCCCGTAGACCGGGCGGTCCTCCATCAGGGCCGAGACCATCTCCCGGAGGCGTTCAGCCGGCAACGCGAAATACCTGTCATCAAGGCGCCGCTCGCCCATTGGGCTTCCCTCACCAGTGCTTTGCTTACATCAGTTTGATATTATATGCACGATCTTTGCCATTGAACAGGCTTATCAGACCGGGAAATGGGCGGCTGAGTTCTTTCACGGCCCCGTTGTCAACGGCAACGGGCAGCCGGCACCCTCTCGGGCAACCCGGTTGTCACCGAGGCTCATGGGTGCCGGAGTTTGGCTGGTGGCCCAGCCACCCCCAGCCACCCTTCCGTGGCCGCTTGCAAGCTGCTAGTATAACCATTAAAGCAAATGGGGTCGGCGGATGTCACTCCCAAGCCGGCCACCGGAGCAGAAACAATTCTTCGATCAGGGTCAAACATCATGATTATGCCCAGACGCAAGACGAGCCCCGGCGGGTTCATCCCCTTGGTGGGGATCCTGGCCATCCTGCTGGCGGCCTGCGCCACGACCCCTTATACGGGGCGCAGCCAGCTCATGTTGATTGACCCGCGTCAGGAACTCTCGCTGGGCGCCAAGGCATACAACCAGGTGCTCCAGAAAGAAAAACGCTGCCAGGATGCTGATTCAGTGGCGCTGGTGCGTGGGGTCGGGGAGCGGGTGGCCAAGGCCGCCAAGCGGCCGGACTACCGCTGGGAATTCACTCTCATTGAAAGCAGCCAGGTGAACGCCTTCGCCCTGCCGGGCGGCAAGGTAGCTGTCTATACGGGTATTCTGCCATATACCAAGACGGAAGCCGGCCTGGCGACGGTTATAGCCCACGAGGTCGCTCATGCCCTGGCCAGGCACGGCGCCGAGCGGATGAGCCGCGGGCTCCTGATCCAGCTCGGCGAACAGGGACTGCTGGCCGCCATGGGAACCAAGCGTCAAACCGCCGCCGCAGCCGTCAGCGCTGCTTACGGACTCGGCACCGCGGTCGGCGTGGAGCTGCCCTTCAGCCGCGCCCAGGAGATGGAGGCGGACCATATCGGGCTGATCCTCATGGCCGAGGCGGGCTATGATCCTCACGAAGCCATCTCCTTCTGGCAACGCATGTCCTCCAAGGAAGGCGGCAAAAAACCGCCTGAGTTCCTATCCACTCACCCCTGCGACGCGGAACGCATCCGGCAACTGGAAGTGGAGCTGCCGGAGGCCCTGCGCTATTACCATCCCTCCACGGATCAGGCGGCGGGGCCGGCGGCGGGTCTCGGCGCTCAATAACCACTGGGGATCTTGAGGCTGGCCTGCTGCGGCGGTGCCAGGGAATCCGCTAACCCGCCAGCGAGGCATTTCCCAGCCCTTCAGTCTCTCGGCGGCGGGGGTATATGCTCAAAAAAACCCTCAGGATAGGGGACACCGATGCTGACAAGAAGAATGGGCCTTGCGCTGCTCGTGGCGCTGAGCCTGGCTGCCGGCGGCTGCGTCGCCGCGGCGGGGGCCGGGCTGGGCGTGGCCGGCTACAAGTACGTATCCGGTGAATTGGACACCACCTATCACCAGCCCTACAGCCAGGTCTACGGCGCTACCCTGACCAGCCTGAAGGGTATGAACATGATGGTAACCAATGTACAGCAGGACGCGGCCGGAGCCAAAATCGAGGCCAAGCGGGCCGACGGCACCAAGGTATCGGTAAACCTGGCCAAGGCGGGACCCGATACAACCAAGGCCGGCATCAGGGTGGGCCTCCTGGGTGATGAGAATGCCTCGCGAACCATAGCCAACAACATTGCCAATCGCCTGGGCACGGAACAACCCGTGGGCCGTGGCCAGGCCGGGCAACAGGGTCAGGGCGGATCCTGACCCAGACCGCGGGTTCCCGCGGTGGATGACGGAAGAAGGGCCGCTGGCCCTGAAGGCAGCGGCTCTCACGTAGGCGGCACCAGGCGCGAGCCGCAGCGGGACGTACGCTTCTTGCGTGACGCATCAAACGGGGTTCGCCGCCAGCGGGCGGCAAAGTGCAGCGCCTTCCAACTATGGGGTTACATACCTTGACGCCGTCGTTCATCGACTATAACAAGCTCCGCGAGGGCTTCATTGAAAAATCCAAGGACGCCATTCCTCCCAGCCTGCGGGCCTACGAGGAGCAGTGGGAGGCCTCGGCCGGCTACTTCTTCGAGATGTTTATGGCCTACCTGCGGGAACAACGGCTCGAGATACGCTTTAAATTTGACCTCGACCAGGCGTAATGATTTGACTACCCACCTCCTTGAGGAGATACTTACCGGGGTGAGGGGAGCATTGAGCCATGGTCACCAGCGGAAGTGGTGGCCCTGGCACCCCGCCGGCACTGACGCAGGACAAATGAGGAAATGGAACCGGAAAGCACTTCTGAACCCACCAAGAAATTTGAACCACGCTGGCTGGCCTGGGAGATAACCGGGCGCTGCAATCTGGCCTGTATCCACTGTCGGGCGTCGGCCACCAATGCCACCGGCACCGATGACTGCTCCACCGCGGAGGCGCTGCGAACCCTAGATGACATAGCCTCCTATGCCAAGCCGGTGATAGTGCTCTCCGGAGGCGAGCCGCTTCTGCGGGCTGACATCTTCGACGTCGCCGCCCACGGCACGGCCCTCGGCCTGCGCATGTGCATGGCCACCAACGGCATCCTCATCACCCCCGAGGTATGCGCCCGCCTCAAGGAAAGCGGCATTCGCATGGTGAGCCTGAGCCTCGACGGCTCGACCGCCGAGGTTCATGACAACTTCCGCAACGTACCGGGCGCCTTCGAGGGCATTATGCGGGGTGCCGCCCTGCTGCGGGATCACGGCATGGAATTCCTGATCAACAGCTCCTTCACCCGGCGCAACCAGCACGACATAGCCAACGTCTTTCGACTGGCCAAGGAGATCGGCGCCACGGCCTGGTATCTGTTCATGATCGTCCCCACGGGGCGAGGCAAGGACATCATGGCCGAGCTGATCACCAAGGAAGACTACGAGGAAATACTGCGCTGGCACTTCGAGCAGGAGCTCAACGAAGACAAGATCCTCATGCGGCCCACCTGCGCGCCCCAGTACTACCGCATCTACCGCGAGCTGGCGCGGGCGGCGGGCGTCAAGTTCGAGCGCCGCAACCTGAAGTTTTCCACCGGTGGGAGCAAGGGCTGCATCGCCGGCCAGCTCATTTGCCTGATAGACCACCACGGCAACGTACAGCCGTGCTCCTACCTGCCTCGGGTGGCGGGCAACGTCCGGAGGCAGGCATTCAAGGACATCTGGGAAAACTCCGCGCTCTTCCAGGACCTGCGGGACTTTTCCCGCTACCGGGGCAAATGCGGCTCCTGCGAATACATCAAGGTGTGCGGCGGCTGCCGGGCCAGGGCCGATGCCGTGCACGGACACTATCTGGAAGAGGAACCCTTCTGTGACTACATTCCGGCCCGACTGACAAGGAGCTCCGCCAGTTGAACGATCTCTTCCTGCGGGCCTGCCGCCGCGAGCCAGTGGAGCGCACGCCTGTCTGGCTCATGCGCCAGGCCGGGCGCTACATGGAGCAGTACCAGGAGGTACGCCGCCAGCACTCCTTTCTGGAGATGTGCCACAACCCCGAGATCGCCTGCGAGGTGACCCTCACCCCGGTCGAGATCCTGGAGGTTGACGCGGCCATTCTCTTCTCCGACCTGCTCATCCCCGTCCAGGCCATGGGGCTGGAAATAGAGTTCAAGGAATCCGTCGGCCCGGTGATTCATAACCCCGTCCGGACGGAGGCCGACCTCGAACGCCTGCACGTGCCCGACCCCAAGACCGAGATGCCCTTTGTGATGGAGGCCATAAGGCTGCTGCGCCAAAGGCTCGAGGTTCCCCTCATCGGGTTCGCGGGGGCGCCCTTCACCGTGGCCAGCTATATCATCGAAGGCGGTGGGTCTCGCAACTACCTGGAGACCAAGCGGATCATGCACACCCAGCCCAGGCTGTGGCGCGGGCTGATGAGTCTGATCTCCGAGTCCTTGGCCAAGTTCCTGGCCGCCCAGGTGAAGGCGGGGGCACAGGCCCTTCAGGTCTTTGACTCCTGGGTGGGGGCACTTTCTCCCGAAGACTACCGCCACCACGTGCTGCCCTACTCGCGCCGCGTACTGGCAGCCGCCCGCGGCAAGGTGCCCGTCATCCACTTCGCCTCGGGCGCGGCCGGCCTTCTGGAGCTGCTGCGGCAGGCTGGGGGTGACATCATCGGGGTTGACTGGCGCCTCGGTCTCGATACCGCCTGGCAGCGCATAGGCCACGACCGCGGTATTCAGGGCAACCTCGACCCCGCGCTTCTCTTTGCCACGCCCCGCGTGATCGAACAGGCGGTAAAAGACCTCTTGGCCAGGGCGGAGGGCCGGGCGGGCCACATCTTCAACCTGGGCCACGGGGTGCTGCCCGCCACGCCGGTCGAGAACGTCAAGGCCCTGGTGGCGGCGGTGGCCAAGTACTCCCGGCGCAGGCAGCCGCGCGGGCGGTGAACGAGCTTCGGCCGAAGAGGGTGTTGGACTACTCGGTCGTGCTCCTCAACCTGGGCGGGCCGGCCACTCTGGCGGACATAAGGCCTTTTCTCGTCAACCTCTTCTCTGATCGCGACATCATAAAGCTGCCCGGCGGGCCGCTGCTCCAGCGCCCCCTGGCCAACTTCATCGCCTGGCGGCGTGCCCCGAAGGTAGCCCCGCACTACGAGGCCATCGGCGGCGGGTCGCCCATCCTGGGCTTCACCAACGCCCAGGCCCGGGCACTCGAACGCCGGCTGGCGCGGCCCTGCTTCGTGGGCATGCGCTATAGTCCGCCCACCATCGAGCGAGCGCTGCAAGGCGCGGCCGAGCGCGAGGCCGAGGAAATCGTTGCCCTGCCCCTGTTCCCGCATTACTCGCGAGCCACCACCGGTTCGGTATTCAACGAACTTCAAAGGGCCTGGGCGCGGCTTGGCCTGCCGTTGAGGATGCGGCGAGTGGAGAGCTATCATGACCATCCAGCCTACCTTGCCGCCCTGGCCGAGACCATAGCCGAAGCCCTTCAGGCCTTTAGCCCGGCGGAACGGCCTTACGCGCACGTCATATTCTCGGCGCACTCCCTGCCGGTGAGCTTCATCGAGGAGGGCGACCCGTATCTGCGCCAACTGGAGGCAACCATCAAGGGCCTCGAAGCCTTGATAGCCCTCCCGCCCTGGCATCTGGCCTTCCAGAGCCGCTCCGGGCCGGTGCGCTGGCTGGAGCCCAGCACCGAGGCGACGCTGCGGCGGCTCCTGGCCCAGAGGGTCCGCCATCTGGTGATGGTACCCATCAGTTTCGTCTCGGACCACTTTGAGACTCTCTACGAAATGGATATTCTCTATAGACGACAGGCGGAGGCCGCCGGGGCCACCCTGGTGCGGACCCAGGCCTTGAATGACCGGCCCCGGTTCATCGAGTGCCTGGCCCGGTTAGTGGAGGACGCCCGGAAGCGTTGAGGAGCGGGTTCCGTGAACACGGGGCGAGTCCTTAGCCAAGTTGCTGAAAAAACTCTCAAAACAGACTGAAAGACAAGAGTCATGGTTTCTAAACTGGTAGTTATCGGCGCGGGCATCTCGGGCCTGGCCACGGCCTTCCAGGTGGAGCGTCTGGCGACCGCCCGAGGGCTGGAGGTAGACGTAACCGTCATCGAAAAGAGCGACCGCCTGGGGGGCAAGGCCCGGACGCACGTTCAAGACGGCTTTCGCTGCGAGACAGGCCCTAACGGCTTCCTGGACTCCAAGCCACACACCCTGGATCTCTGCGCGGACCTCGGCATTTCAGACCGGCTCCTGCCCTCTTCGGACGCCGCCCGCAAAAGATTCATCTACTCCGAAGGCTTTCTCCATCAACTGCCCGAAAGCCCAGTGGCCTTCTTCCGCTCCAATCTCCTTTCGGTCCGGGGCCGACTTCGCGTGGTCTCGGAGCCGCTCACCAAGATGATCCCCGAGGACCTCGATGAGACCGTGGCCTCCTTCGGCCGCAGGCACCTCGGGAGCGAGGCGGTCCGCAAGCTCATCGGACCCATGGTGTCGGGCATCTTCGCCGGCGACCCCTACGCCCTCAGTCTCAAGAGCTGCTTTCCCATCATGCACCAACTGGAGCGCGAGGGTTCGGGCTCTTTGCTGGTGGCCATGCTCCGGCGCATGTTCGGGCGAGGCTCCTCCTCCAGGAAGGGCAAGGGCGGCCCGGCCGGCCCCGGCGGGGTGCTCACCTCCTTCCCGGAGGGGATAGAGTCTTTGGTGAACCCGCTTGCCGCGGCCATTAGGGGGCGCATAGAGATGGGGGCGGATGTCCGGGAGATCAGGCACCGCCCCGGTGGAGGCTGGGAGATGCGAATGACCGGCGCCTCCGGCCAGGAAGAGACTTTTTTGGAGTGCGACGTGCTCATTCTGGCCACGCCGTCTTATGCCACCGCCGAGCTGATCGAGCCGCTGGACGCCTCCCTGGCCGCGCAGCTAGGCGAGATTCTCTATTCTCCCGTGGCCGTGGTCTGCCTGGGATACGAACGGGCCGCGGTTTCGCACCCGCTCGACGGCTTCGGTTTCCTGATTCCGGTCGAGGAGGGCAAGAGTGCCCTGGGCTGTCTGTGGGATTCGAGTATGTTCCCTGGCCGCGCCCCGGAGGGCCACGTATTGCTCCGCGCCATGGTGGGAGGGGCCCGCAGGCCCGAACTCGCCGCCTTGCCAGAAGACGCCCTCTTGCGTGCGGTCAGGCAAGACCTGCGACGCATAATGGGCCTGGAGGCCGAGCCCGTCCTGGCCCTGGTCTTCCGCCACCCCAAGGCCATTCCCAACTACAATGTAGGCCACGCCCGTCGCCTGGAGCGCATAGCGGAACGGCTGGCCGCCTTGCCCAGGCTGCTCCTCACCGGCAATGCCTATCACGGCATCGGGGTGAATGACTGTACCCGAATGGCCAAGGAGGTCGCGGCCAAGGCGGTCTCGCTGTTGGGCTGACGGGTGGCCCTGCCGCCTAATTGGCGTTGATGCGTTGCCAGGCCTCGCTGAGGGTGTCCATGAGCTGCTCGCCCGTGAAGGGCTTGCGTAGCCAGTTGGTCCCTGACTGCGTCAGGAACTCCTTGGTGCGCTGCCCGATTATGTCACCGGTGGAGAAGACGAAACGCCGGGCCACATCGGGCCTGCTCTCTTTTACCTGCCTGTAGAGCGCCGGACCGTCCATCCCTGGCATGCGCACGTCACAGATTACCATGTCGTAGGGGGCTTCTCCCAGCTTGGCCAAGGCTGATTTCGCCGAAAGGGAACCATCCACCCGGTAGCCCTGGCCGCTCAGCAGCTCGGTGAGCAGGTCCAGGATCACCTGTTCGTCATCGACCACCAGGATACGCTTGATAGGCAACCGCGAGGGCTGTTGGATCGTCTCGCGCGCGGACTCTATTTCAGGCTGGCTTTCCTCCAGCACGGGCAGTTCCATGAAGAAGGTTGTACCCTTGCCGGCCTCGCTCTTGAAGTGTATCCGTCCCTGGTGCTCACCGATGATGCCATAGCTTATGGACAGCCCCAGGCCGGTCCCCTTACCGAGTTCCTTGGTGGTGAAGAACGGGTCGAAGACCAGGTCGGCGGTCTCCGAGGAGATGCCCACCCCGTTGTCTTCAACGCTGCAGATGACCTTCTGGCCTTCATCCCAGGTTCGAAGCACGATAGAGCCTTCACTGCTCTTGCCACTGACAGCCTGGGCGGCGTTGTTGATCAGGTTCAGGAGCACCTGCTGAATCTGATTCTCATCGGCCGACACACTGGCCAGCTTCGGCTTGGACTCGAAGCGCACCTGAATATTGGCCAGCCGCAGGTCATAGGAACGAAGCTCCAGGACCTTTTGAACGATTTCATTCAGATCGCAGGGGCGGCGCTCGGGTTTGTGTTTCCGGGCGAAGGAAAGCAGGTTGTGGACAATGCGCGAGGCCCGCTGGGCCTCGTCGAATATGCGTTGCAGGTCGCGTTCATTCTTGGGGTTGTGCTCCCGCTGCTGCAGGAGTTGGGAGTAGCCCATTATGCCCGTAAGGGGGTTGTTCAGCTCGTGGGCGATGCTGGCCACGAGTTCTCCGAGAGCGGAGAGCTTTTCGGCCTGCAGAACCTGCCGCCTGGCCATATCGAGCTGAGAGGCCTTCTCATGCACCGCGCCCTCCAGCCTCACGGCGGCCTCCTTCGCCTCGCGTAGCAGCCGGGAATGCTCCAAGGCGAAACTTATGTGGTTCATCAGGGTGTTGAGGAACTTGATGTCCAGTTCCTCGAATACCATGTCATCGCCTTTATGGGCGAGGTTGATCACCCCAATTACCTTGCCACTGGCCTTCAGCGGCATCGAAATGAAAGACCCGTTCCCGTACTTCGGGTCACTACGGCGCTGGAAGCGGCGGTCTTTCTCGATGTCGGCAACCAGAAGCATCTGGCCACTCTGCACTACGTGGCCCGCTACCTCTTCGCCAACAGCCACCACGTGGCCAACAATGTGCTCCGGATGGCCCTGCGCCGCGACGACCTTCAACTCTTCCCTGTTCGCTTCCAAAAGCATGATGGAACCCATCCGGGCATCTACAGCAGCCATGGCACGCTGCAGCACCAATTGAAGCATGTGCTCGGCCTCCGGGATGCTGGATGCCACCTCCGTGAGTTCCGCCAGAGAGGATAGCTTGTACACCAAGTCTTCCAAAGACTTCGTACTGTCTTTGAATTCGCCCAACAGGTTTTGGAAGGATCCCGCGATTTCCTGAATATGCTCGAACTCGGGCGAACCCTGCGAAGTCTGACTAGAGACCGCCTCTCCCCGGCTCAAGTGACACAGATCATCGGCCAGTTCCAGGAGGCGGGTAATGAGCTGCTGCATCATCAGATAGCCCAGATAAGAAACCACCAGACATCCCGCCACGACGAGAGAACTCTGATATTGGCTCAGCAGTCCGTTGGCGTAGAGCACATATGACAGGGCCATCAGTGGCAGGACCGAACCCGCTGCGAAAGAGACCACGGTCTTGCGTCTGATCGCTCGTGAACCGGCCAAAGGCGAGCCAGATCGTTTTCGGAAGCCCAAAGAGAGTTCCCCCTAAGCTGCCCCCACAGGCGCCGGATGGCAATATCCTTCTCCTTCGCTGGGGCGTAGTCTCTAGGAGACTTATCGAAACCAACAGGGGGGCGCTTGAGCAAAACAGTGCCACCCAAAGCCTTAATAAGCTGATTGGCACTCCCTCGGCCGGCCTACCACACCACCACGTCTGTCTTAGACCCAAGCAAGGACCACACCAACATGCCCCTACCAGCGCCTGAGGCACGCACAAAAGCCCCCCGAGTTTCCTCGGGGGGCTTTTTATAAGATTTTTCGGCGGCGTCCTACTCTCCCACGTCGTCACCAACGCAGTACCATCGGCGCTGAAGGGCTTAACCTCCGTGTTCGGGATGGGAACGAGTGCGACCCCTTCGCCATCGCCACCGAAAAAAGTCATCTGGACAAATAGGTCTGTGTGCTTTCTGATTGCCGCTGAAACGCAAAGTATGGTCAAGCCGCACGGCCAATTAGTACTGGTCAGCTAAATCGGTTGCCCGACTTACACCCCCAGCCTATCAACCTCGTAGTCTCCGAGGGGCCTTTAGGTGGCTTGCGCCACGGGATACCTAATCTTGAGGTGGGCTTCCCACTTAGATGCTTTCAGCGGTTATCCCAACCGAACGTAGCTACCCAGCCATTACCGCTGGCGCGATAACTGGAACACCAGAGGTTCGTCCATCCCGGTCCTCTCGTACTAGGGACAGCTCCTCTCAAGTATCCTCCGCCCACGACAGATAGGGACCGAACTGTCTCACGACGTTCTAAACCCAGCTCACGTACCGCTTTAATTGGCGAACAGCCAAACCCTTGGGACCTGCTTCAGCCCCAGGATGCGATGAGCCGACATCGAGGTGCCAAACCTCCCCGTCGATGTGGACTCTTGGGGGAGATAAGCCTGTTATCCCCGGCGTACCTTTTATCCGTTGAGCGACGGCCCTTCCATTCGGGACCGCCGGATCACTAAGACCTGCTTTCGCATCTGCTTGACTTGTAGGTCTCGCAGTTAAGCTCCCTTATGCCTTTACACTCTACGGCTGGTTTCCAATCAGCCTGAGGGAACCTTCGTGCGCCTCCGTTACTCTTTAGGAGGCGACCGCCCCAGTCAAACTACCCACCAGACACTGTCCTCGACCCGGATAACGGATCTGAGTTAGAATTTCCAAATAACCAGGGTGGTATTTCAAGGATGACTCCATCCCGACTAGCGTCGGAACTTCTCAGTCTCCCACCTATCCTACACAAGCTATCCCAAAATCCAATGTCAAGCTATAGTAAAGGTGCCGGGGTCTTTCCGTCTAGTTGCGGGTAGACGGTATCTTCACCGCCGCTTCAATTTCGCTGAGCCCCTCGTTGAGACAGTGCTGAAGTCGTTACGCCATTCGTGCAGGTCGGAACTTACCCGACAAGGAATTTCGCTACCTTAGGACCGTTATAGTTACGGCCGCCGTTTACTGGGGCTTCGGTTCGAAGCTTTTCCTGTCAAAGACAGAATAACATCTCTCCTTAACCTTCCAGCACCGGGCAGGCGTCAGTCCCTATACATCGTCTTGCGACTTAGCAGAGACCTGTGTTTTTAATAAACAGTCGCTACAGCCGTTTCTCTGCGACCCACTTCGGCTCTAGAAGCAAGTTCCTTCACCTAGTGTGGGCACTCCTTCTCCCTAAGTTACGGAGTCAATTGGCCGAGTTCCTTAACGCGGGTTCTCTCAAGCGCCTTGGGATACTCTCCCTGCCTACCTGTGTCGGTTTGCGGTACGATCACCAAATTAACTCGCTAGAGGCTTTTCTTGGTAGCATGGGATCAACCAGTTTATGTCCAAATGGACTCCTCATCGCTTCTCGGAGTTATGATATTCCGGATTTGCCTGGAATATCCTCCTACGAGCTTGAACCTACTATTCCAACAGTAGGATGGCCTACCCTTCTACGTCCCCCCATCACTCAAATGCTAATTTGGTGGTACAGGAATATTAACCTGTTTTCCATCGCCTACGCCTTTCGGCCTCGGCTTAGGGATCGACTAACCCTGAGAGGATTAACCTTCCTCAGGAAACCTTAGGCTTACGGCGTGCCGGTTTCTCACCGGCATTATCGCTACTCATGTCAGCATAATCTCTTCCAGTTTCTCCAGCAGTCCTCACAGTCTGCCTTCACCGATTACTGGAATGCTCCCCTACCGATCCGTCAAAGACGGATCCCGCAGCTTCGGTAATGTGCTTAAGCCCCGTTACATTTTAGGCGCAGACCCACTTGACCAGTGAGCTATTACGCTTTCTTTAAAGGATGGCTGCCTCTAAGCCAACCTCCTGGTTGTCTGGGCGTTTCCACATCCTTTTACACTTAGCACATATTTTGGGACCTTAGCTGGCGGTCTGGGTTGTTTCCCTCTCGACCACGGAACTTATCTCCCGTAGTCTGACTCCCAGGATTATACTTAGCAGCATTCGGAGTTTAGTTGGGTTTGGTAATCTGGTAGGACCCCTAGCCCATCCAGTGCTCTACCTCTGCTAGCAATTCCTGAGGCTATACCTAAATATATTTCGGGGAGAACCAGCTATCTCCAGGTTTGATTAGCCTTTCACTCCTATCCACAGCTCATCCAAGCCGTTTTCAACCGACACTGGTTCGGGCCTCCATTCGCTGTTACGCGAACTTCACCCTGGCCATGGATAGATCACCTGGTTTCGGGTCTATTATATACAACTAATTCGCCCTATTAAGACTCGCTTTCGCTACGGCTCCACCTGACGGCTTAACCTTGCTGTACACAATAACTCGCTGACTCATTATGCAAAAGGCACGCAGTTAGACTGTCCGCCAGAGACGGACATAGTCCTTCCACAGCTTGCAAGCATATGGTTTCAGGTACTATTTCACTCTCCTTACAGGAGTACTTTTCACCTTTCCCTCACGGTACTAGTTCACTATCGGTTGCCAGGTAGTATTTAGCCTTGGGAGATGGTCCTCCCAGTTTCCCACAGGATTCCTCGTGTCCCGCGGTACTCGGGAAAACTGTCCAGGGAGTTTAATTCATTTTGCTTACAGGACTTTCACCTTCTATGGTTAGTCTTTCCAGACTATTCGGCTATAAATTAAAATTTATAACTTCCCGACAAATCCGTAACTTTGTCCGACAGTTTCCCTCAACCCCAAAAGTACAATGCTCACGGGCTATTACGTACATTTGGTTTGGGCTGTTCCCCTTTCGCTCGCCGCTACTGAGGGAATCGCATTTGCTTTCTTTTCCTAAGGGTACTTAGATGTTTCAGTTCCCCTCGTTGACCTCTATTACCTATATATTCAGTAATAGATATCCTGACATTACTCAGGATAGGTTTCCCCATTCAGATATCTCCGGATCTAAACCTGTTTAGCGGTTCCCCGAAGCTTATCGCAGCTTACCACGTCTTTCATCGCCTCCTGGCACCAAGGCATCCACCATATGCCCTTTGTAGCTTGACCATAAAACCTTATTTAATTATCAAAGAACATCTTGAACAAAAATGTTGAAGAATGTGTTTCAAATTTATATATACTTTATTTCTCCCTGGTGGAGGTAAGCGGGCTCGAACCGCTGACCCCCTGCGTGCAAGGCAGGTGCTCTCCCAACTGAGCTATACCCCCCAGTCGATCTTTCTAATTAAATTATCCTAATATTTATTTGTTACGTATTATGGTGGGCCTAGGTAGATTTGAACTACCGACCTCACGCTTATCAGGCGTGCGCTCTAACCAACTGAGCTATAGGCCCGCTTTGGCCACTGGACTTCGTTCAATGGCCATAGCTGCCCTTTTGACCTTTAAAAACTAAATAGTAGATCTCTAACTTTGAGATTGACCTAGGATTGTTGCCTGTTAGTATTTAACTAACAGAAATAACAACTCCTTAGAAAGGAGGTGATCCAGCCGCAGGTTCCCCTACGGCTACCTTGTTACGACTTCACCCCAATTACCAACCATACCTTAGTCGCCTGCCTTCCCTGACGAATC
>JAZDOA010000063.1:0-2932 GCA_043799175.1 Pseudomonadota bacterium | reverse complement strand
CGAGAGTGTAGACGTGGGTAATGACAGTTGGGCCGTGGTTTGGCCCCAGTTTTGATTTGGTCTGAGTTGTGGTCTGGCCGGTTAAGCGCGCCGGGTGTGAGAAGAACAGAGCAGGAACAGCTAGGGCCCTTAGAAGCAGCTATGAATAAAGGGGTTGACAGGCTGCTGGAAAAAGGGGCGTCCGGAGACTGGGCCTTCTCCCTATCGCGAAAGGCGTTCATCCTGGAGGAGAGTGGGGGGGATCCGCAGTCGGAAATCCCCTCTACTGCCCCTTTTCCAGAGGAGGAAACATGCTGAAAGAGACTATTCCAGCACTCTCTTATTAGGTCGCTGACCCAGGTCTTGTTTGACCGGGAAGCTACTGACCTTACTTAACCCAGGGCTTACCTACGGGCAACTCCCATCCTAGCTGGGCAAAGATCCCGTGCGCCATGAGGTACCAGGCTGTGCCGGCACAGATTATCAGGTCGACGCCGGCAACCTTGGTGAAGACGGCCGGACCGCCGAGATGGCTGATATCCAGGAATATGAAGCCCAGTACGAGCGTGAAGAAGAGGAAGGCCACTCCCCAGTTCTGTCTCATGGCACCGAGCCAGTAGATAAACGTGATGAAAGTGAACATCAACAGGAAATAGCCAATGTCAGTCCCGCTGAGGTTGAACATGCCGTAAGATGAAGACCACAGGATCCCGCCGAGTGCCATCCAGAAAGCCCCATAGGTACAGAAGGCGGCAAACCCGAAGTTATTGCCGGTGCGAAACTCCATGAAGCCGGCGACGAGCTGCATCAGACCGCCGAAGAAGAAGGCGCTCCAGATAATCGGGCCGACGTCACAGAAGCCCAGGTTGTGGAACTGTAGTAGCAGAGTGGTGCCACCGAAGCCAGCCAATCCGACAACCGCCGGGTTTCCCAAAGGTTTGTCCATGAATACCTGCCTCCTCTCGTTTTTTTTCAACGGCCGGTTTCTCCGGCCGCTAAGAGACTACCTGAGCGAACGGCGCACGATCCGTCCCGCAACGAAAAAAGCAACCCTCGCGGGTTGCCTCCTTAGAAGACCGATCACCTGGTGTTGTTATGACGCCGACCATTGGCTCCCGCTTTCCCATAAAGGATTTCCGCATCTTACAGATACGGGTAGCACCAGGACAGCTCTATGACACCATTGATCGCGGTTCCGGTTGGTATTATAACCGAGCCAGTTGCAGATTGCAAGTTGAGCCTGCTGGAGGTGAAGACGTCAACCATGGCCACACCCCATTTTAGGACTATTTGGTCACGAGTTTCACCCATTTGGGTGATTGAACACGCCGCTTGCCCCCGTTAACATGATGGTTAGTGGCTTTGGTGCAGCAGTCTTGCTGCTGTCAAGGGCTGCCTGGAGTCCCGCCTCTCAGCTCAGTGGTACGAGAGGGCTGATCGTCACCGGTTTATCAGCGTATTCAACACTGTACAGCGGTAATCGTTCGCCAGAAGGAGGGTATACATGAGATTACGTTCGTGGTTTTACGTACTGTTCTGTCTTGTCGTGATGGTGGTCTACAGCGGGCTGTTTGGCAGTGCGGCCCTGGCAGACTATGGCCAGTATGCGACAGGTCTGAAAGAGCCAACAGCCGCGCAGCTCCAGTGGATGACGGAGAATTTCCCGGTCATCAAGAAAGTCCACCTCAACGACATTGCTTTTGAGCGTATCAACGCAGAGCGCCAGGCCAAAGGACTGCGCAAACTGCTGAGAAGCGAACTGGACATCGTGGCAATCGGAGAAGAAGCGGAGTCTGGTTCCGCAACTATTTCTTCGACCGTGTCGGCAACTTACGGGGTCTTGCCCGGAAGTGTCGATAACAGCCAGTCCCCGGCCTTTCCCCCGATCCGGAGCCAGGGAGGCGTCGGGTCCTGTGTCGCCTGGGCGACCACTTACTACCAGTTCACTTACGAGAATAACCTGCTGAGAGACCGTGCCGCCAGCAGGGGCGATAATTCCGTGATCTTCTCGCCAAAGTGGACGTACAACATGATCAACGGGGGGGTCGACGCCGGGGCCTATTTCTCAGATGCGTACGTACTTCTTCAGAAACACGGGGCGGTGTCCTGGGCCGAGTTCCCGTACGACTACAATTACCTGGCCTGGTGTCTCAATACCGAGGCCTGGCGGAACGCGATCAACTACCGTCCCCTGAGCTGGGGGAGACTCTACAACACCGACACCAGTATCCTCATTGGCGATATCAAGACGCAACTGGCCAATGGCCATGTACTGGTTGTCGGGACCTACGTATATTCCTGGGTGTCGAAGACAATCAGCAACGATCCATCCTCCAGCGAGGACGATGCCTTCGTTGGCCAGCGGATCGCCAGCTACATGAAGAACACGTACTCCGGCGGCCATGCCATGACCGTCGTCGGCTATAACGATATCATCTGGTGCGATCTCAACGGCAACGCCAGGGTAGATTCCGGTGAGAAGGGCGCCTTCAAGATCGCCAATTCGTGGGGTACCGGCGACTGGAATGGCGGGTATCGCTGGGTGACCTACGATTCGCTCAGGGGCACCTCGGCCGTCCCGGCAACAGGGACATGGCCAACATCAGACCGCTACAGCAGCGGGATTTTCCTGGGGAGCAACATATATACGATGACGGTCCGCCCTGACTACACGCCGAGCATGGTGGCGGAGTTTACGCTGTCCCACCTCAAGCGCGGCCAGCTACGCATGTCCCTGGGGACGGGGGGCGCTTCGACCGTGACACCCACTTCGACGTGGTACCCCGAGGCGGTCTACTCCTCTGGTGGTAACTATGCCTTCAACGGCACCACGACGGCGTGCGACGCTACATTCGTTTTTGACTTCAGTGAGCTGCCGCTTCCGGCAGGTGGCCAGGGCCGCTGGTTTGTCGGCATGTATGACGGCGTCGCTGGCGCGGCGGCGACAATCAAG
>JAZDOA010000062.1:0-2285 GCA_043799175.1 Pseudomonadota bacterium | reverse complement strand
TTTATTTTCAGCCTTCATATCTCTTGCCCCGTGAACAATATTTCAAAACTAGCTATCTTTTTATCTTCTATGTCTATCTTTTTAACGGATAGTATGTCGACTTTCGGCAAATCTTTATTAATCCCGCTTGATTTTAATTTTTTCAAAAAAATATTCACCATATCTTGATCCCCGGCCAGCTTCTCATCTACTAAATAATAGCCTTTGATATCCAGAGACCTGAATATCCTGGAAGGATACGCTTCCTTCATTGAGAGCGGACGGTTGCCGGTGGTGGGATGGCGGCGGTTGTCTCCCGCCGAATACCGCCGCTACTACCTGCTGACCAAGCTCTTCGGCCTCAAGCTGGACGAGGGCACCTTTACCAGGCGTTTCCGGACCAACGGCGACCGCTGGCTGGCCAGGGAGCTTGACCTGCTGAGGATGGCAAGGGTGGTGCGGGGGCGGGGCACGGTCACCGTGACCCCCGGCGGCATGTACGTAGTCAGCAGCATGATGCGCGAGTTTTTCGCCGCCCTGAATAGCCTGAGGGAGCAATACATCGAAAAGCAGATCTAGGCAACCGTCACCCGGCCAGGCGAAACCTAACAACTTCTTAACAATTAAGAACTAACATTTGCACAAGGCGTTGTATTTGACATGACCGGTACGCGTCAAATAGAATATAACGTTATGTTGTTCACGGACTGCTGATGCCGCTCGCTAAACTGGCCATTCGTCAACCGATCTTTGTCAGCATGGTGCTCCTAGCAGTTACACTGATGGGAGTACTCACTTACTTCCGCATGGGCGTCGACCTTTACCCTGATATGTCCAACCCGGTCGTCTCCGTGCAGGTCTCCTTCCCCGGTGCCAGCCCCCAGGACGTCGAGAACCTGATCACCATGCCCGTCGAGCGATCCCTCTCCAGCGTCAACGGCGTGGACTCCATCTCCGCAAGCTCCCGGGAAGGCAGCTCCTCGGTCATGGTCAGCTTCGTCATCGGCTACGATATCCAGCAAGGGGCCCAGGACATCAGGGAGCGGCTCGACAGTATAAAGCGGCGGTTACCCGACGGGGCTGACGATCCCATTTTGCGCCGCTTCGACCCCAACTCCAGCCCCTTCATGACCGCGGCCCTGACCGTCGAGGGCGATATCTCCCCGGCAGACAAGCGCCGCATGGTGGAAGAAATCATCCAGCCGCGCCTGGAACGCGTGGCCGGCATTGCCGCGGCCACGGTAAACGGCATGGACGTTCAGGAAATCGGCGTCGATCTTAACGCCAGCAAGCTGAAATCGCTGCGCATCACGCCCCAGCAGGTCGTGTCCGCTCTGAGCGCCCAGAACGTGGCCCAACCTTCGGGGACGGTCTCGACCTCGGCCGTCGATACACCGCTGCGCACCACCGCCGAGTACCAGAGCCTTGACGACATCCGCAGGGTGATGGTGGCCCGGCAGGGCAGCACCGCGATACTGGTGCAGGACCTGGCCACGGTCGACCTCCGCTACCCGACCAAGACTCGTTATAACCGGGTCAACGGCCAGGAGACCATGACGATAAGCCTGCAAAGGCAGTCCGGGGCCAACGAGGTGCAAGCCTCCGCCCTGGTCCGCGAAGAGCTGGCCAGCATGTCCCGTGACTTCCCCCAGATGAATTTCACTGTCATCAGGGACGACTCGACCTTCATTTCGGACTCGGACCGTGACGTCACCATAACTCTTATCATCGGCGCGTTGCTGGCCGCCGCCATCGTTTTTCTCTTCTTCAGGAATATCCGCAATACCCTTATCACCGTAGCGGGGTTACCTATCATCGTCATCGGCACCTTCACCGCCATGTACGCGCTGGGTTTTACCCGCAACATCATCAGCCTGATGGCCCTTTCTTTGTCCGTCGGGCTGCTTATCGATGACGCCATCGTCGTCCGAGAAAATATCTTCCGCCATATGGAGGCGGGCGCTTCACCCAAGGAAGCGGCGGAAAAGGCCACCGGAGAGATTGCCTTCGCCGTACTCGCTATCACTTTGACTATCGTGGCCATATTTGTTCCGGTCACCTTCACCGGCGGGCAGGTGGGGCGATTGCTCAACCAGTTCGGCATCGTCGTGGCGGCGGCCGTTCTTATTTCTCTGTTCGAAGCCTTCACCCGGGCGCCTTTGCTGACCGCTTACCTGGGCAAGCCGCTGGACGTGGAGAATCACAAGCGCGGCGGGAAATCCGACTCCGGGCTAACCAGCCGGTGGGCCAAGGCCTGGCCGGCCATCGCCAGCAGTTACCAGAGAGTGCTGAGCTGGGCGCTGGGC
>JAZDOA010000057.1:0-8263 GCA_043799175.1 Pseudomonadota bacterium | reverse complement strand
TCGACCTGGGACTGCTCGTAGCGCGGCACTTCGAAACCCAGGTTCCGGGCGCGCTCGATGATGCTCGCGCAGCGGGCGTGCCCGTATTGCACGTAATACACCGGGTTGTCCTGGTTCTGGCGCTTGGCCAGGTCCAGGTCGAACTCGAGCTGGCTGTCCGGCCGCCGCATCACGTAGAAAAAGCGGGCCGCGTCGCGGCCCACTTCGTCCAGCACCTCGCGCAGGGTGACGAAAGCGCCGCCCCGCTTGGACATGGAGAAAGGCCGGCCGTCCTTGAGCAGGCTGACCATCTGGAGGAGCACCACTTTCAGGTCCTCGGGATTGCGGCCCAGGGCCTGGACCGCCACCTTCATGCGCGGCACGTACCCGTGATGGTCCGCGCCCCAGACGTTGATCAGGGTCTCGAACCCGCGGTTGAACTTGTCCTGGTGGTAGGCGATGTCCGAGGCGAAGTAGGTCTTCTCGCCGCTTGTGCGCTGTAAGACGCGGTCTTTGTCGTCTCCCAGGGCGCTGGAGCGGAACCAGAGCGCCCCCTCGGCCTCGTAGAGGTGGCCGCGGGAGCGCAGGTCCTCGAAGGCCTGTTCGACCTCGCCGGAGTCGTAGAGCCCCTTCTCGGAAAAGTAGCGGTCGTAGCGCACGCCAAAATCCGCCAGGTCCCGCTTGATGCCGGCCATGATCTCGGAGCTGGCCAGACGGCGGAACTCGGGCAACCAGGATGCCTCGGGGGCGTCGAGGTAGCGGTCTCCCCAGCGCTCTTTGGCCAGCCGGGCGATGTCGCGGATATAGCCGCCCTGGTAGTAGTTGGCCGGGAATTCGACCTTTCTGCCGAAAAACTCCTCCTGGTAACGCAGCCAGGTCGAGCGACCCAGAATGTCCATCTGCAACCCGACGTCGTTGATATAGTATTCACGCCGCACGTCGTAGCCGGCCGCCTCCAGCACATTGGCCAGGGTGTCGCCCACCGCGGCCCCCCGTCCGTGGCCGACGTGAAGCGGCCCGGTGGGGTTGGCGCTGACGAACTCCACCTGTACGGACCGACCCGCCCCCAGGCGGGAGCGGCCGTAGGCCGCACCCTCGCTCAAGACCTGCCGCAGCAGGCCCTGCCAGTAGTCGGGCTCGACGTAGATGTTCAGGAACCCCGGCCCGGCGACCTCCACCTTGCGCACCAGCCCGGCTACGTCGGGCAAAAACAGCCGGGCGACGATGGCCTCGGCTAGCTCGCGTGGCTTCCGGCGCGCGGCGGAGGCCAGCACCATGGCGGCGTTGGTGGAAAAGTCACCGTGGGCGGCCCTGGCGGGAACCTCTAGTAATATGGGCCGCTGGAGCGCCTCGGGGGGGGGGTTCGGCAACAACCCATCCGCGGCGCAGGCGGCGATGGCCTGGCCGATGAGTCTGGCGAGTTTCTGTTTCACTTGTCCTGCCTACCCTGGGTCTTTTTTTGAGGGATCCCGTGACGGATCCCCGAAGTCGTCCGCCTTCAGCCTGAGGTCTCGCTCGTACTCAAGGCAGCGGCGGTTGAGCGAGCCCTGGAGCGAGTATTTCTTCTGGCAGTTTTCCCGCCAGGCGCAGGTCAGACAAAGAACCGCTCCCCTCATTTCAGACATTGTGTCGGTCTCCCCTGAATCTCCGGCTAAGAGTGCGGGTCATCTGGACGCCGACAGGGCGTGGTCGCGGGCCGCCCTCTCTTCGGCGTGGTTTACCAGCCTCTTGCGGCACAGACCGCCCACGGCGCAGAAGATCTCGTAGCTGATGGTGCCTGCCAGCTCGGCCAGTTCCTCGGCGCTGACGGTCTCCTCTCCCTGGGTGCCCAGGAGCACGACTTCATCTCCGGTCGCCACCTGGGGCAGGTGGGTTACGTCAGCCATGAAGGCGTTCATGCAGATCCGCCCCCTGACGGCGGCCCGGCTGCCACCGATGAGCACGCTGGCCTTGCCGCTCAGCGCCCGGCTGTAGCCGTGGGAGTAGCCGCACCCGACCACGGCGACCCTCTCCGATCCCGCCGCGACGTAGGTACAACCATAGGAGACGGTGTCCCCGCGCCGGAGTGTTTTCACCTGGAGCACCCGCGCCTTCAGGCTCATAACCGGCCGCAGGTGCGTTCTCGCGCGCAGCCACTCCGAGGGGTAGCCGCCGTAGAGCATGACCCCCGGTCGGGCCAGGGAAAGACGCACATCGGGCAAACCCATGACAGCCGCCGAGTTGGCCAGATGGTGCATCCGGGGCGCGAGGCCCGCCTGGCGGAACTCCTCCAGAGCGGCCTGAAAGCGGCCGAGTTGTTCCCGGCTGAAGGCGTCATCAAGATCGGCGGCGGCAAGGTGGGAGCAGACCCCCTCGACGTCAATATTTTTTTTCATCGCGGCCAGCCTCGCCAGAACGGCAGGCAGCTCGGGGAGCGTAAAACCGAGACGGCCCATGCCGGTGTCCACCTTGACGTGTACCGCCTGCTTAAGGCCACGGGCCGCGGCGGCGGCGTTGAGTGCCTCGGCCTCTGCCACATCGAATATCACCGGGGTGAAGTGGGCCCGCACCACCTCGGCCGCCTCCTGGGGTCTGGCCCCGAGCAGCAGGATCACGGGCAGTATCAGCCCGGCGGCCCTGAGCGCCAGCGCCTCCTCCAGGCCGCTCACCCCGAAGCCCCAGGCCCCCGAGGCCGCCAGCTCGCGGGCCACCGCCACCAGGCCGTGGCCGTAGGCATCGGCCTTGACTATGGGCAGCAGCCTGGTGGCTGGGGCGGCCAGGCTTTGGGCCTGGGCCCAGTTCCAGCGCAACGCGGCCAAATCTATGTCAACCATAGGTTCCGTAATGCCGTCTCCGTCCTTGACTGAAGAAATACCCGATTTCGGGGCCGCGGGCAAGACCGGGGGGGGCTAGGAGGCCCCGCTTGAGGTCAGGAGAACGTCGGCATCTTTCAGCACGAAGCCGTGTTGGCCGAGGAAGTACTTGATCTTGTTCGCGGAAATCAGAAAACTCTCCCCTGGCACCGGGATCTGGATCTTGTACTGCTCACCGGGCTTGGGCCGGATGATCAGGTCGGCGCTCTGGTAGCTTTCGACCAGCCCCACCAGCCTGCCGCTGGAGGTCAGGAAGACGCCGCCGCCGCTGGAGCCGTAGCAGATGGGGGCATCGGTCTTGAAGATCTCCTCGAGAGGTTTTGGGTCGAGGCAGTGTTCCCGGGGCGTATCGGTGGCGCAAACGGGGTCCAGGGCGGGGGGGCCTGACAGGTACAACTGGCTGATAATCCCGCTGGTGATGCTCAGCTCGCGGCCGAAGGGCGAGGAGGCAACCAGGATGGGGCTGCCCAACTGTACCTCTTCCATGGGTTCGAACCTGGCCGCGGGCAGACTTATGCCCCCGACCCTGACCAGCGCCAGGTCAACGGACTGAATATCCCCTTCGGCCAGTACCTTGCCAGGTAATATGCGGCGGCCGGAGGTGGTCACGTAGGTGACGTAGACCCCGAGCGGGTCCGGTCCGGTGTCGTGCCCTTTCACGGCATGGGCATTGGTGAGAACCAGACTCCAGGGCCGGGGCTTGTTTTCGGCGTAAATCACTACCCCGGAGGAGGACTGCTCGTCGCTGACCGCGCCCTTGGCATCCTCGCGGCCGAGAATGATCTTCACGCTGCTGGCCTGGATGTTCCGAATGATCTGGGAGCGCTCCGTCACCGAGGGGCGAGCGTCCGTGGCGGGGGCGGCGTTGGAGACCGGGGGCTCCGTGGCGGAGCTGTTGAACCCGGCACTCACGGCCGCGCAGGCGGCCGCGGCGGCCAGGACAGACATGGTGAACCATTTGCCCTTGAAAGGCATGGGGGACTCTCCTGATGAAAAACTCCCCAGGTGGCAGACGGCGGCAGGCGAGGGTCATGACACCGTGGGTCATGGCACCGTGAAGAAGAGAAGTACTGCCTTGGGGCTCTTGGGAATTTGGTAAGGGGTAGCCCAATCGGACCCGCTTGTCAATACGGCCCCGGCAAGCGCTCTTTACACATTGACTTTCGCCCCGCCGCCGGCCTAACATATGGTCTTCTATGTGCTCTGGGTTCCACTCCGGGCGCCTTCTGGTAACCACGCAAGCGAGAAAGGTCATATGGACGACGCATGCCCATCCCCTCCCTGGAAAGAACACGGGAAGAGCGGCACTGCCTTGAGCCGTCCACCCCTGCCGCCCGGCTGCTCCTGTCGGGCAGGCGGGCCCGCGCGCCTTTCCGCTTCGCCCCGCCCCGTGGCCTAGCTCCCTTTCAGTCCGTTGCGCCTGGTTGTCCCCTGCCGGGGCATGCCCTTGGTGGCTACTTGGTCCGGCCATGCCGGGGCCAGTCATGATGCGAACCCGCTCGCCCTACAGAAGCAGCCGATGGACGAGGCTGATCGTGTTCCTGTCGATCATCGGCCCGGGGATCATTACCGCCAACATCGACAACGACGCCGGGGGGATAGCCACCTACTCCATCGCCGGTGCCCGCTTCGGCTATTCCCTGCTCTGGACGTTCATCCCCATCACCGTGGTGCTCATCGTGGTGCAGGAAATGGCCGCGAGAATGGGGGCGGTCACGGGCAAGGGGCTGGGCGACCTCATTCGAGAACACTACGGGCTGAAGATTACCTTCTGGCTGATGGTCTGCCTGCTGATAACCGACCTCGGCAACACGGCGGCGGAGTTCGCGGGTTGGGCGGCCAGCACGGAGATATTCGGCCTCAGTAAATATATTTCGGTGCCCTTGGGGGCTGTCTTCATCTGGCTGATCGTCGTCCGGGGCACGTACCGGGTGTTCGAGAAGATCTTCCTGTTCGTATGCGTCGTCTATCTCGTCTACATTCCTTCGGCGATTCTCGCCAAGCCGGACTGGGGCGAGGTGGCCCGGCAGACGGTCACGCCCACCTTTCAGTTCAATTCGCTCTATATCATCACCTTCATCGGGTTGGTGGGCACGACCATCGCGCCCTGGATGCAGTTTTTCCTGCAATCGGCGGTGGTGGAAAAAGGCATCCGAAAGGAGGACTACTGGGCCTCGCGGCTCGATGTCATCATCGGCTGTTTCATGACGGATATTGTCGCGCTCTTCATCGTCGTGGCCTGCGCCGCCACCATCTACAAGGCGGGCATGACCATCACCAGCGCCGAGGAGGCGGCCATATCACTCGCCCCCATAGCGGGGAAGTATGCCTCCGTGCTCTTTGCCATCGGGTTGGCCAACGCCTCGCTTTTCTCGGCGTCTATTCTGCCGCTGGCGACCGCTTACTACATCTGCGAAAGCATGGGCTGGACGGCGGGGGTGAACACGACCTTCCAGGATGCCCCTCAGTTCATGTGGATCTATACATTCCTGATAGTGCTTGGCTCCCTCATAGTATTGATTCCGGGGGCGCCGCTAATGCTCATTATGTGGATCTCACAAGTCGTGAACGGAATCATGCTGCCGCTCGTGCTGATATTCATGATCTTCCTGATCAACGATAAATCGCTTATGGGAGAGTACGCCAACAGTTCGTTATTCAACGTTATATCGTGGATTGCCATAGTCGTCATGATTGCGCTTACACTGCTGTTCCTGGCCTCGATATTCATCTGATCAGCCACGCCGCCTTCGTCTTGATCTTGACCCCAGCAACATGTCGCCGACGTCGTCTATGGTTACCAGGCCGAGCATCTGTCCCTCCTCGTCAATGACGGGCACGGCCACCAGGTTGTATTTGAACATGGTCTCGGCGACCTCCTGCTTGTTGTCTTCCGGGTGCACGGTCTTGAGATTGGTCTCCATCGTGGCGAAGAGGGTCTCCTCGGGCGGGGCCAGCAGCAGCTGCCTCAGGGAGAGTGCCCCGACGAGTCTTTCATCGTCCACCACGAAGACGTAGTAGATCCTGCCCATCTCGCGGGCGTCGTGTCTGAACCGCTCGATTACCTCGGTGCTGGTCATTGCGGAGGGGTAGGCGATAAACTCGTTGGTCATCAGGCCGCCGGCGGTATTGTGCTCATGGCTCAGGAGTTCGTGGATGTCCTCGGCCTCTTCCCGGTGCATCCCTTCCAGGATCACCTTGGCCTTTTCGGCGGAGAGGCGGCTGACGATGTCCGTGGCGTCGTCGGGGGGCATCTCCTCGATGATGTCGGAGGCCCTCTCGGGGTCCATGTCCTCCATAATGGCGGTCTGAGTACCGGGTTCGAGCTCGATTATGGTATCGGCCGCCATTCCGACGTCGAGCGAATTGATGAACGCCGCGCCTTCGTCGTGGGATATGTGCGTTATCAGTTCCGCCAGGTCGGCCGGGTGCAGCTCGGCGAGCAACTGTCTCGGCACCGTCAGGGCGATGTGCGACAGCTTATCGTGCAGCGGTTGGATATATTGCCAGCTTATCAGGTTCTGGCGCAGCTCCGTCTTGAAGAGCCTTAAGAGCCCCTCTCCTCCCTTTTCGATGCCAAGCCGGCGCAGTATGCCCCTGGTGCCCACGTCAACCGCCACCAGGATGGCGTTGCCCATGTAGTCTTCCAGCTTGATGTCGTTGACGCGCACCACCTTGGCCCCATTGGCGTCGACGATCTGCTTGTCGAACAGGTCCCGCACCGCCAGGAGGTCCTCCTCGCTGGAGGCGTAGGGGAGGAGGTCGTTTTCGGAGAGCTTGGCGGCAATGACCTTCTTGTTGAAGATACTCACCTGCGACCACGGCAGCTTGAAACTCCTGCCGCGCCTCTGGAGCACCAGGCCGTCCACCTTGGGGAAGGGTTCCCATTTGACCACGGCGACGTCCTTGATTCGCCCGAGATCCTCTCCCTTGAGATCCAGCACGGGTTTCTTGAGTATCTCGCTGACGAACAGATCTCCAAACAGACGCATGCGCTCTGCCCTCTCTCGAAGAAAAACGATTCTACAGCCGGTGGGTGACGGGAGCAACCTTCAGGCCGTGGTACCCCTGCCGCCCACGACTTTTGCCCTTGCCGCCCGCGTCCCGTTCGGGTAGACAATTAGCACGGTCCCGCCTATTCTGCCAAATGGGCAATTTTTTCGGAGGCCGCCTCTTGACAGCCTTAGGGGCGGTGCTTATCTCTGTTCCGGTACGAGGACGCCACGTTGCGGCGTCCGTTGCAAATCGCGTATTCCCACGAGAAACCGAGGAGGAAGGTCAAAGTGAAGATTAAGCCGTTGCATGACCGCGTCGTTGTAAAGCGACTCGATGAGGAGCAGACCACGAAGGGAGGCATCATCATTCCCGATACCGCCAAGGAGAAGCCCATTCAGGGGCGGGTGATCGCGGTCGGTCAGGGCCGGGTGCTGGAAAACGGCACCAGGGTGCCCCTTCAGGTGAAGGAAGACGACGTCGTGTTGTTCGGCAAGTATTCCGGCACGGAAGTGAAGATCGAGGACGAGCAGCACCTGATTATGCGCGAGGACGACATCCTCGGCATCATCGAGAAATAGAGGGGAGGCAGGAGAAGCAATGGCAGCAAAGGAAATCCGCTACGACGCCAGGGCCCGGGAAGCGCTGCTTCGCGGGGTAAACACCCTGGCCGATGCCGTGAAGGTAACCCTTGGACCCAAGGGCCGCAACGTTATCCTGGAGAAGTCCTTCGGCTCTCCCAACATCACCAAGGACGGCGTTACCGTCGCCAAGGAAATAGAGCTCGAGGACAGGTTCGAGAACATGGGCGCCCAGATGGTCCGCGAGGTGGCCAGCAAGACCTCCGACGTGGCCGGCGACGGCACCACCACGGCCACCATACTGGCCCAGTCCATCTATAACGAAGGCGTGAAGCTGGTGGCCGCGGGCAACAACCCCATGGCCATCAAGAGAGGCATAGACGCCGCCGTCCAGGCCGTCATCGAGAAGCTGAAGAGCATCAGCAAGCCCACCAAGGACCAGAAGGAGATAGCCCAGGTGGGCACCATCTCCGCCAACAACGACGCCACCATCGGCAATATCATCGCCGACGCCATGTCCAAGGTGGGCAAAGAGGGTGTCATCACCGTCGAAGAGGCCAAGTCCATGGAAACCACCCTCGAGGTGGTGGAGGGCATGCAGTTCGACCGGGGCTACATCTCGCCCTACTTCGTCACCGACCCCGAGAAAATGACCGTGGCGATCGACGACGCCCTGATTCTCATCAACGAAAAGAAGGTCTCCAGCATGAAGGACCTGCTGCCCATACTGGAGCAGATCGCCAAGATGAACCGGCCTTTGTTGATAATCGCCGAGGACATCGACGGCGAGGCCCTGGCCACCCTGGTGGTCAACAAGCTGCGCGGCACCCTGAAGGTGGCGGCGGTTAAGGCCCCCGG
>JAZDOA010000227.1:0-5846 GCA_043799175.1 Pseudomonadota bacterium | reverse complement strand
CTGCGCCGACAAGTGCCACTTCTTCATCGGCTCCGGCGACCCCAAGAACATGCCCGTGCTCCGGGCCGAGCTGATGCGCTCCATCTACCGCAACGACTTTACCACTTTCGGCAAGCTGCTCGGGAAGGTGGGCGGCGGAAGGGAACTGACGGAGCAGGTCATCAAGGAGTGGTTCTACTACTTCTATCAGTGCACCGAATGCCGTCGCTGCTCCGTCTTCTGCCCCTACGGCATAGACACGGCCGAAATTACCATGATGGCCCGGGAGATGCTGCACCTGTTGGGGTTGGGCATCAACTGGATCGTGGAGCCCGTGTCCAATTGCTTCCGCAACGGCAACCACCTCGGCCTCCAGCCGCACACCTTCAAGGACAACATAGAGTTCTTGGTGGACGACATCGAAACCTGTACCGGCGTGCGGATCACCCCCACCTTCAACCGCAAGGGCGCCGAGATCCTCTTCATTACCCCTTCGGGAGACGTCTTCGCCGACCCCGGCATCTACACCATGATGGGGTATATGATCCTGTTCCACCACATCGGGCTGGACTACACCTTCAGCACCTACGCCTCGGAGGGCGGCAACTTCGGCCTGTTCACCTCCCATGAGATGATGAAAAGGCTGAACGCCAAGATGTACGCCGAGGCCAAGAGGCTGGGGGTCAAGTGGATCCTCGGCGGGGAGTGCGGCCACATGTGGCGGGTGGTCAACCAATATATGGACACCATGAACGGCCCGGCGGACTTCCTCGAGGTGCCCAGGTCTCCCCTGACCGGCACGGTGTTCGAGAACGCCCGCTCCACCAAGATGACCCACATCGCGGAGTTTACCGCCGACCTCATGAGGCACGGCAAGGTAAAGATAGACAAGCGGCGCAACGCCAATATGGTGGTCACCTTCCACGACTCCTGCAACCCCGCCAGGGCCATGGGGCTGCTCGACGAGCCGCGCTACGTCATCCGCCAGGTGGTGGACAAGTTCTACGAGATGCCGGAGAACACCATCCGGGAGCAGACCTTCTGCTGTGGCGGCGGCTCCGGCCTCAACGCCGGCGAATATGCCGACATGCGTATGAGAAGCGGCCTGCCCAGGGCCAATGCCGTGCGCTACGTACACGAAAAACACGGGGTGAACGTCCTGGCCAATATCTGCGCGATAGATCGGGCCACCCTGCCGCCCCTCATGGAATACTGGGTTCCCGAGGTAACCGTAATGGGTGTCCACGAGATGGTGGCCAACGCCATCGTCCTCGAGGGTGAGATGGAGAGAACCACCAACCTTCGCGGCGAACCCCTTCCGGACGTCGCCATAGGTCCTCAGCCCGAGCCGGATAAGGTTCAGGTTGTGGCTGCGGGAGGGCGCTGATGTACGACGCAGGCAAGATCGTTCCGGGGCTCGTTCTCTTTGTCGCGCTGATAACCTCCCCGTTCCTCTTCAGCCAAGGGGTAGCCGCCCATAAAGCGGACCCGAAGATCGACACGCCCGCCATCAAGGAGATGGCTGAAAAAAAGCGTTGCGTGGAGCCGAAGGCCTTCATGAAGTCCTCGCACATGCAGCTGCTGAACGAATGGCGGGACCGGGCACTGCGGGACGGGAACCGCACCTACGTCGCCTCCGACGGCAGGAAGTATAACATCAGCTTGCAGAACACCTGTCTCAAGTGTCATTCCAACCCCAAGAAGTTCTGCAACGAGTGTCATAACTACGTCTCCGTCAGGCCGTACTGCTGGGATTGTCATATTGAACCCAAGGAGAAAGCGATATGAGCCTCGACAGGAGACAGTTCCTTAAGATAGCCGGTATCTCGGCCATGGTTGGGGTCGGAGGGCTTTCAGGCTTCAATCTGCTCTCCCGGAGTTGGCTCGAAGCCTCCGAGGATACGCCCAACCCCAACGCCCTTACCGCCAAGCGCTGGGGCATGGCGGTGGACATGGCCAAGTTCACCTGCGAAGACGACTACAAGCGGGTTATGGACGCCTGCCGGCATGCCCACAACATCCCGATAATAGACACGGATCAGGAAGTGAAGTGGATCTGGGAAGAAAAGTTTGCCAACACCTTCCCCGACATGGAACAGCAGTACGCGCAGGAGAGGATCGAGCAGATGTCCTTCCCCGTGTTCTGCAACCACTGCGACAATCCTCCTTGCGTGAGGGTCTGCCCCACCAAGGCGACCTACAAGCGGCCCGACGGCATCGTGGCCATGGACTACCACCGCTGCATCGGTTGCCGGTTCTGCATGGCGGCATGTCCCTACGGCTCGCGCAGCTTCAACTTCCGCGACCCTCGGCCCTACATCGCCCTGACCAACAAGGAGTTCCCCACGCGCATGAAGGGCGTGGTGGAGAAGTGCAATTTTTGCGTGGAGAGGCTCGCCAAGGGGCTTCAGCCCGCCTGCGTGGAGGCCTCGAACGGCGCCATGGTCTTCGGTGATCTGGCCGACCCGTCTTCCGAGATCCGCGGGCTGCTCCGTACGCGCTACAGCATTCAGCGCAAACCCAACCTGGGTACCCATCCCAGTGTCTATTACCTGATATGAGGTGGCGGCCATGCTAGAGAAGGCACTCTACGGCAGTAACAGATACTGGGCCTGGGTCACGTTCCTGCTCGTGGTCGCGGGGGTGGGTTTTGGCTCCTACATGTACCAGTTCAACAAGGGCCTGACCATCACCGGCATGAGCCGGGATGTCACCTGGGGTTTTTACATCGCCCAGTTCACCTATCTGGTCGGGGTGGCGGCCTCGGCGGTCATGCTGGTGCTGCCCTACTACCTGCACCACTACAAGGCGTTCGGCAAGATAACCATTCTGGGAGAGTTTCTTGCCGTGTCCGCCGTTACCATGTGTCTGCTGTTCATCATTGTAGACCTGGGGCAGCCGCAGCGGGCCTTCAACGTCATGCTGCACCCCACGCCCAACTCCATCCTCTTCTGGGACATGATAGTCCTCAACGGCTATCTTTGCCTCAACGGCGTGATCGGCTGGACGATACTGGGTGCCGAGCGCAACGAGCTGCCCCCGCCCCAGTGGGTTAAGCCGCTGATCTACCTCTCCATACCCTGGGCGGTCAGCATTCACACCGTAACGGCCTTCCTGTACGCCGGTCTGCCGGGGAGGCACTTCTGGCTCACGGCGATCATGGCGGCCCGGTTCCTGGCCTCGGCGTTCTGCGCGGGCCCGGCGCTGCTGGTCCTGCTCATGTTCATCCTGCGCAGGTTCACCAAATTCGACGCGGGTCGGGAGCCCATCCGGGCGCTGTCCAAGATCATCACCTACGCCATGCTGCTGAATGTCTTCTTCCTGCTGCTCGAGGTCTTCACCGCCTTCTACAGCCAGGTTCCGGGGCACATGCACACCTTCCAGTACCTCTACACCGGCATGGAAGGCCACGGCAGAATGGTCCCCTGGATGTGGTCCTCGGCGGTCCTGGCGGTAGTGTCCCTGGGCATTTTGATCAACCCCAACACCCGAGACAACGAAAACACCCTGAAGGTGGGGCTCGTGGCCCTCATCATCTGCACCTGGATCGACAAAGGGCTGGGCCTGGTGGCCGGCGGTTTCATCCCCTCGCCGCTGGAGCACGTCACCGAATACTGGCCCACGCTGCCCGAGGTGCTCATCGCCCTGGGTGTCTATGCCATAGGCTTCCTGGTGCTGACGGTGCTCTACAAGGTGGCCATTTCGGTGAAGGAGGGGCTGGCGCCGGACGGTAGCTGACCCACGGCGGTTCTTTTCCGCCGCTCAAGGTTTTTATATATGAAAGGACCCACTCTTCGGAGGCGGGTCCTTTTTTGGGTGGTGGGGGGCCGCGAACTCCTCGAACTCCGCCCGGTCGCGGTCTATGCCGCGGCAGTGCCACCCCGAGGCGGCAATGGGAGCATGCCGGTTTCCCCCCATGTTTTCAGGCCATGTCCCCCCGAGGGCCTATTGTGTTGTGAAGGCATTTTTGAAAAGAGCGAAATCAGATGAATTGACGTACCCGTCGCGGTTAACGTCCACCAGAGGATTGTTGGCCTGAAAGTTCTTCTTGAAGAGCACGAAATCGGTGGCATTGATGAAACCGTTCCTATCCACGTCCGCCAGGTTACGCAGAGGGTCACAGCAGGGGGAGTGAACCACCTCGTACCTGTCGTTCAGGCCGTCCCCGTCCGTGTCGCGGCAGTGGGGGTCGGTCCCGTAGACCGTGAGTTCCATGCGGTCGGAAAGGCCGTCGCCGTCTGAATCAGGCTGTTCATAGAGTCCGATGTCCGGCCCCTGATCGACGGGCACGGGCTGGCCGGCTGCATCCTTAGTCAGGCCCAGGTCAGTCCCCGCATCGACGCAGATGGAGGTAGGCAGGAGGCGGTAGTCGGAGACATCCGTGAAGCAAGTCTCGTTTCCATCTGTGCCAGTACACCAATAATAGGTTTCGGCATCAGCACTAATCGAACCCACACCAGTAGCATGAGTGTGGAGATATTCCGCCGCTTGGTTCCAGGTCATTACTGTGGCGCCGCTGGCTTTCACAACGTCAAGAACTTCCAACCACGCACTTCGAGGGAACGCGCCGAATCCATGTGCGTATATTTGGACTACGCCACCCACATATCCCAGCCAGGACAACAGGGCTGAGGTGTCTTTTGTGGCGGTAGTTGAGCCAATCATTGTTCCAGTTGGTGCGGTGGAGCCAGCCACCCGCATAACTTCAAATGCGTCCAAATGCGCTAGCGTCCAGTTTGTGCCAGAAGTTCCACCGGCCAGTTTATATCCGGCGTTTTTTACAGCATCCTCCGAGATTTCGTCGTAACTGTTGAGAGGATACACCAGGGCACTTACGGTATTGCCTGGAATATTGGCTTCAATGTCCGATTTTGAACCAGTTATTTCATATGCGAAAAGCCGGGTGGCGTCTAGCTCAAGCACTGGATAAGCAGGACTTTTTATGTCTACTGCGGTAACATCTGCAAGACAAGTTGGCGAGGTATCGTCATTAACCCAATCAACACCAGTGGCCGTTGAAAACGATGCAGCGTAATTAGAATCTGCGTCGACTACAGCTACCAATTCCTCAAGGGTATCGTAGTCAGAAATTGTCCACGCCCCGCCCCGGCTGGTCGTTATGGTGCCTCCGTCAACATCCACCGTAACTGTACAAGACGCTTCAGCCCCAGTGTAGGTGATTTTCATGCTGCGGTCCCTGTGAGCGAGTTGGCAGTGGTTGCTGCGGCAGTGGCTGCTAATTCCGTGTCCATCCGCCACATAGGTTGCCATCTCAGACCAGTCCGCCGGTGAAACCGTTTGAGTGTCTAGGTTGAGGTTCATACTCAACCCACGGGAGTCGGCGTCCGCGCATAGTGTCTTCCAGTCGGAATAGTTGGCATAATCGTCGATGCCTAGCACAATAATAAGTGGGCGACGATTAGGGGCGTGGAACAATGGCAACTGTGGACTAAGGTTGTTGCTCTCGGTTACTCCATATAGGCCATATAGTGCGAAGTCCTTCTCGTTGGGCATCACCAAGGAGTTGCTAAGATTTACCGTTGCATAGCTTGATCGGTTGTCGATTATATCGAATCCTGTAGCACCGGAACATGTGAGCGGGTTGGCAAATCCTATGCTGTTGCTGATGGTTACGGTTGCATGTTCCCCAGATGCAACATAAAGCCATCTGGTACTAAGCCCCCTTGCTTCACAGTTGTTGAGAGTGAGTGTAGGAGCGGTAACATTAGGCTCCTCGCTATTCGGTGTGGGTAAGGACGCGATCCGCGGTTTGAGTCTGATAAGGTTAATCCCTATGTTCGACCGAAGACCATCCCTCCGTTTCCGACCTGCGATCCGGCTGGGCAGCCGCGCACAGCGGCAGTCAA
>JAZDOA010000213.1:0-13822 GCA_043799175.1 Pseudomonadota bacterium | reverse complement strand
ATGAAGGTGATGATGGAGATGAAGGTCTGCTTGCGCTTGGCGGCGAGGTAGCGAAGACTGATAAAAAGTTCAAAGGACAAGGAGGTAAAAACCTTCCCGGCGGGCGGCGGAGCCGCCAGCCTGCGTCACGTCTGTCGCTCGTTCCGAGCGTGGAGGGCCATGCAAGGAGGCGTCAAGTATCTTCCGGCCGCAGATGGGGAAAGAGAATAACATCACGAATAGAGGGGGAATCCGTCAGTAGCATCACCAGCCGGTCTATGCCCACTCCTTCCCCGGCGGCAGGCGGCATGCCGAACTCCAGAGCCCGCACGTAGTCTTCATCGAGCGGGTGGGCTTCTTCATCTCCCGCCTCGCGCTGGGCGGCCTGCAGCTCGAAGCGCCGGCGCTGATCGTCGGGATCGTTGAGCTCGGAGAAGCCATTGCCGATTTCCTTACCGGCAATAAAGAACTCGAAGCGGTCACTGAACTCGGGGGCGGTGTCCGAGCGGCGTGACAGCGGGGAGACCTCGGTGGGATAGCCTGTAATGAAGGTGGGCTGCACCAGTTTTTCCTCTACCAGCAGGTCGAATAGCTTGGTCATGGCCCGCCCGAACCCCTCGCCGGGCCGGAACTTGACGCCCCTTTGGGCCGCGTGGCTCAGCAGCGCCTCCCGATCCGCGACCACCTCAGGGGGCACTCCGCCGATTTCGGAAAGTGCCTCGGCCAGGCTGATGCGCCTCCAGGGCGGGGTGAGGTCTATGTCATGGCCCTGGTAGCGCAGTCGCGGCCCACCCACAGCGACCTGGCTCACATCCAGAAACATCTGCTCGGTGAGGGTCATGAGGTCTTCGTGGGAGGCATAGGCCTGATAAAACTCGAGCATGGTGAACTCGGGGTTGTGTTCGGTATCAAGCCCCTCGTTACGGAAGTTGCGGTTGACCTCGAAGACCCGTTCCAGCCCGCCCACCAGCAGGCGCTTGAGGTAGAGCTCCGGGGCGATCCGAAGATAGAGGTCTATGCCGAGGGCCTGATGAAAAGTCTTGAAAGGCTTGGCCGCCGCTCCACCGGGCAGGGTCTGCATCATGGGCGTTTCCACCTCGAGGTAACCACGCCGCACCAGGAAGTCTCTGAGAGCGGCAACGATTCGCGAGCGCAGCCGGAAGCGCTCCCGCACCTCGGGGTTGACCATTAAGTCGAGGTAGCGCTGGCGATAGCGGGCCTCGACGTCCGTCAGCCCGTGCCATTTCTCCGGAAGGGGCCGCAGGCTCTTGACAAGCAGCCTGAGATCTTCGACCTTCAGGGTGAGCTCATTGGTCCTGGTGCGAAAGAGCCCGCCGCGCACCCCGATTATATCTCCGACATCGAGCCGTTTCCAGACCTCCATGGCCTCGGGGCCCACGACGTCCCGCTGGATGTAGGCCTGCAGCCGGCCGGTGGCGTCCTGCAGGTGGCAGAAGGCCGCCTTTCCAAAGTCGCGCAGGAGCACTATGCGCCCGGCCAGGCTCACGCGCTCCGGCAGGGCCTCCAGCTCCTCGTTGCCGAGTGATCCGTGATGGTTGATGATGTCTTCAACCGCCGCCGTACCTCGGAAGTCGTTGGGGTAAAGGGGCACGCCCCCATCCGCCAGTTCGGCGGCCTTCCTGCGTCTTTGGGCTATGATTTCGTCAAGACTTTTCACGCTGACGGGTCAGCCTCTCTCCCTTGGGGAGCGTTATTTCGGAGCACTATCAGCTTAAAATATGAAGACAGCGCGGCTCCACCCAGCAGCAGAAGCCGTCTTTACCTTTTATGTCCGGTCTGCCGCCGTCGTGCCCACCGATGAACTCCTCGAACTGGACCAGCAAGGCATCTTTACCCTCGGGGCGGGCATCGAAAATGATTGTCCCCGTCTTGTGGTAAATCGCTTTGCCCAGCCGCTTGTCCTCGCACGAACAAATAACCCTCTGCCCAACACTCAGGCTCGTTGCCCACACCCCCTCTCACCACGGTGCTAAACCCTGTCAGCATAGCCCAGGTGTTCTTGGCCGTCAAGCCGAAAGGTCTTGGCGGCAAGGCGTTAACGAGTTGATATGTCGCGATTTACTGCTAGGTAGTCATCAAGGTGTCTTGGGCTCCGGGCAGATAGACCTTGAAACAGGTGGCCCCTGGCGCGCTCTCGACGTCTATCTGGCCGCCGTGGCGCTCGACTATGGCATGGACGATGGCCAGCCCCAAGCCGGTGCCCCGCTCCTTGCGGGTGAAAAAGGGGAGAAAAATCCGGCCCATGTCCTCGCACCTGATACCCGCGCCGGTGTCGTGGATGGCCAGTTTGGCCCAGCCGGCCTCGGATTTTGCCTCAACCTTCAAGACCCCGCCACCCGGCATGGCCTCCAGGGCGTTGCCTATAAGGTTGGAGAGCACCTGGCGCATTTCCTCCGGCGAGGCCTCAAGCCAGAGGTCCTGCTGGACCCGACGCTCGATGACTACCCCGGCCGGCAACCTGCCTTTGCCCTCTTCCTCCAACTCGGTGGCCTGCAGGACGGCCGCCGCCAGATTCATGCGCTCTCTGGGCCGCTCGCCGGGCCGGGCGAACATGAGGAAGTCATCTATGAGGCCGTTGAGCCGGCGCACCTCTCGGGTGACGATACCCAGCAGGCGCCGATTCTCGGGCGAGGTGTCCGGCTCGCTCCGGAGCAGCTGTACGCCTCCGCTGATGGAGGCCAAAGGGTTGCGGATTTCGTGAGCCAGGCCCGCGGCCAGTTCGCCGATGGCCGCCAGCTTATCGAGCTGCTTGACCTGGGTTTCCATCTGCCGCAGGCGGGTCAGGTCGCGGAATATGAGGATGTGGCCGATCATGTTTCCCCGGCTGTCCCGGAGCGACGAGATGCTGAAACCCAGATAGAGTCGCGAACCATCGCCACGCGCATAGCACAGATCGCCACGAGGTGGGCTGACCTCGCCTGGCGGCTCGGCGCCCGGCTCCCGGATCTGCCCCACGATTTCGGGCAGGAACTCCCCTATGGGGCAGGCCATCACCTGCTCCAGCCGCAGCCCCAGGATGCGCTCGGCCGCGCCATTGGCGGAGGTGACACAGCCCGCCACGTCCACCGTGACCAGACCGCTGGTCATGGATTCGATGACATAGTGGTTGAACTGCTCCAGCTGCTCGACCTCCAGCTGCTTGGCGCTGAGCTTCCTGGCCGAGCTGTGGGCCTCCTCCGCCAGATAAGAGGACAGATAGGCCACCGCGTAGAAGGCCGCGGTATGCACGAGAACTCTGTAGAGGAGGCTGGTGGCCGGAGACGGACTGAGCGGCGCACCCACGATGCCGTAATAATTCAGATCGACCATCGCCCCATACAGGATGGTACTGAGCGAAGCCGCCGTGAGGCCACCCCGCCGATAGAGGACGGCGCTGGCCGCGATGATAGCCGGGAAGTACAGGAAGCTGAAAGGACTCTCGATGGCCCCGGTGGCGTGGATGAGGCCACTGACCAGCAGGATGTCCACCAGTAGCTGGGCATAGGCCAAGGTGCGGGGAGCGACCTTGGCCCGCGCCAGCACCAGGAACACCCCGGTCAACAGGAAGATGGCCGCGGTGAAGGCGTACAGAGGGGTCAGGCGCCCGCCGTCGTTGCCCAGGCCAAGCTGGACGACCACAGCCGCGACCAGCAGGAACGCGGCCACGAGCAGGCGGGCCGCCGCCAGGCGCAGCAGGTGGCCGCTGAACCGCCCCGTGGCGGACCGGCGCATGACTAACCTCCGGCAACGGCCCCGGCCATGTTGAAGATCGGCAGATACATGGCAATGAGCATGCCACCGACCGTCGCGCCGAGAAAGACCATGAGGATCGGCTCGATCATCGCGGTCAGCGCCGACACGGCGTTATCGACCTCTTCATCGTAGAAGTCGGCTATCTTGGAGAGCATGCCGTCGAGCTCGCCCGTGGCCTCCCCCACCGCGATCATCTGAATCACCATGGGTGGAAAGACCTGGGTCTCGGCCAGCGGTTCGGCGATGGAGCGACCCTCGGAAATACTCTCCCGCGTGCGGTAGACCGCGCCCTCGATGGTCTTGTTGCCGGCCGTCTTGGCCACGATCTCCAGACTGTCAAGGATCGGCACCCCGGAGCTGAGCATGGTTGACAGCGTGCGGGTGAACCTGGCCACGGCCAGCTTGCGGACCAGGGTGCCAAAGAGCGGCAGCCGCAGCAGCAGGCTGTCGACCAGTGCCCTTCCTTTCGGCGTGGCATAGAACTTCTTGCAGGCGATGCCCAGCCCAACCAGACCCACGAAGAACACCAGTATATATTTCTTCGCCATCTCGCTGAGCCATACGACCACCTGGGTCGGCTTGGGCAGCTCCCCCCCGTTGCTTCTGAACATCTCCTGGAAGACCGGGATGACGTATATGAGAATGACCATGACGACAATAAGGGCCACGCACATGACCACGGCGGGGTAAACCATGGCGCCTTTGACGCGCTTCTTCAGCCGCACCGATTTCTCGATATACGCGGCCAGACGGTTGAGAATGGTATCCAGGATACCGCCCATCTCCCCCGCCGCCACCATATTGATGAACAACTCATCGAAGACCTTGGGGTGCTTCTTCAGGGCGTCGGCAAAAGTTGAACCGCTTTCCACGTCCTCCTTGATCTGCAACAGAATCTCCCGGAAGGTCTTGTTATCCTGTTGCGAAGAGAGAATATCCAGGCACTGCACCAGGGGCAGCCCGGCGTCTATCATGGTCGAGAACTGGCGCAGGAAGATGAGCAGTTCCCTGGTCGAGACCTTAGGCTTGAAAAACCGGCTCCCCCCCGTTCCCTTGGACTTCACTTTGATAGCCGTGGGGACTATCTGCTGCCGCCTCAGTTGTACCTTTACGGCCTCCTCACTGGGGGCTTCCAGTTCTCCACGCTGATACTCTCCCTTTCGGGTCTTGCCTTCCCATTTGTAGACAGCCATTAGCGGTCCCCCTTCATATGCGCGCCGCCGAGCGGCAAGCCGGCTGCACTCATTGAGTGTCCTTTATGGTGCAGCGGATGACTTCCCGATAGGACGTGGTCCCTTCGAGCATCCTGGCGATGGCGCTCCGCCGGAGTGTCTTCATGCCCAACCTCGTGGCCGCGCGAAGAATCTCCGAGGTCGAGGCACCCATGATCACCAACTCCCTCAGTTCTTCGTCCATCACCATGACTTCGTACAAGGCTATGCGCCCCTTGTAACCCGTGCCGGAGCAGTTCGGACAACCCTTGCCCTGATAGAGCCTGGTGCCGACCAACTCCTCGGGGACTCCCAGCTCCAGCAAGGCCTGAGGGCTGATTTCAATGGGGGCCTTGCACTCCAGGCAGATCTTGCGGGCCAGTCGCTGGGCCACGATGAGGTTGACCGAGCTGGCCACCAGGAAGGGCTCGACGCCCATGTTCAGCAGCCGGTTGACGGTGCTTGGGGCATCGTTGGTGTGCAGCGTGGAAAGCACCATATGACCGGTAAGCGCCGCCTTGATGGCGATCTCGGCCGTCTCGAAGTCGCGTATCTCGCCTACCATGATGATGTCCGGGTCCTGGCGCAGAAAGGACCTCAGCGCCGAGGCGAAGGTCAGGCCGATATCCTCATGCATCTGCACCTGGTTGATCCCCATCAGATTGAACTCCACGGGATCCTCAGCCGTGGAAATGTTCTCACTGACCTTGTTCAGCTCGGTCAGGGCGGAATACAGGGTCGTGGTCTTGCCGCTTCCCGTGGGCCCCGTGACCAGCACCATGCCGAAAGGACGGTGGATCGCCTCGAGGAAATGATCGAGCTGCTTCTGCTCGAAGCCAAGCTTGGTCATGTCGAGCTGCAGGTTGGACTTGTCGAGCAGACGCAAGACCACCTTCTCGCCGAAGAGCGTGGGGAGCGAGGAGACCCGGAAATCCATCTCCTGGCTGCCCCTCTTCAGTTTTATGCGCCCGTCCTGAGGCAGACGCCGCTCGGCGATGTCCAGCTTGGACATGATCTTGATGCGGCTGACAATGGCATTCTTCAGCTTTATCGGGGGCTTCATGACCTCATAAAGCACCCCGTCGATCCGGTAGCGCACGCGGAAGATCTTCTCGTACGGCTCCACGTGAATATCGGAAGCGTTCTTCTTCATGGCATCCGTGAGGATGAGGTTCACCAGCTTGACGACTGGGGCCTCCTCGGCCTCATTCTTGGAATCACCCGCCGCGACTTCCTCATTCCCCTGGACGTACTCGATGCCTTCGTCCTTGAACCCCTCCATTACCTCGGCGAAGCTGTCGCTGTTGTCATAGTAGCGGTTGATAGCCTCTTTTATGGCCCGCTCGCTGGCGACATTGACGATGATGTTCTTGCCGGTGAGGAACTTGATGTCGTCAAACACAAAGATGTTGGTGGGGTCGCTGGTGGCGACGGTCAGGGTGGCGCCTTGGCGCCCAACGGGCATGACGTGGTACTTACGGGCCACTTCCGCCGGTATGGCGTCGATAACCATCTGGTCGATCTTAGCCTTCGACGGGTCGACGGCCGGCACGCCGAACTGTATGCTCAGAAAGGTTATAAGGGTGGCCTCCGAAACGTAGCCCAACCGGATCAGGGCGGTACCCAGTCTGCCGCCGCTCTGGCCCTTCTCATCGAGCGCCTTAATGAGCTGCTCGGCTGTTATCAGGCGCTCCCGGACAAGAAGCTCACCAAGTTTCTCAACCATTCCGAGTCCCTACCCTCAACACCAGAATTCCCTCCGCAGATTCCACAGGCCGCCGCCCTCCGATTATCTCTGCCTGCGGCATCTGTATCGGTCCAGCAGGTCTGATACTTGAGCGGCGGGCATTGGAGACGTCTGGCGGGCGGGCCGGTAAGTGCATTGAACCGACTAAAGACTCGCTCCATCTTCGTCGCCCGGTCCCGGGTGGCAGGGCCACCGGCCAAACTCCGGCGCCCATGAGCGCTAGTGACAACCGGGCTGCCTGAGAGGGCGCCGGGAAAAACCTGTCGGCGTTGCCGACAGGGTCTCGGTTGCAGGTCGCCCTCTCTTTGGCGTGGTGAAAGGCAAAGCTCATTGACCACGCCGGCGCGCGCGAGTAAGTTCTAGTGCGTGGCGGGCTATAGTTATCCCAAAATATACGATGTCATAGTCATAGGCGGCGGCCACGCCGGCTGCGAGGCCGCGCTGGCTGCGGCCCGGCTCGGCTGCGCCACTCTGCTGCTCACCATCAATCTTGACCGCGTCGGCCACATGAGCTGCAACCCCGCCATCGGGGGCCTGGCCAAAGGCCACCTGGTCAAGGAGATCGACGCCCTGGGCGGAGAGATGGCCCGCTGCGCGGACTGGGCGGGGATTCAGTTCCGCCGGCTCAACACCCGCAAGGGGCCCGCGGTGCGCTCCTCCCGCGCCCAGTGCGACCGCGAGATCTACCGCGCCCGCATACAAGCCGTCCTGCAGGCCCAACAAGGCCTGGACCTGAAGCAAGGCATGGTGGAACGCCTGGTGGTGGAGGGGGAACAAGGCGAGATCCGCGGGGTCGAGACCGCCCTGGGAACGCGCTTCTCCGCCAGGGCGGTGGTGCTGTCGGCGGGCACCTTCCTGCGCGGCCTGACTCATGTCGGCCTGGTCAGCTCTCCAGCCGGCCGCATGGGGGACCCACCGTCCACCGGGCTCTCGGCCTGCCTGGCGCAATTGGGCTTTCATCTGGGCCGGCTCAAGACCGGCACCTGCCCCAGGCTTGACGGGCGGACCATAGACTTCTCCGGCCTGGCCGCGCAGGCGGGCGACGAACCGCCGGTGCCTTTCTCCTTCGGCACCAGCCGCCTGGACCGCGCCCAGGTGCCCTGCCACATTACCTACACCACCGAGCGCACCCACGAGATAATCCGCTCTCACCTCGCCGAGTCCCCGCTCTACTCCGGCCGCATTCAGGGGGTCGGGGCCCGCTACTGCCCTTCCATAGAGGACAAAGTCGTGCGCTTCGCGGAGCGACAGCGCCATCAGGTGTTTCTGGAACCCGAGGGGCTGAGCACCACCGAGGTCTATCCCAACGGCATTTCCACCAGCCTGCCGTACCAGGCCCAGGTGGAGATGGTCCGCTCCATACCGGGGCTGGAGAGGGCGGAGATCGTGCGGCCCGGCTACGCCATAGAGTACGACTACTCCGACCCCCGGCAACTGACCGCCACCCTGGAGACCAAACCAGTCAGGGGACTCTTCTTCGCCGGGCAGATAAACGGTACCTCAGGCTACGAGGAGGCGGCCGCACAAGGTCTGGTGGCGGGCATCAACGCCGCCTGCAAGGTTTTTTTGGGGCGCGAGCCCCTGGTCCTCAGCCGGGAGCAGGCCTACCTCGGGGTCATGATAGACGACCTCGTATGCCAGGGAACCAACGAGCCTTATCGCATGTTCACCTCACGGGCCGAGTACCGCCTGCTGCTGCGGGAAGGCAACGCCGATGAGCGCCTCACCCCCCTGGGGCGGGAGCTCGGCCTGGTCACCGATGAGACCTGGGCGGCCTTCCAATGGAGGCGGACGACCATAGCCGAGGAGGTGGCCCGCCTCAGGGGGCGGCGCCTCTATCCCTCGCAAACCCTCAACGAGAGTCTGGCGGCACTGGGCAGCTCCCCGCTCGTCAACCCCTGCAGCCTGGCCGACCTGCTGCGCCGCCCCGAGCTGGGCCATGCGAACGTGATTGCGCTGGAAGGAGGCCACTGCGTCTTGCAGCCCCGGCTGGTGGAAGAGGTTGAGGCCGAAATCAAATATGAAGGCTATATCGCGCGGCAGCGCGCCCAGGCCTCCAACCACGGCCGCCTCGAGGGCTTACTGCTGCCTGACACTCTGGACTACAGCCTGGTCTCTGGCCTCTCCAACGAGGCCCGAGAGAAGTTGTCCCGCATCAGGCCCCGCTCCCTGGGCCAGGCCGGCCGCATACCCGGCATCACCCCCGCCGCCCTCTTCGCCGTACAGGTACATCTGGGGAAAACGGCCCCATGAGCACCCCTCGAACCCCTCCCCCGGCGGCCCTGGTGGTCAGCGTCTTCGCGGCCCAGGCCGAAACCATCGAGGAGGCCCTCTTGCTGCTGACGGAGCGCTTCGGCCCTCCGGCCGAGGTCTCCGGTCTTATCCCTTTCACCGAGACCAGCTATTATGCCAGGGAATTCGGCGCCCCTCTGCTACGCAGGTTCGTGGCATTCGCCACCCTGGTGGCCCAGGACAGCCTGGCGGACATAAAGCTGGCCTGCCTGGGTCTTGAGGCACAACTAACCAGCGGCGGCAAGCGGCGCGCGAATATCGACCCCGGCCTGCTCAGCGCCGAGCGGCTGGTTCTGGCCACGGGCAAGAACTACACTCACCGCATCCCGCTCAAGGGCGGCATTTTCGCCGACCTGACGCTGATTTTTACCCGTGGCAGCTACCAGACCCTCCCCTGGACCTACCCTGATTACCGCGCCCCTGCTATTATCGATTTGCTCAATGGCTTCCGCGCGGGCTATATTGAGCGGTTGAGAGGCCGTGGCCTCTCAGGCGAGGAGGGCAACCGTTGCTCAGAAGCATGACCGCCTTCGGGCGGGCCGAGATAGCCGAAGACGGCCGGACGTACACCTGTGAGATCCGCTCGCTCAACAGCCGCTTCCTGGAGGTCAGCATCAGGCTGCCCCGCCGCTACGGCGTCATCGAGGAGCAGGTCAAGAAGCAGGTCGCGGCCCACCTGTCGCGGGGCCGGGTGGAGCTGGCCGTCCAGGTGAACGGCGACCGTGGCGAGAATGCCCCCGTCCGATGCGAGATCAACCTGGCCGTGGCCCGGAGCTACCACGAACAACTGGAGCGGCTGCGCCTGGAACTGGGCATTGCCCAGCCGGTGGGGCTGGAGGTACTCCTTGGCGTGGGGCGCGATATATTCGAAACGAAAGAAGAAGAAGAAAACATAGAGGTCGTGGGGGAGCGCATCGGCCGGCTGGTTGAAGCGGCACTGCGGGCCCTCGATGCCATGCGGCTGGAGGAAGGTCGCGCCTTGGGGGCCGACTTTGCCGAGCGGCTGCTGCTGCTGGAGGGGCTTCTCTCGGGCATTGCCGAGCGCTGCCCGGCCGTGGTGGAAGACTACCGCCGCCGCCTCGCCGAGCGGGTGCGCTCCGCCCTGGCGGAGGCCGGGATGGATGAAGCCCGGCTGCTCACGGAGGTCACCATTTTCACGGACCGTACCGATGTCTCCGAGGAGCAGGTACGCGCCCGCTCCCACATGGAGCAGTTCCGCTCCTTGCTGCGGGGCCCCGAGCCCGTGGGCCGCAAACTCAATTTCTTGCTCCAGGAGATGAACCGCGAGGTCAACACCATCGGCTCCAAGTCCGCCGACGTGGGCATATCCCGGCTGGTCATCGAGGCCAAGAGTGAGCTGGAGCGGATGAGGGAGCAGGTGCAAAACGTGGAATAGGAGGGACTTTTGCAGGAGGCAAGGCTGCTGAACATCGGCTTCGGCAATACCGTGGTATCGAACCGGGTGGTGGCCATCGTGACGCCCGCCTCGGCACCCATGAAACGGCTGAAGGAAGACGCCAAGGAGTCCAAACGGCTCATAGACGCCACCCAGGGGCGGCGCACCCGCTCTATAATCATCACGGACAGCAATCACGTAATTCTCAGCGCGGTGCAGGCCGAGACCATATCCCAGCGGTTCAGCTCGGAAAACTATAAAGATGTCGAGGGCAAAGAAAAGTAAATGCTGATCATCGTCTCGGCCCCTTCGGGCTGTGGCAAGACGACTATGGTACGCTCGGTCCTGAAGCGTGACCCCGACCTCGTTTACTCCATTTCCTACACCACGCGCAGGCCGAGATCCAACGAGCGGGACGGGCACGACTACCACTTCGTGAGCCGCACCGTGTTCGAGGACATGGCGCGCTCCGGCGCCTTCGCCGAATGGGCCGAGGTTCACGGCCAGTGCTACGGCACCTCCGCCCGGGTGATCGATGACGCCCTGAGGCGCGGCCTGGACATGATCTTTGACATCGACGTCCAGGGAGCCATGCGTCTCAACGAAAAGTGCTCCGACGCCGTGCTGGTCTTCGTGCTACCACCCTCGATGGATGAACTGCGCCACAGGTTGCTCCAGCGCAACACGGAGCGCCCCGAGCTGGTGGAGCGGCGGCTGGCCGCCAGCCGCCACGAGATGGCCCAGGCCTGGCGCTACGACTATTTCATCGTCAACGATGACCTGGAGCAGGCCGTGGAAGCCCTGCACCGGGTAGTCCTCGCCGAGCGGCTCAAGCGCGGCGGCACCATCAGCGTTTGAACCCCGCGGACTCCCGACAGCCCGAAATCGTGGCCGGGGTCAACCCGGTGCTCGAGGCCCTGCGCTCCCGTCCGGAGCGCTGCAACGAGCTTATCGTGGCCAAGGGGAAACGGCTGGCCCGGCTCGAAGAGATCCTGGATCTGGCCCGCCGCTCCGGGGTAAGAACACGCTTCGAGCCTCCCGCGGCCCTAGACCGGCTGGCCAAGGGCCTGGTACACCAGGGCGTGGTGGCGCTCTTCGCCCCCAGGGGCTATATCGAGCTGGAAGATCTGCTGGACCTTGCCCTGACGCGGCGCCCCGCCCTCCTGCTGGTGCTCGATGGTATCACCGACCCCCATAACCTCGGCGCGGCGGCCCGCTCGGCGGAGGCCGCGGGCGCGCTGGGTCTGGTGCTACCCAAAGACCGCGCGGCACCCGTTACGGCCGCGGCCCAGAAGGCGGCGGCGGGGGCCCTCGAATACCTGGCCGTGGCCCGCGTGACCAACCTGGTGCGAGCCCTGGAGATGATGAAAAAGGCTGGCCTGTGGGTGGCCGGCACCACCCTTGAGGGCGGCGTCTCCGTCTACGAGGCCGACCTCACCGTGGATCTCGCCCTGGTAATCGGTCGCGAAGACAAGGGGCTGCGCCACGAGGTGGCCAAGGCCTGCGACCTGCTGCTGACCATCCCCATGCTCGGCCGGACGCAGTCCCTCAACGCCGCTCAGGCAGCCACCGTGGTCCTGTTCGAGACGCTGCGACAACGGGCGGGGCGGGGCGGCAGGACCGCCAGCCAAACTCCGGCGGGCGGCAGAGCCGCCAGCCAAACTCCGGCGGGCGGCAGGGCCGCCAGCCAAACTCCGGCGCCCATGACCATTGGTAAAGACAGAAAGGGCTAACGGGGCGCCGGGAAAAAACCTGTCGCCGTTGGCGACAGGGTGGTGGTTGCAGGCCGCCTCAACCAAGCGTCCCTGGAGATGAACAATGCTGAAGGCCGTTCTTTTCGATCTCGACAATACCCTGCTGGAAAACGACATGGGGATATTCGTACCCTCTTTCCTGGAGGCGGCCGCCCCCAGGTTCGATCACCTCATGCCCCCCGAGGCCTTCAAGCGCTGGATGCTGCGCTCGGTACGGCAGATGATCGTCGACGTGGACCCGCGCTCGAGCAACCGGGAGGTCTTCGCCCGAGACTTCGCCATGCGCTCCGGCTACTCCTGGAGGGTGTTGGGTTCCATTTTCGAGCACTTCTACGCCAACGACTACGCGGGGCTCCAGACTCTCTCAAAGCCCATCCCCCTGGCCCGCGAGGTGGTACAGACCGCGCTGGACCACGGCATCCTCGCCGCCGTGGCCACCAACCCTATCTTCCCCCTGGCGGCAGTGGAAGAGAGGGTGCGCTGGGCGGGGCTTGGCGGCTGCCCCTTCGCCCTGCTGACCTCCTATGACGACATGCACTTCTGCAAGCCGCATCCCGAGTACTACCTGGAGGTGGCCGACCGCCTCGGAGTGGCGCCCGCGGATTGCCTGATGGTGGGCGACGACGTGGCCAATGACCTCCCGGCGGTGGAGACCGGAATGCTCACCTTCCTGGTCACCGACCACATGGACCGCGACAAGCAGGGCTTCCACCAGCCCACCTTTTCCGGCACCCTGGCTGAACTTCACCAAAGGCTCCTTCAGGATCCCGCCGGCATCGCCCCGTAGAGGCCGAGAATAATTGACGCGCGCCCCATCCCGGAGTATTTTTTCCAACCATACTAGTCACTCCTGATTTTCCACTCCTGATCTGGAGGCATTGGTGGCACAACGAATCGTCATCATAGGGGGCGTGGCCTGCGGTCTGAAGGCGGCGAGCCGCGCCAGACGCCGCGACTCCGAGGCGCGGATAACCGTCATCGAACGCGGGCGCCATATCTCCTACGCGGCCTGCGGCATGCCCTACGTAATCTCCGGGCGCATCAAAAAGAGCGAGGATCTCATCCAGCGGACCCCGGCCTACTTCGAGAAGATCAAGAACATAAAGGTCCTGACGGGCTGCCTCGCCACGGCCCTGGACCGCGGGCGCAAGCTGGTGCGCTACAGCCCGGCCGAGGGCGGCGCCGAGATGGAAATAGGCTACGACCGGCTGGTGCTGGCCACCGGAAGCAGGCCAGCGGCCCCTCCGGTGGAGGGAGCAGACCTGCCGGGGGTATTCACCCTGCGAACCCTGGCCGATGTCGACGCCATCCGCCACGCCACCCTTGACGGCAAACGGGCCGTGGTGGTAGGCGCGGGCCCCATCGGGGTGGAAATGGCGGAGGCATTCCTGGCCCGTGGGCTGGACGTAGTCATGCTGGAGGCCAGGGAGCACGTTCTGCCCGGCCTGCTGGATTATGAAATGGCCCGGCTGCTGGAACGCCACCTGACCGCCAAGGGGGTGGAACTGCGCTGTGGCGGCAGGCTACTGCGCTTCGAGGGCGACGGCAGGCTGGAGCGCGTGGTCAGCGAGGGCGGCGTCTATCCGGCCGACCTGGCACTGCTGGCCGTGGGGGTGCGACCCAACGTGGAGCTGGCCCGCGAGGCGGGCCTGACCATAGGCGAAACGGGGGCCATCCGCGTCGATGAATA
>JAZDOA010000206.1:0-4103 GCA_043799175.1 Pseudomonadota bacterium | reverse complement strand
GATGCGGATGCTCACCACCTTGAACCCTTCGGTGGCGGTGCCATGTTCCCGCTCCGCCTCCCCGGCCAGGCAGAGGTGACCAGTTGTCAGGAGTAGCAGCAGGGCGAGAGCGGCGACACGGCAGGGGCGACGGCGGGCCGGCTTCGGTTCGGGTGCCGCGTTTCGAGACGGGGCCGGAACCATGGGGTTGTTTCTTGGCTTCGCTTGCATTAGGCACCCACCTTGCTATACCATCCTCCTCGATATGAAGCACTTCAAATCAGTAGTCGCGGTCCTGGCGCTGGCGCCAATGCTGCTCTGCCTGCTGGCCCAGGCCCAGGCGGCCTCGCGGATAGACTACGCCGACCTCTGGAACGGCCTCAGCCCATCCGAGAAGGAGCTGCTCCTGATCGGCTATGCCCGGGGGCTGAAGACGGCCGAGGCCAGAGTACAGGGCGGCCAGGGCGAGGGCTCTTCGGCGCGGACCGGTGCCGAAGAACCTTCTTCGGCGGGCGCGCGGCCCCTGGCGGAAGCTCTGACGGCGGCCGGGGCCATCAAGGCCGTCGTGGAGCAGCTGAACCGCTCCTACGCCGAGGAGGAGAACCGCTTCGTCGATTGGACCATGCTGGTCGAGGTGGCCCTGAATGCCGACAGGCAGCCGGCGCCCTCGGAGGCACATCAATAGCCTTCGCGGGCTGTGGGCGCCGGAAACCGGCAGGCGGCCCGGCCGCCCCGAGCTTGCCCGCTTGCGCCGCCATGCCGACGACCCGGAAGAACAGGCATGTGGGCCGCGAGGCGAATGATAAACCGCTGTCGTTTCATCCCCAGGCAGTTTTTCGGCCCGCCACCCCTAAAGTAATCCCGGTTCCATCCCGATAAGCTATCTGAGTTCAGGCAGCCAGGTCCATCTGGCCCGCGGTGGCACCGCGTGTGTGTTTTCGCCCGCCAGGGGACGGATCCCTGGAGAATCAGTCCTGCCGACTCGTGTCTTGCTCCCCGCGTAGAGGCGGGCGGCGATAGAGTTCTATTCTGGGGTGCGCGTGAAATTACCGTCGAATCGCCTAAACCCCATAACGGCGCCTGGGACGGCTAAGAGCGGCACTGCCGGATAGACAGTGGGTCAGGCGAGACCTGACAAAGAAATCCCCCAAGGTGCTGCCTTGGGGGATTTCTTTATACAAGGCCGGGGTGGTTTTTTTCAACGGGCCTTCTTGAGTTGTTCGAGATCCTTCTCCAGAGAAGTCAGGTTGCGTCCGAAGATGAACCCTGCCCGAAACATCACTTCCATGGCAAGGGATTGCATATCGCGCATCTTGAGCTCATAGGGGCCGAAGGCCTCTTTGCCGGCGCGCTGCAAGAGGTCGCTTTCCAAGCGAACAATTTCCTCGACCAGTTCGCGATAGTGAGGATTGCCCGTTAGTACGGACTCGATGACGTCCCGCAGAGCGCGATAAATATATTCCGGCTCGGGTCGCGATATAAACTCCGAGGGCATGAGATGAGACCCCTAGAATACTTTATTCACTACCTCAATTTCGGCTTTCTCGTGCAGGCGCTTTAACCACTGCTCAAAAACTTCCTGCCGCTTGAACGAGACAAGCCTTTGAACCACCGCGGCCTTGTCGGCCTGGAAGTTCTCACGGGTAGCCTCCTGCCGCCCGGCCAGCCGAACTACGGTACACCCTTGAGGACAACGGTAGGGAACGCCGGCCAGCGGCTGGTCGCCGGTCAGCTTGAAGGAGGCTGAACCCGCCTCCCTCCCGAGTTCCGTGGGGGTACTGATGCGGGTGAACGGTTCCGCGTGGCTTACGCCCGCCCCGCACTTGGCCGCGGCCGCGCTGAAATCGGCGCCCGCCCTGACTTCGCGGATCAGGCCCGAGGCGGCGACGCTGGCCAGGGCCAGGGCCTTCTCTTTGGCCATTCTCTCGCTCACGGTCGCCTGGACTTCGGTCAGCGGCGGCACTGATGGCTCCTGGCGGTCGAGGACCTGATACATTACGGGGCCTCGGGGGCAATCGGGGTAACCGTCGACTTCCCCGGCCTTCCTGGTGAAGGCTTGCTGGACTATCTGCCCTGAGGAGGGCAGTTCGGTGATGGTCGATCCCGCGGTCAGAAGGGCGCTCTCGGTGTAGGGCAGATTCTCGGCCGCGGCGAACTTCTTGAGGCTGCCCGCCTTGGCTATCTTCTCGTAGGCATCCGCCAGCCGTCTGGCCGCGGTTTCCTCGGCCGCCTGCCTGGCCAGCTTGGCGGCTATTTCAGCGCTGACCTCTTCAAAGGGCTTCTGGCGAGCCTCCTGGACGTCCTCGATCTTTATGACGTGGTAGCCGAACCGGGAGCGTACCGGGCCGCCGATGGTGCCCTTGCCCATGGCGAAGGCGGCCTGTTCGAAGGTCGGATCCATCTGTTCTGGCCCGAACCAGCCAAGGTCGCCGCCTTTGTCACGGCTGCCGGGATCCTCGGAGTTTTGTTTGGCCAGCTCGGCGAAATCCTTGCCGGCTTTGGCCTCGGCCAGCACGGCCAGAACCTTCTGCTCTATCTGTTTGAGCTGTTGTGCCCCCGCGTTCGGGAGAACGCGCCAGAGTATGTGGCGGGCCTTTACCTTCTTGGGGGTGCGATAGTCATAAGAGGAGAGGTCATACTCGTCGCGCACCTTCTTCTCGGGGGGCGCGGCCTGCTGGGCCAGAGTCGCCAGGTCGAACAGGACGTAGCCGAGCTTGACCCGGGCTGGCTTGGTAAAGGATCGTTTGTGCGCCTGGTAGTAGGTTTCGAGATCCTTGGGGGAGAGCTTGACCTGGCTCAGGTAGTCGCCGTCTTTGAAGGTGGCGTAGTCAACGGATACTTTGTCGTTGCGGTAGCGCCAGTCCTCGAAGGCCTCGGCGTCGGTGACCTTGGCAAAGCCCGAGACTATGCGGCGCAGCTTGGCCAGGGTGATTTCCAGCCGCTGCTGTTCCTCGAACTGTGTGGGGTTGAGGTGGTTGTCGGCAAGCACCCTGCGGTAGAGGGTTTCATCGAAGCGGCCGCCTGCCTGGAAGGCCGGGTTCATCGAGATGTCCTGCCGCAGATCCTCCTCGGAGGTCCTCAGGCCAAGCCGTTCCGCCTCCTGAAGCAGGAGCATGCGGTCTACCATGGTCTCGTAGATCCGCTGGCGGATGTTGAGGGACTTGAGGGTTTCTTCATCGATCCCGCCCAATCGCTGGCGGTACATGTCCATGGCCCGGCCGTACATCAGCTCGAACTGCTGAATGGTAAGAGGTTCGGCGTTTATGTAGGCTACCGTATTGCCACGCTGGGCGTAGCGGGAGTAGCCTCCCCAGGAAACGAAGGTTACCACGATGCCGCCCAGGAGCGCCTTAATGAACCAGCTCTGGGCGTGCCTGCGCATTAGATCAAGCACTGCCTTCCTCCAACTTTCTGATGCGGGCTATTCTAGCAGAGCGATGAAGTGAAGACACCGGCGAGACTGAGCAAGACGGATAATGTCACGCGAGCGGGTTGCCTTTATCAAGCTTAGTCCCGAGCTTTCAGCTCGTCGCGCGTACTCGGTATCGGTTCCTGCTGCCCGAGGGCGGCAGGAGCGACGACCGCATGCGAACCGACTGGGCGGCGACGCGGGCAGGGCCGTTCCCCGGTCTTGCAGCGAAGAGAACCGCCCCACGACACGTCCATGCCGGCGAGGCTCAATTTAGTCGAATTGGGCCAAAAGCAACAAAATTATATTATATCCGCGCGGGACTGTCAAGGGCATGTACACGCGCGGAGGTGTGTAAGCAGCCGATGCAAGAGGCATCAGGCCTCCAGAGTTGGTGAGGCTGCCATGCCCTTCTCGGGCAACCGTTCCCGAGATGGTTCGGACAGGGCCAGGGGCAGAATCTCGTCCATCCGTTCCACGAAATGGAAGGTGACGCCCGCAAGCATGTCCTCGCGGACGTCGGCCAGGTCCTTCTGGTTGCGGGCGGGCAGTATCAGGCGCGATATACCCGCCCGCTTGGCGGCCAGGACCTTTTCCTTGATGCCCCCCACCGGCAGCACCAGGCCTCGCAGGGTGATTTCGCCAGTCATGGCCACGTCCGGCTTCACGGGGCGTTCCGACAGTAGCGAGACCAGGGCGCAAAAGATGGTCACGC
>JAZDOA010000198.1:0-3514 GCA_043799175.1 Pseudomonadota bacterium | reverse complement strand
GCCCGGGGACGTGCCGGGGCTACTTCTGGAACTGCGCGAACGCGGGCTCCCGGTGCGTGTGGTGCCGCCAGAACGCCTTGATGAGGGTTTCCCGCAGGGCATCCAGGGTCTCCTGCGGGAACGGGCGGCCACCATCGAATCGCGCCGCCACACAGACGACCGCGTCGAGCAGAATCCCGCCTTCCTCCGGGCTGGTCTCGGTGCGGTGGATCAACGGTTCGACCGAGTAGATCACCCGGAAGTCGAGTTGGAGGTCACAGAGGGTGAGTGGAATCTCAATAGCAGGCATGATTATCTCCTCGCAAGCCTTTGAGCCACCGCCCCCCGCGCCGATGCCATCACCTTATGCCCGTCGCGCCAATTGAACGGCAACTCCGGGTTGAAGGCCATCGCGCCTACCGAGTTTTCCAATTGGTCGAGGGTGACCCAGGCCCAAATGAACGTGTGCCCATCCCGCTGGTAGATCGTAAACAGGATATCTCCGGTCGTTGGCATGGTCGCTCCTCCGTGATTCGGTTCATCCCGCTTGCCTGTACACCTCGGCCCTCAACTCCCCATCAGTCGCCTCGGCCACCAGCAATGTGACGCGGCGTTCGATCGCATGCTGATGGATCGCGCGTCGGTTGGTTTCGTCCAGCCCTTCCCATGCCTCCTGCCGACTAACAACGATGAGCCGATGGACGTCTGCCCCAGCAGCTTCCAATTCATCCAAGCGGTCAATGGCGATATCCAGCGCGATTCGCCACCGCTCGCCGTGGGACAATTCCGCGAAGGGCTCGACCCCACGATCTGAGTCGGTCACGAGGCGCCCCTTGTCAACCCTCAAGACCGGGCAGGCGACCATCTGACTGAGAACATCATCGGTGGCGCGGGCAGCCTCCCGGAGTCGAACCGCGTCGTTCCTCGCGATGCGGGCCAGCTCCTCCGCTTCTTCGGCGGCTTCGAGGTGCAGTCGGGCCCTCCGGATGGTGGCGCCGTTCTCTAGGGCGCGGCGGGCCCGGGTGACGGCATCGCTGGCGGCCACCGCTTCGGCTGCATCGGGGGCCTTTTTCTGGAGTGCTTCCCCTGCGAAGCGGTTGGCGGCCTCCTCAAGCGCAGCGTAGCCCCGTGCGCATGCCAGAACATTGCCGGCCGCCTGAGCCTGCTGATAGGCCAGTCGCTTCGCCTCTTGGGCAACCTTCACGGCGGCTTCGGCCTCGGCCAACTTCGTCGCAGCCTGGTCCATGCCGGCCTTGGCTTCCGTGTCAGCCGATTCGGCCTCTTCCACGGTCGGCCCATGATAGGTGTCCTTCTCCACCTCGAAGTTGTGTTTGGCTGCCTCGGCCTGCTGGTTGGCTTCCATGGCCGACTTCACGCGCTGTCGGATCTCCGCGTCGGTCTTGATCGCGGCCTCAAGCCCGGCCATCAGGGTAGCCTCATCCGACTCGGTTTTGAGATCGACCCCATCGGCCGCCTTGTAAAAAGCCATGGCCTGGCCGGTTTGCTTTTCCGCAGCTTCCTCTTCGCGCCGGGCAGCGCTCTCAATGTCCCGCTTGACGCGGGCCGCCAGATCCACGGGGTCGGTGCAGGAAAGCGTGTCCAACTTCACCAGAGCCTCGAAAGTCGCCCTGCCCCCGACCAACTCGTGGTAGGCCGAGAGATCGGCTTTGCGGCCGGACAGTCCAACGAGGGCCTTGATTCGTCTGGCGTCGGCCGCGAGGGCCTCCTTCAACCCCGGGTCCACCAGGTCGCTCAGATCCAATTTGCCTTCGAGAGTGAGGCAGGCGAGCTCGCCGGACCGCCGAGTGGACCGCCCGACCGTCATGGTGGCCGTGCCCCAGGTAACCCGGGCTTGCCTCTGGCCATCGCGCGGCTCAATGGCCGTTTTTCGGCCGCTCACCATATCCTGGATCGCTTCAAGGGCGGTACTCTTGCCGGTGCCGTTTGCCCCGATGATGCGCACGATTCCACCCTCCGGCGGGACAGGAATGTGCAGATCCACGATTGCCCTGGCGTCTTCGACTAGGATTTCTGACACGGGACGTTCCTCCTACTTGATTGTGATTTCGACCACAGCCTCATACGGCGTTTTGGCGCTGGTCCGGGCCGTGATCTTGGACTCGGCCACGCATCCGGAAAACAGGATCAACACCAGCAACCACCGCACGGGATGCCTCCTACGCAAAGGATTTCTGGCCGCCGGCCTTGCCCCTATTGCTTCCCTCGCCACGCCCGCCCTTGACCTGCACGCGGCGCTGCCCGCAGTGGTCGATGACTCGCTTGATCTCGGTCTCTCCGAGTTTCTGGTTTCCAGCCGCCTCGGTTTCGATCCCGAGCACGGCGGCGAGCGTGGCCGCTTGGTCGATAAGATCGTGGTACTGCTGTTCGATCACTTCGGACTCGCTGGGGCCGCCATCGGGCGGAGGCGCAGACTCGGGCCCGGGCGCTGACTGTGGGGGCGGGTCGGAGGGTGCCGGAGGGGCCTTATCCGTCGGCTTATCGGGGGCCTTGTCGGTTGGTTTCTTCTCCTGCTGTGCCTTCTTCAACCTGTCCGCCAGATTCTCGGCAGCCGACTTTCCGGCATCCGGCTTCTCGACTTCCGGGGCCGGGAAGGCCTCGTCAACCGTCGTGTCCCCTTCCTTCAGGGCCGTGCGGATGCCAACCAATGTGGTCAGCTCCTCGACCCCAAGGTCACTCGGACCGCCGATTCCGAGGGCCGCGTAGACCCGTTTGGGGTCGATACTCAGCTTGCCGATCCAGGTCACCGCATTGGCTCGCCGCTGTTCCATGCTGAGGGAGTCGCCAGCGATAAGTTTGCGGGCTGCGGCTTCAAGGAACTTGCAGAGCCCGCGGGGAACCACCTGAAACGTCGCATCCCTCCGGGCCTTCGCGAGGGCCGCCTTGGCCACGACGACGCGCATCCGTTCATCGTAGGGCTTCCCGTTCCGCTTCACCGTGGACTCGATGACCTCGGTACTGCTGGCGAAATTGCTTTCCAAGTCATGGGCCACGCCGCGGCACCGGACAGATCGCTCGGTCTGCTGGATAATCTGGGCGCCGACGCGGAGATTTTCATAGCAGGCCCCCACAATCTCGGCCATCCGAACCGACATACCTTCCGCATAGGTCGCCTGTCCCGTGTCAGGGTCCTTCCCAACGGGTCGCCGGTAGATGCAACTCGCTGCGGTTTCTTCGTCAAGGGTGACCATTTCCGTCGCCTTGGCTTTGAACCGCTCCATGGACCGCGGGTACTGGTGTGCGGTCGCAATCTGGAGATCCACCTCCGCCCTCTCAATCAGGGCAATCGTCCCGCCGATGGGTTCAATGAGTTCGCCTTCGATCGGTGTACTTGAATCGGTACTCATCTGCTTCAACTCCTCTTGCAAAACAGCCTTGTGTACGAATACTCCTTGCGCACTTGCTCGGGAACCTCGATCGTCTTGCGGGTGAATGTCAGTCCGTCGCCGTAAGCGATCTCGGCCTCCCCCATCTCAAACAGAACTTGGGCCTGTATCCCGTCGCGTTGTTTCTCGAT
>JAZDOA010000163.1:0-7468 GCA_043799175.1 Pseudomonadota bacterium | reverse complement strand
TGTCCGTTCGCAGACGCTGCCTTCGCTCTTGGCGGGGGGCGCGGCGGGCGGGTCCTTTCTTGTGGCGGGCGGGGGATTGGTCTTCCTCGCCAGCGCTGTCCTCTTCGGCGTTCCACATAAGCTCTTCGAACTTCTCTGGGGCCACCACGGCCGCTCCCCAGCGCCTGCACGTTTCGGCCAGAGACAAGTCGGCGGTCACCACCACGGCTTTCATGCCCGCTTGCCTGCTCATGTTGCGGATGACGTCGTCTGCCTCTTGCCCTGGGCGGGAGAAGACGACACTGACGCCCTTGACCTGGATGCGGCCCGAGACAAAGAGGGGCAGGTCGAGGGCCTTACGTCCGTCAAACACGGCGCTCACGCGATGGCTGCGGTGGCGGCGGTACTCGGCCAGGCGGGCGATAAGGCCATCGCGGGCCACCTCTAGACCTTGGGGCAACGAGGCCGCGAGGCTCGGCGAGGCATTGATGAAGTTGTAGCCGTCCACGATGACGTGCAGACTCATGCGCCAAGGGTCTGGGGTTCGGTCCTGTCGCGAACCTTTTCCAGTATGCGCTCGAAATCGTCCACCGAGTAGTAGTCTATCTCGATGCGGCCACCCTTGCCACGGGAAGTGACGCGGACCCTGGTGCCAAAGAAGCGCATCAGCTCATGACAGGCCGCCGTGAGGTCGGGGTCGTCCTCGGGGGGGCGGCTGAAGGTGTTTCTGGGGCGGGAATGACGAAGCTCTTCGGCCTGGCGTACGGTGAGGCCGCGGGAGAGGATGGCATCGCCGGCGGCGAGTTGCTCGCCGCCGGGCAGGGCGAGGATGGCCCGGGCGTGGCCCGCGCTGAGTTTGCCATCGAGCAGTGCCTGTTGAATCGGCTGGGGCAGCTTGAGAAGGCGCATCGAGTTGGCCACGGTGGAGCGGTCCTTACCGGTGCGGCGGGCTATTTCCGCCTGAGGCAGGCTGAACTCATCGGCAAGGCGGCGGTAGGCCATGGCCTCTTCCAGGGGGTTCAAGTCTTCGCGTTGGATGTTCTCGATAAGGGCCAATTCCAGGGACTCGCCCTCGTCTGCCTCGCGCAGCAGGGCCGGAACGGCCTTGAGGCCGGCCATGGCGGCCGCGCGCCAGCGGCGCTCGCCGGCGATGAGCTCGTAGCCGGATTCTCCTCCGGGCCGCTTGCGTACCACCACGGGCTCCAGGATGCCTTTCTCCCGAATGGAGGCAGCCAGTGGAGCCAGGCTTTCCGCATTGGGCGTGCGGCGCATCTGGTAGGGGTTGGGTCGGATTTCCTCTATCTGGCAGAGGAAGAAATCGGAGTCGGGGGCGGTGTCCGTGGGAATCAGGGCCGAGAGCCCCCTGCCTAGACCTCTCTGCTTCATGGTTTCCTCCTCCTCTACGGCGCGCTGGTGCTATTTGAGCCGTGGGGTCTCCTGGCGCTCCAGCAACTCCCGTGCCGCTTCCACGTAGGCCTGTGCTCCGCGGGAAACAGGGTCGTAGAGGAGGACGGGTTGGCCGTGGCTGGGTGCCTCCGACAGCCGCACATTGCGCGTGATGATGGTCCGGAAGACGCGTTCCCGAAAGTGGCCGCGGACCTCATCGGCCACCTGGGAGCAGATCCTGTTGCGAACGTCGAACATGGTCAGCAGAAAACCCTCGATTCTCAGTGTTTGGTTAAGACGGCGCTTGACCAGCGTTATGGTGTTGAGAAGCTGGCTGAGCCCCTCGAGGGCGTAGTACTCGCATTGCACGGGTATGAGGACGCTTGCCGCCGCCGCCAGGGCATTTATGGTGAGCAGGCCGAGGGATGGCGGGCAGTCTACCAGAATAAAGTCAAAGGCATCCTCCAGGGGCTGGAGGCGCTCGGCCAGCAGTCGTTCGCGGCCGTCCACCGGCACGAGTTCTATCTCGGCGCCGATCAAGTCCACGTTGGCTGGAGCCACTAGAAGCCCGTCGAGGGCGGTTGGCTGGATGACCTCGGCCAGGGGGGTGGCGTTGACCAAGGAGTGGTAAATGTTCTGCTTGAAGGCCTTCTTGTCGAGACCGAGCCCACTGGTGGCATTGCCTTGAGGGTCGAGGTCTATCAGGAGGGCACGCCGGCCGAGGTGGGCCAGAGAGGCCGACAGGTTGACCGCGGTGGTGGTCTTGCCGACGCCGCCTTTCTGATTGGCGATGCAGATTATCTTGGACATTGGGGTATGGCGGCCTTCGCGCTCGCGCCATACATGCATTAGCATGGCCGCTGGCCGGGGCGCCAGTGTTTTACATATGTTTCACGTGAAACATGCCCGGCGGTGCCAAACTGGGGCGGGGTGGTTCCTCTCTGGTGCCGCCTTATGGCGGCGTGAGTCTTCGGCAGCAACCACAACGCGCGTCCGGCTCCGATGCTTCATGGGGAAGTGCACGCCGCCTGGGCGCGAGCCGCGCCAGGCATTTTCGCCCCGCCACCATAAGCGGCGGCGTCATTCCGTTGCCGGGTACTCCATTGACGTTGCGCGTCATGCTCGGCCCCTGCTCCGCCCAGATCCGTCGCCTGGGGAAGCCCTTTCGCCCCAGAACGTCTCTCCTTCCGCCACGTACTTAATCCGACCGCGCCTTCGGGGAAGTGCACGCTGCCTGCAAGAGAGAACAGGCGGAGTCTGGGAGGTGGCCCTGCCACCCCGCCCGAAGCCGGTTTTTCTCTTGCCCGTGGCGTGTCGCCGGAGCTATTGTTGCCCTGGCCTGGCGTAGGGCCAGGCCAGTTCCGGCTTAGCCTTGGAGCGGTGCATGCCCTCGATCGAACCAACTGGGGAGAGAGTCGTCTTGCGGCTGAAACCGACCTGGAAGAGCTTCGTGGTCTATTACGTGGCCGCTGCGGTTCTCGTGGCGGTGGCGGTCAAGGAACTCCTCGCTCCCCATCTCGGCCGGCCCTTTCCCCTGAGCCCGGCCCTGACCCTTCTCTTGGCGGCGGTGGTGCTTGGCGTGGTGGTGCTCCGGCGCCACAGCGCGGAATTCATCATTACCACCCGAAGGGTGAAGCGTCTTTCCGCCCTTGGGTTTGGCAAAGAAATCGAACTGGCGCGGATAGACCACCTGAAGACTTACCAATCCCTGGTTCAGCGGCTAACGGGCACCGGCAAGATCGAGGTAGCCAAGGCTGGAGACTTCACGAGCACGATCTGGCTCTTCGGCATCGAGGAGCCTAACGCGGTCAGGGACACGATCGCTGGGTTGATTGGCGGGCTGAAACCATGAAGCGATTTGCGGACTGGCGAGAGTATCAGCGCTGCCTGCGGCGCAGACGGCAGCTTAGCACCGTGCGGCGTCACGTGGCCGCGGCCCCGGCTCTGTTGGTGATAGTCGGCTTCACCTTTCTGATCTTCTGGCACGTGGTCTGCCGGGCCACGGGCGACTCCGGTGGGTCGGTCGTTACCGTTCAGGCCGAGGTGGGCCAGAACAGTCTCAACAAGCCCGCGCTGGCCGGCCTGCTGGGTGGCTGCAACATAGACGCCCAAAGACCGGATCTTATCGTCACCCAGAAGGGCAAGCGGATCCTGTACGTCCAGACCACGATTGACCCTGTCCTCCAACACGATGCCGCCACCATGCTGGAGCGCTCGCCGTCGCTGCGGGGTGCCTGCGTGGTTGTAGACCCCCAGACGGGCCGAGTGCTCGTCTTGGCCAACAAGAATTCCACCACCAGACAGAATCTCTGCCTGACGGCCAGCCCTGCGGCCAGCCTCTTCAAGCTGGTTACGGCTGCGGCGGCCGTCGAGGAACGGCAGCTAGGGCCGGAGACCACTCTCTACTTCTGCGGCAACCCTTATTCCATGCCGCGGCCCAGCCCGGTGCGCAGGACGTCGGGCACCGAAATCACCCTGGCCTCCGCCCTGGCCTCCTCGGTCAACCCCGTCTTCGGTGACCTGGGCGCGACGACCCTGGGAGCCGAGTTGCTGCGGCGCTGGGGCGAGCGCTTCTGCTTCAACCGTTCCATTCCCTTCGAGCTGGCGCTGGCGCCCAGCCACCTCGAGGTGCCGGGGGATCAGTTCGAGATTGCCAAGATCGCCGCGGGCTTCAATCGTAGGACTACCATCAGCCCGGTGCATGCCGCGCTGTTGGCCGGGGCCATTGCCAGCGGAGGCAGAATGCCGGAACCCACCGTGGTTGAGAGGGTGCTCGACGGCAGACATGCCCCCCTCTATACGCAGCATCCCGCTATGTTGGGCGAGGTGTGCTCCGAGGCCACGGCGCATCAGTTGCGCCGTATGATGGTGGCCACCGTGACTGAAGGGACCTGTCGGCGCTCGCTACTGCCGGAGCTGGGGGCTATTTTGCCCCTCAGTGTCGAGGTGGGCGGCAAGACGGGGAGTATTTTTGGGGATCACGGCAAGGTCAAGTACGACTGGTTCACGGGCTTCGCGCTGGACCGCAACAGCGGCAGAACGCTCGCTATAGCGACCTTTCAGGAACACGGCCGCTATCTGGGCCACAAGTCTTCCAACATCGCCGGCCGACTCATCCGCCACTATTTCGACCGGCTGGCCAGTGAAACGAAGGGCGCAGCGGTGCGGGCCGCCATGCCCCAGAGCTAATGTCACCTGCCAGAGACCGGGTGAACCCAGGTTCTCGCCTTGAATCTCCGGCTAAAGGCGCGGGTCGTCTGGGCGCCGATAGCCGGCGCGAATGCCGCGTCCTCGGGGGTTTTTTCGCCGACCGGCGGCAGGGCCGTGGTTGCAGCCGCCCTCTCTTTGACGTGGAATGAACGTCAGACGTACCCGAGGGCGGGGTGTGCGTGGCGCGGCTCGCGCCCGGTCGTCCTGGTCAAATCATGGTCAGCGTATTCTGGCCCCGGCCTGTACGGGCCTGTCGAGGGTGAGCAGGGCCAACTTGCCTTCCTCCGACTTTGCCGCCAGCAACATCCCCTCGGAGGTGACTCCCATCAGCTTGTGTGGCTTGAGATTGGCCACCAGGACGACCTTCCGCCCCACGAGTTGCGCTGGAGCGTAGTCCTTGGCGATGCCCGCGACCACCGTTCGCTCCTCGGGAGAGGCAACGGTAAGTTTCAGGAGTTTGCTCGACTTGGGAACGGCCTCGGCGGCCACTACCTCGGCCACCCGTAGCTCCACCTTCTGAAAGTCCTCTATGTCGATCAAGCCTGCCTGTTCCATTGTTGTCTCCTCCGATTCGGGTGCGGCTGAGGGTGGCTCCACTCGCGGAAAGAGCGGCGGCACCTGCCGCACCGTGTGGCCGGCGAGGCGCCGCCAGTCCTCGGCCTCGGCCAGTAGCGGCCCTCCCTCGGCCGCGGGAAGCTCCAGGCCGCGAAGCATGGCCTCTCCGGTCTGGGGCATTACGGGGCTGATGCAAATGGCGATGGAGGCCAGCGCTCCGCACGAGGCGGCCATGACGGATTCGAGCCGCAGCCGGGCATCCTGGCTCTCCGTGGCCTGTTTGGCTAGTGCCCAGGGTGCGTTCTGGTCAATATATCTGTTCACCGCGTTGACGAAGTCCCACAGGGCCATGAGCGCCTTATGGAAGGCGAAGGCCTCGAAATGGTCGATGTAGGTCTCCATGGTATCGAGGCAGCCGGCCTTAAGATCTGCCTCCCACGGCTGCAGCGGCTCCGGCAGAGCGGGCACGATGCCCTGGAAGTACTTACGCACCATGGCCAGAACGCGGCTGTACAGATTGCCCAGGTCATTGGCTAACTCGGAGTTGAGGCGGCCCACCAGGGCCTCCTCGCTGAACGAAGAATCCAGCCCGAAGACCATCTCGCGGAGCAGGAAGTAGCGCAGGGCGTCCACCCCGTAGCGGGCGGCAACCTCCTGGGGTCTGATGATGTTGCCGATGGACTTGGACATCTTGGTCTCGGCGATGTTCCAGTAGCCGTGGACATTGAGATGCTGGAACGGTTCGATGCCGGCCGCCTTCAGCATGGTCGGCCAGTATATGGCGTGCGGTTTGAGTATGTCCTTGGCCACCAAGTGTTGGGCCACCGGCCAGTAGCGGGCGAACAGCTCGCCGTCGGGCCAGTCGAGGCCGCTCACGTAGTTGAGCAGAGCGTCGAACCAGACGTAGGTGACGAAACGGTTGTCGAAGGGCAGCTCGATGCCCCACTCCAGCCGGGACTTGGGGCGGGAGATGCACAGATCCTCGAGCGGCTCGGAGAGGAAAGACAGCACCTCGTTGCGGTAGCGTTCGGGGCGTATGAAGTCGGGATGTGCCCCGATGTGCTCGAGCAGCCAGTCCTGGTAGCGGCTCATCCGAAAAAAATAATTGGCTTCCTTGATGAACGTGGGCTCCACCAGGTGGTCGGGGCACTTGCCGTCGACCAGCTCGCGCTCCAGGTAGAAGCGCTCGCACCCGTAGCAGTACAGGCCGCCATATTCGCTGAAATAGATGTCGCCCGCTTCGTGGACCTTTTGCAGTACGGCTTGCACCACGCGCTGGTGTTCGGCCTGAGAGGTGCGGATGAACCGGCTGGGCGCCACCGCGAGCCGCGGCCACAGATCACGATAGAGGCCGCTGATACGGTCGGAGTACTCCTGGGGAGAGACACCTGCTTTGGTCGCCGCCTGCACGACCTTGTCGCCGTGTTCGTCCGTGCCGGTGAGGAAGAAGGCCTCTTCGCCCTTGAGGCGGCAGAAGCGGCTGAGGGCGTCGGCGACCACGGTGGTATAGGCGTGGCCCAGATGAGGCTCGGCATTCACGTAATAGATCGGGGTGGTGTAATAGCAGCGCATGGCTCAACCGTTCTGCTTGGGCAGCTTGCGCCGGGGTGGTGCCTGCTGAGGCCGCTCGCCCGCCTTGGCGGACTCCTCGAAGGGCACTATGTCGTCGGGGGTCATATCCATCTCCCGGCCGTCGGCGAGGAGCACCGTAAACTGCCTGTTCATGACGTTTTGCCTGACCACTCTTCCCTCTCCACTCGTGGTACACACCCGCTTGCCGCACTTGGGCATGCCCTTTTTTAGTTCCATGTAGGTCTGGTATTCGTACGTGAGACAGCACAGCAGGCACCCGCAGATGCCCGAAATCTTGGCGGGGTTGAGCGCCAGGTTCTGCTCCTTGGCCATCTTGACGGACACGGGTTCGAAGTCGTTGAGAAAGCTGGCGCAGCACAGCTCGCGGCCGCAGCCGCCCAGTCCCCCGAGCATCTTTGCCTCGTTGCGTACGCCAATCTGGCGCAGCTCCACCCGCATGCGCAGCCGGCCCACCAGGTCCTTGACCAGCTCGCGAAAATCCACCCGGCCGTCCGCGGTGAAGTAGAAGATGATCTTGCTGCCGTCAAAGAGGTATTCCACCGAGGAGAGGTTCATGGTCAGCTGGCGCTCGACTATGCGCGCCATGCAGAACTGATGGGCCTCCCGCTCGAAGCGGACATGATTGGCGGCCTGCTCCAGGTCGTCATCGGTGGCCACGCGCACCACCTTCTTGAACTCTCGCTTGCCGAGATGACTTTCATCGAGGCCGCGCGGCGGCGCGGCCACCGTGCCCAGGGCCATTCCG
>JAZDOA010000159.1:0-16999 GCA_043799175.1 Pseudomonadota bacterium | reverse complement strand
CTATCTCGGTCGCCCCGCGGGTGTCCGCCGCCCCCGGGGCTTCTTTTATTGTTGGTTGCGGGGGGCGGCGAACTCCGAGGCCGCGGCATTCGCGCCGGCTATCGGCGCCCAGACGACATGCACTCCTGGCCGGAGATTCAGGGGCGAACCGGCCGTGGCCCGACAGGCCACTCCGGCGCGCCCCGAATCAGGTTTCCCTCGGGTTCTTATTCCGGTACCGCCCGCAGCCCGGTCGGGGCACGCGGTGGCACGGGCTGCTGCTGGCCGCCACTGGCCAAGGCCTCGAAGGCCCCGATGTCCACGGCCCCATTCTGGGGCACGGTGTTGATCTCGAAGTCCTGGGTGAGGCCAACGTTGGTACCGGCATCCAGGCAGTCCGAGTTCGAGGACAGGTGGAAGTCGCCGGAATCGGGATTGGTGAATCCCACCACCCGGCCGTCCATGGAACACAAGGAGTGCTCGTCGCAGCCGTGATCGATGAACCACTTGCGCCGCCCGCCCGGCGACTCGGAGGCGTTGTAGCCGTAGAACACCGCCGGACCGGGGTAGAAATAGCCCCAGACGGCCGCGTTCGGCGAGGCCCCCTGCACGTAGAAGTTGTAATCCATATGCAGGTCAAGCTGATTGACGTATCCCACGAAGACCGTGCCCGAGGCCGCCTCGCCGCTGCCCGCCGTGGGGCGCGAGAGCACGCAATTGTAGATGTAGATGTGCGCCTTGCGGCCCTGGTTCCAGCCCATGGTGGGGTTCACGCCCCACAGCCTTACGGCCGTGAGATTGCGGTCCGACACGCAGTTGTACATGTAGCAGGTCGGGCCTTCGTAAATCTGCCAGCCGCCACCGCCGTTCCCGTAAGCCAGACAATAATAATAGTAATGCCTGGAGGGTTCGCTCTCGGGATAGTCCTCGGCGGAGGAACCGAAGCCGTCGTTGCCGTTGTTGTAGGCCCGGCAACGATAGAAGGTGATATTGTCGGACATGGCCACGCCCGCGCTGCCCACCCCGCCGCAATCGAAGCCGCGGCCGGAGTTGTGGAAGCCATCGCAGCCGTCCAGGTAGATGTTACGGTCGTTGACTATCCAGAAGCCCTGATAGTTGTTGGTACCGGATCCCTGGGTATAGCTGGCGGGACCCATGTTGCTCGCGGTGCAACCCAGCAGTTGCCCGTTGCTGCAGCCCCGGTCGCCGTCCTCGCCCAGACAGATGCCCGAGGATCCATTGAGGATGCCACCGCCATCGACGTCGACCTTTTCCAGCATGAAGCCGTCAACCTTCTGCAGGCTCACGTGGCGGTCGGCCGCCCGATAGACCCGGATGTTGCCCAGGCGCAGGCCGCGCAGCCTGTCCGTGGTCGTTACCCCTATGGCCTCGACTCCACGGCCGGGGGCGTTTTGAATCACGACGCCGCCGCGCTGCAGCCCGTCCAGATTGAAACCATGGATGTACTGGACAAGTATGCCCGCCCCGTCCCAGGTGACCGCGCCGCTGCCCCATTCAGGGTCGGGAGTCACGCTGATGGGGTTGGCCTTGCTGGCGTTGGTGGCGTACCAGTCGCTCTTCACGGTGAGCGGAGCCGTGAATCTGGCACCCCGGCGGATGAGTACGTTGTCTCCCGCCACCAGCTTCTTCCAGCCGGAGCCGCTGCCGCCGGAGGTGGGCACGCCGGCCCAGGCCGTGGTGCGACTGGTGCCGGAGTTGGAATTGGATCCCGTCGTGGGATCGACGTAATAGGTGGTCGCCGCCGCTGGAGCGGCCAGCCCCAGCACGGCGAGTAGCGCGAAGAGGTATCGCAGGTTTCTCATCAACGACATGTCTTCCTCCAATGAAGACCTCTCGGAATGCTTCGGTTTCAGCAGCCTTGGCCTTTGATTCTCCGAGCCGCCGACGCTAAGGCAGCTCGAAGGCCCCAATGTCCCTGGCCCCACGCCGGGGCACCGGGGTGACATCGAAGTCAAGCGCGGGCCCCAGATCACAGCCCGCGTCTATGGCGTCTGAGTCGGGCCTGAGGTGGTAGTCGCGGGCGTCAGGGTCCACAAACCCCACCTCGTGGCCGTCGATGGAGCACAGGGAGTGCTCGTCCAGCCCGTGGTCCTGAAACCACTTCCTTTGCCCACCCGGCGCCTCGGCGTCGTTGTAGCCGTAGCCGATGTCCGGACCGGGGGCAAAGCAGCCCCACACCGCGGCGCGGTCGGATTCGCCCTGGACGTAGAAGTTGTAGTCCATGTGCAGATCGAGCTGGTTGACGTAACCTACCCAGAGGGTGCCCGCCGCATCCTGACCCTCGCGGGCCTGGGGGCGCGACAGCACGCAGTTGTAGATATCAATATGGGCCTGGCGCCCGTTGCGCCATTCCATGCCGGGGTTGACCCCCCAAAGCCTTACGGCGGTGGAGTTCTGGTCGGAAACGCAGTTGTAAAGAGCGGTCGTGGGTCCTTCGTAGATCTGCCAGCCGGCGCCGCCGTTGCCATAGGCCAGGCAGTACTGGAACAGGTGGCGACTGGGGTAGTCCTCGGGCATGTCTTCGGCCGAGGAGCCGAAGCCGTCGTTGCCATTGTCGTGGGAGCGGCAATAGCTGAGGGTGATTCCGTCCGAGAGCGGCACCGCGGTGCCACCCTCCACGCCCCCTATGTCGAAGCCCCGCCCCGCGTTCTCGTAGGCGCTGCAGTAGTCGAGGGTGACGTCATTGTTGTTGACGATCCAGAAGCCCTGGTAGGCGTCCGTGCCCGAGCCCCGAAACATGCCCCGGGGCCCCCAATGATATGAGGTACAGCGCTTCAAAACGCCGCCCTCGCAGCCGTTCTCCCCACTCTCCCCGATGCAGATGCCGGAGGCCTCGTTTCCCTGCCAGCCACCGTCACACCTCACCCAGCTCAGATGGAAGCCGCTCTGCCGCCATAGTTGGATGCCCCGGGCCGCGGGCGTGGAGACCAGCAGGTTGCGCAGCACCAGCCCCTGCATCTTCTCCTCGGGGCTCCAGCCCGTGGCCTCGATGCCATGAAAGGCCGAGTTGACCACCCTGATGCCGTTTCTAACCCCCCCGTCGAGCCTGAGGCCGTTGACCGCCGAGATCTCTATGAGGGAGCCTCCGGTGCCCGTGCCGTCCCAGACCACGGGGCGACCCGAACCCCAGTTTTTGTCAACCTTTATGGTTAGGGGCTCGTCCGCCGAGGCCTGGGTGCTGTACCAGGCGCTGTTTATGAGGAGCCGCTGGTTGAAGGTGGAACCGGACCGGATGAAAACCGTGTCGCCCGGTTGCAGTTGGACCCAACCCCGGCCGGCCTCACCCTCGCTGCCAGGCAGGGTGCGCCAGGCCTTGGCCCGGGAGTGGCCGCTCCGGGCATCGGAGCCGTTGCGGCCGTCAACGAAGTATTGCGTGGCCCAGGCGGGGCACTGGTTCACCAACAGCAATGCCGCCAGCAGAAAAAACAGCGCTGCCGCCGCCCTTGGCCAGATTGAACAACCTGACACTTTCTGTAAGGCCTCCTGGTGCTGGAACCGCCCGACGCGTGGTGGGAACCATGAAACCGGGCGGCTCACGCTTGATGGCGAGTGACCCTGACGGATTGAGGATGAGGGTTGACTTGAAGGAGCAGGAGCAACAGGAAGAATGGGAGCAGGCCGTGGTCTCTCGTCGTGTGCGCTCTGGTATCAGAAAACGGGGCAGGGTGTCAACAGGGTCTTTTTTTGAGCGTGTGGTAAGCACATGATCTGACCGGTTCGGATAGCAAGTGAAGTGTCCGCTTTTAAGGGCGGAGGGGATAATAAGCGGAAAGATCAGGTGGATAGAGGCGGCGAGGATTCTGAGGATGTCAGCCCGCGGCCTGAGGCGATGGAAGGGAATGTCGAATTTCCCGGCACGGGTGGCGCCCGGTGGTGTTTATGACTTGTCCCGGCCACCGTGCTCCGGTAGATAATTAGCCGATGGGCATCAGCGAATGGATGTTCGATATGATTACCCGGGCCATCGCCGGCGGCGGCTACGGGGTTGTCTTCGCTCTCATGGCCTTGGAGAGCATGATCGCCCCCGTGCCCAGCGAGGCGGTGATGCCCTTTGCCGGCTACCTGGTGGCTTCGGGGCGCTTCGAGCTATGGCTGGTGGCGCTTGCCAGCTCCGCCGGCAGCCTGGTCGGCTCCTGCGTCTCGTACTTCATGGGCCTCAAGGGGGGCCGCGGCCTGGTATATTCCTGGGGCCGCTATCTGCTGCTCGACCGCGAACACCTGGAGTGGACCGAACGCTGGTTTGCCCGCCACGGGCAGAAGACCATCTTCATCAGCCGGTTCATTCCAGTGGTGCGCCATCTTATCAGCATCCCGGCTGGCATGGCCAGGATGTCCCTGCCTGGCTTCCTGGTCTACACCCTCGTCGGGGCCACCATCTGGAATCTCTTCCTCACCTGTTGCGGCCTTTGGCTGGGGGCCCATTGGGACCTCATCCATGAATACTCGGGGCAGTTGGATGTAGCTGTGGCAGGTCTCCTGGGAGCCGCCGTGGCCTGGCACGTCTGGCGGCACTGGAGGCGGGCCGCCGACCGTCAACGCCACCTGAAAGGGAATACCAAATGAATGTCGCGGACCTCCGAAGGGTAATGGCGCTCATGGACTCCTACCGTGAGGAGATGATTTCCCTGCAAGAAGGACTCACCGCCCGGCCGGCCATCGCCCCCGAGAGCGGCGGAGAGGGCGAGGTGGCCAAGGCCGGCTACCTGCGGGGCCGCCTGGAAACCTGGGGTCTCGAGGTCGAGGAGTACCGGGTGCCCGATGCCGCGGCCCCATGCGGCTACAGGCCCAACCTCGTCGCCCGGCTGCCTGGAGCCGGTGCGCGGAGCAGGGTATGGATCCTCACTCACACGGACATCGTGCCGCCCGGGGAACGCCGGCTGTGGCGCCATGACCCTTTTCGCCTGGTGGTGGAGGAAGGGCGGCTCTTTGGGCGCGGCACCGAAGACAACCAGCAGTCCCTCGTTTCCTCCGTGTTCGCGCTGCGCGCCCTGCGGGACGCCGGCCTGAGCCCGGCCCGCACCCCGTGCCTTGCCCTGGTGGCGGACGAAGAAACAGGCTCCGCCAAGGGGCTGGGCTATCTGCTGGAGCATCACCGCGATCTGTTCCAGGCGGAAGATTTGATCATCGTGCCCGACTTCGGCTCCCCTGATGGTTCGGCCATAGAAGTCGCGGAAAAGAGCATCCTGTGGTTGAAGTTCACCGTGCTGGGCCGCCAGTGCCACGCCAGCAGGCCGGCCCTGGGCATCAATACCCTGGAGGCCAGCGCGCGCCTGATTATCGCGCTCACCTCGCTCCGGGACCGCTTCCCGGCGACCGACCCGCTCTACGACCCGGCGGAGAGCACCTTCACTCCCACCAAGAAGGAAGCCAACGTACCCAACATCAACACCATTCCGGGCGAGGACGTCTTCTATCTCGATTGCCGCGTCCTGCCGGAGTACCCCCTGACCGCCGTGCTGGAACAGATCGGCCGCCTTGTCCGTGAGGTGGAGACAGCCACGGGGGTGCGGATCAAGATCGAGGAGGCCCAGCGGGCCGAGGCCCCCGCGCCCACGGCGGCGGATTCTCCGGTGGTGCATGCCCTGGCCCTGGCCCTGCGCGAGCTGAGGGGCATCAGCGCGCGACCCATCGGGGTGGGCGGCGGCACGGTTGCCGCGCTCTTCAGGCGCCTGGGACTGAGCGCGGCGGTGTGGTCCACCTGCGATGAAGTCGCCCATCAGCCGGATGAATACTGCCTGATAGACAACATGATCGCGGACGCCAAGGTGTTTGCCCACGTCTGCCTGCAGGGCGGCTAGGAGGGCCGTTTCCTGCCCGAAGACATTACCTTTGACACTTTTCAGGGCGGGAATGTAACCTGTTGCCATAAGCCGAAGTGAGTTAACGGTTACAGGTGGGGGGGCAAGGTATGAGAAGACTCGGGTCCCGCGTGGTGGTGTTGCTGGCGGTGGCTGTGTCACTGCTGTTGGTCTTGGTTCCCAGCCCCGCGTCGGCGGGGTGCGGCACCGTGGGCGTCTGGGCAGGCTGGCAGTTCAGCAACGAGGGTGGGCGCTTCGACGGCTGGAAGGGAGGAGTAGATTACGAATACCGCGTGGGGGCGCGGATAATCCCGGAACTGCAGTTCGCGCTGGAGGTTCCCTTCGAGTCGTGGCAATCCACGCCCAAGGTCCAGACCAACCTGGGTGGGTTCCACCTGAATACCACCACCTGGAGCATCATACCCACGGCCAAGGTATACTGGTCCGCGTTGCCCGAGCTGCGTCCCTATATCGGCGCCGGGGTAGGCTACGCCCGAACCGACTTTGACGACCCCATAGATGACGGCGAAAACAGCCTGGCCTGGCGGGCGGTGGCCGGCGCGGAATATATCCTCCCCATAAAGCTGCCCTTCTGGGTCTTTCTGGAGTACCAATACACGTCCGTCGGCATAGAAGACGCTCAGCCCATCCTCGACCTGGGAGATGACTCCGACCTGGGCGGCAACGCCATTACGGGGGGTATCCGGTTCGGCTTCTAGATCTCCCGTCCTTTGATGCCAGGCACACGCTACGGGCGCTCTCGGCGGGGTTCCAAGGGCGCCCGTGCCGGTCCCCCCCTCCGCGGTGCTCGCGCGCCGTCCCGAGGCAGGGCCTGGCACCTGGGTCTCCCATTAATAGCCTCTAATAGCCTCCCCTCCAGCCAAGTTCCTCTCCGTTAAAATCCTTCCGGTACTTGACACATCTTGACGGCTCACATAGATTCACTGGGCGGTGGGCGATTAGCTCAGAGGATAGAGCGTTGGTCTCCGGAACCAAAGGTCGAGGGTTCGATTCCCTCATCGCCCTCCACAACATAGGGTTGCGCGTCAAGGGCCGGAGACGGCCCTTCTTTTTTGGGTCTCACGTGGTCCGTCCCCACCCGCCGCTCACCCAATGAACTTGTACGCCGTTCAGGCATCAGAAAGAGCCGCTTGCTACCGCTCCTGGAATCTTCGGTGGGCCATAAGGAAACCATATATGCTGGAAGGCGATGACATGGAAACGGTCCCGGTCCCGGTTTCGTCTTCGAATCTCAAGGAGAAGCTTCTCATAGTCGAAGACGATCCGTCCGTGGCCAAACAGCTCAAGTGGGCGCTGGCGGACAGCTACGAGATCCTGCTGGCCCATGACGGCGAAGAGGCCATGGCCCTCTTCGATGCCGCGCGGCCGGAGGTGATTACCCTGGACCTGGGGCTGCCCCCCGATCCCAACGACTCCACCGTGGGCCTTCAGGTGCTGGAGCGCCTGCTGGCCATAGATCCCACGATCAAAGTAATAATCATCACCGGCAACGCTGACCGCCACAGTGCCCTGAACGCCGTGGCGCTGGGTGCCTACGACTATTATCAGAAGCCGATAGACGTCATTGAGCTCAAGGTCATCCTGCGCCGGGCCTTTCACATCCGTCGGCTGGAGCAGGAAAACCTGGCCCTGCAGCGCAAGCTGGCCGCGGCCGGCCGGCTCGAGAACATCGTTGGTTCAAGCCGGCAGATGCAGGAAGTCTTCGCCATGGTGCGGCGTCTGGCCAACAGCGATGTCCCCGTGCTCATCGAGGGCGAGAGCGGCACGGGCAAGGAGCTGGTGTCCAGGGCCGTTCATTCCTTGAGCCTGCGGCGCGAAAAGCCTTTCATAGTCATCAATTGCGGCGCCATTCCGGAGAACCTGCTCGAGGCCGAGCTCTTCGGCCATGAGAAGGGCGCCTTCACCGGGGCCCACATTCAACGCCGGGGCCGCATCGAGTTCGCCGCCGCCGGCACGCTCTTCCTCGACGAGATCGGAGAGCTGGGGGTGAGCCTGCAGGTCAAGCTGCTGCGCTTTCTGCAGGAGCAGACTATCGAGCGGGTGGGAGGCCGCCAGGAAATCCACGTCGATGCCCGAGTGATCGCCGCCACCAACAAAGACCTCAAGCAGGCGGTGGCCGGAGGCAGCTTCCGCGAAGACCTGTACTATCGGCTGAGCGTGGTTTCCATAAGGCTGGCGCCCCTGCGGGAGCGCAGTGAAGACATTCTGCTCCTGGCCAAGCATTTTCTCGCCTCTCAGCCCCGGGGCGGCGGCGAGAGGCCCAAGCAACTGGGTCTCGATGCCATCGACGCCATGCTGGCCCACAACTGGCCCGGCAACGCGCGCGAGCTGGAAAACCGCATCAGGCGCGCCCTGATCATGGCCGACGGCCTGATCATCACCCCCGCCAATCTTGACCTGGCCGCGGCAAGCACTGACTCCAGGTGTCTTACCCTGAAGGACGCCCGTGAACGGGCCGAGGCCGAGGTAGTCCGTCAGGCCCTGGTCCGCAACAACAATAACATCACCCATGCCGCCGCCGAGATGGGCGTCAGCCGTCCCACCCTGCACGACCTCATCAAGAAGCACGGCTTCCGCGCCGAGGATCGCTGACGGCACCCGAAAAGGTCAGTTTCCCTCACCCTGTCGGGGGATCCTTCCCCCTCGCCCCTTGCCGGAGACCCAAAACTGGCTATGCTTCCTCTGGCGCGGGTGGCCTGCACCCACAACTATCCCGTCGCCCACGGCGGTACGTAGCCGGCGCCCACTCAGGCGGTCCGGTGTTCGCCAAGGCCCAAGGCGCCGGAGTCTGGCCGGTGGCCCTGCCACCCGCGCGGGAGGCACCGTATTGCTCAAACGCTACCTCTTGTACATATTGCGCTGGCAACTGAGCACCCCCATCCTGGCGGGAGTGCTCATTGTCCTGGCATCCTTTGACCAATGGACGGTGGCGGTCATTGCCAACCTGATCGGCGCGCTCATTTTCTTCTGGGTAGACCGGGTCATCTTCACCTTCGGCCCCAGACGGTCGCTGAATCAGGTGGGGGAGCCGGTGGTGGGCGCGACCAGCGGGGGCAGCCGCGTGGGCCTGGGTAGCGCCGGGAGCGAACCTCTTCAGGATCCGAAGCAGGAACCCCTCTGCCCAAGCTGCCTGGAGCGGCGGCGGCAACAGCGCTGACATCGGCGCGGCCCTGGCGTGAGGGTTGTTCTGAAGGCAAAAATGGGAAAGACCGACAGTCCAATCGGGACTCTCGGCCTTTCTCTTCGGCGTGGGTATGGCCGTCAGTAAACTCTGACCCTCTTCAGTGCGGCGGCGTCGCCGCCTCGGCTTTGGGGGATTTCTTCTGGCATTTGTCGGGGCACTTCCCCGCCTTGCCCTTACCGGCCCGTGGGGCGCACCTGTGTTTTTCATCCGCGCTATCTGGGCACCGCTGCTTGTCGGAGGCCTGGCGACAGGCACCTTGCGCGCCCTTGGCATCAAGGGGGCACAACTTTACCACGCTCAGGCGGCCGCCAGCCTTGGGACAGCCCCCCGTGATGGCCTTTGCCTTTGTAGCCTGCGGTATAAGCAGGAGAAGGATGAAGGCGACTGCAATTGAAAAGCGCGTCATGGAACCACCCTCCTGGTTTATTATCTTCCAGCCCCGCCAAAAGCCAAGCCCCGGTGACCCGGGGCTTATTGCTGGTGGGGGATATTCATGCCATCCATGGCGGTAGCCTGTGGGGGCCGCGCCGCTCGGAGACCGAGAACAGCCGTGAGCAGCGCTTTGGGTGCCCCAGGCCAAGCAATTCAAGGAGTTTACCCCCACGGAGCCTTGCCGTCAAGGGTTTTCTCTTGCAAATAGCCAGACGGAATAACTCTCTCCACCAGAGGAAGGGCGGGTTGAAGCGGCTTCCAGACGACGCAGTGTCTTCTGATCACGGTAAATTGCCTTGACAATGCCAGGGCCGTGGCTCTAGAGTCCGGCGCGGGCAAGGGAGACTCTTCCCCACTGTTCTGATCGCCACCAGCACTCCCGCGGAGTGCTCTTCTCGCGTTCCCCCTCACGTTCCCCGTTGATTCTCTGTCTCTTCCGCTCAGGGCTTCAGCCCCCTGCCCTTTAAGCCGGCCACGTGCGGGCCAAGGGCCGAGACTACACTGACGGTCCACCGACTCTTGCCGGAATCATTCTTCTTAGGGGCATCCCAAAGGGTGTCCGCATAGCGGAGGAAGCACATGGAAAAAACGGCGGATTTCACGAGTTTCATCGCCCAGGCGCGCGCCGGGCGCAAAAAGGAGCGCTGGCAGGGCACGTGTCTGGATTACCTGGAGCTGGTTCGTAAAGATTCGCAACTGGCCCAACTGGCCCCCGGCCGCATCTACGACATGATCATGAAGGAGGACGTTAAGCCGGCTGAGCGGCTGGAGAAGCTGCCCGACTACGAGGATCTGGTACGATACAATTTCTTCGACGGCGAGCTATTCGGCATCGAGGAGCCGCTGCATGATCTGGTGAAGTTCCTGCGGGCGGGCGCGCGGCGCACCGAGACGGGCAAGCGCATCCTGGTCCTGGTGGGGCCAGTGTCCTCGGGAAAAAGCACCATCGCCTACCTCCTGAAGAGAGGACTGGAGCGCGACACCACCCCCATCTACGCCATAAAGGACTGCCCGATTCACGAAGACCCGCTGCATCTCATTCCCCGCCACCAGCGGCCCGAATGGCAGCGGATGCTCGGCAGCCGCATCGAGGGCGACCTGTGCCCCATGTGCCGCTTCAAGCTGCTCAACGACCCCAGCCTGCGCGACGATGGGGGCAACGTGATGTGGGAGAAGGTGCCCGTGGAGAGAATTACGCTCGCGGAGCGCAAGCGCTGCGGCATCGGCACCTTTCAGCCCTCGGACCCCAAGAACCAGGACATCTCCGAGCTCATCGGCCGCATCGATCTGTCCAAGATCACCCAGTTCGGCGAGACCGACCCCCGCGCCTACTCTCTGGACGGCGAGCTGGAGGTGGCCAACCGGGGCCTCATCGAATACATCGAAATCCTCAAGTGCGACATCAAGTTCCATTACATCCTGATTACCCTGGCCCAGGAGCAGGTGATCAAGGCCCCCGGCTTCCCGCACGTCTACATAGACGAGGTGATCCTGTCCCACACCAACCAGACGGAGTTCGAGAAGTTCAAGTCGGTCAAGGAGAACGAGGCCCTTCACGACCGCATGTATCCCATCTACGTGCCCTATACCCTCCGGGTGTCGGAAGAGGAGAAGATCTACGCCAAGCTCATAGAGCGCAGCGAGTTCAAGAAGGTTCACCTAGCGCCGAACACCCTCAACGTGGTGGCCCAGTTCGCGGTGCTCACCCGCCTCACCGAGAGCCAGATCTGCCCCGATCTTATCAAGAAGATGAAGTACTACAACGGCGAGTCGGTGATGGAGAAGGAGAAGGATCTGGTAGACGTCAAGGCGCTGCGGCTGGAGGGCAAGCGCAAGGGCGAGGGCATGCAGGGAATCTCCCCCCGCTTCGTGATCAACGCCTTGAACGTGGTGCTGGGCGAGAAGGAAGGGGCGGGCTGCATCAACCCCGTGGATACAATCCGGGCGCTGAGGGCCAACTTCGAGCATCACATCGGCTTCAGCGACGAGGAGCGGGAAAAGTACCTCAACCTGCTGCTCTCGGAGCGGGGCTCCGTGACCAGCGAGTATCGCGACATCGCCAAGAAGGAGGTCAACCGCGCCTTCCTGTTCGCCTATGAAGACCAGGCCCAGGCCCTCTTCGATAACTATATGAAGAACGCCACCGCCTTCTGCCTGAAGAAGAAGCTGCGCGACCCCATCACCGGGGAGGACCAGGATCCCGACGAGAAGCTCATGCGCTCCATCGAGGAAATGATCGGGGTCTCCGAGAACGCCAAGCGCGAGTTCCGCCAGGGCATCTTCGTCTTCAAGAGCGACTCCATGGACCGGGGCCGGGACTTCAGCTTCGCCGCCTATCAGCCCCTGCAGGAGGCCATAGAAAAGAAGCTCATGGCCGACCTCAAGAACGTGGTCTCCCTGACCATCGCCGACCGCACCCGGCGCGACCCCCGCACCCTCAAGCGGCGCCAGGACGCCCTGGAGGCCCTCAAGGCCAAGGGCTACTGCGACGTCTGTGGCGAGGCGCTGCTACAGTTCGTGGGAGAAATACTGCGCAAGGAGGAGTAGCCGAGCGATGGCCGTAAAAGAGCAGGACTGGACGCTGTCCCCCCGCGGCCTCAAGGACGCCGCCCGCCACCGGGAGAAGGTGAAGGAGATGATCCGGCACAACATCACGGACATCATCTCCAACGAGGCCATAATCACCCGGAAGAAGGGCCAGATCGTCAAGGTGCCGGTGCGCGGTCTCAAGTCCTACCACTTCATCTACCAGCGCGGCGAGGAGGGTGGAGTGGGGCTGGGGCAGGGCGAGGGCAAGAAGGGGGACCTCATCGGCCGCCAACCGAGGCAGGGGCGCGGCAAGCCGGGCCAGGCCGGGGATCAGCCCGGCGTGGACTACCTGGAGACCGAGATCGATATCGATGAACTGGTCAGCATGATGCTCCAGGATCTGGGGCTGCCCGACCTGCGCCAGAAGGAAATCGCCGAGACCGTCGTGTCCAAGGGATGGATTTTCGACAGCATAGAGAGGGTGGGCCTGGTCTCGCACCTGGACAAGAAGCGTACTCTGCGGGAGGCCATACGGCGCACGGAGACCTTCATCGCCGAACTGATGGAGACCACCGGCGCCAACCGCCCGGAGGCCGAGGAGGCCTTGCGGCGTGCCAGGGGAGACATGGCCGGCGCCAAACAGTATCTCCTCACCGGGCTGCCCGAAGAAGAGTCGCTGGAACGCCTTCCCGTCTGGCAACGCTCCAGCCTGCGGCCCTATACCTTCGTGAGCAGCCGGGACCTGCGCTACCGCACCCTGAGGGAAGACACGGAGCTGCACTCCAATGCCGTGATCCTGGCCATGATGGACGTCTCGGGCTCGATGGGCACCATGAAGAAGTACCTCGCCCGTTCCTTCTACTTCTGGATGGTCAACTTCCTGAAACACATCTACCGCAACGTGGAGATCCGGTTCATCGTCCATACCACCGAGGCCAAGCTGGTGGACGAGTATGAGTTCTTTCACAAGGGCGAGTCCGGCGGCACCTACTGCCATAGCGCCTTCGACCTGGCCCTGCACCTGGTGGAGAGCGAGTACAGCCCCGAGCGCTGGAACATCTATCCCTTCTATTTTTCGGACGGCGAGGACCTGGATACCCAGCGCACGGTGGAGAGCGCGCGCCGGCTCATGGCCTCGGGCATCAACATGCTTGGCTATGGGGAGATCCAGATCGACTATTACACCTCCCACAAGCTGGTGGATTCCTTCCGCAAGGGGCTGGACCTGGTAAGGGTGCGCGACGTCGAGGGTGACTTCGAGGCCCTGAGGGGCCGCGGCCCCGATACGCCCTTCGTGGGGGTGGTGATAAAGGACAAGACCCACGTCTACCCGTCCCTCAAGGAGTTCCTCCGCAAAGACCGGAAGCTGGGCCGGGCCGTTTCGTGAACGAGGAGACAGCATGAACGACGTGCGACGCCTGGTCAGGGTGGACGAAAAAATCCAGCAGGTGGCCTCGGAGATGGGGCTGAACTTCTTCCCTCAGGAGTTTGACGTTATCCCGGCCCAGAAGATGCTGGAGATAATGGCCTACAGGCTCCCGGTGAATTTCTCTCACTGGAGCTTCGGGCGCGACTACGAGATGGAGCGCACCCGTTATGAGCACGGCTTCGGCGTGCCCTACGAGGTGGTACTGAACTCCAACCCTTCCCGGGCCTACCTCATGAACACCAATCCCTTCGCGGTGCAGGCCCTGGTAATGGCCCACGTGTACGCCCATAACGACTTCATGAAGAATAACATCCACTTCTCCCCCACCAGACGCGATATGATTCCTTCGGCCTCGGAGGCCGCCAGCCGCGTCAGGCGCTATGAGGAGCGCTATGGCGAACAGGAAGTGGAGCACCTGATGGACGCCGCCCTGGCCATCGAACCCAACGTGGACCCCGACTTCTTCATTAAAGAGGAATCTCCGGAGGAGCGGCGCGAACGCCTGGAGCGGCAGACCCCGACCAAGGGCAAGGGTCCCTTCGAAGACCTGCTGAGGTCGGGGGACCTCGCGAAAAAACCTCAGACTGATCTGGACCGCAAGACCCCCCTGGAGCCCGAGCGCGACATGATCCTCTACATCATGGACCACTCCCCCAAGCCCCTCAAGGACTGGGAGAAGGACGTCCTGAGCGTGGTGCGGCAGCAGTCGCGCTACTTCATGCCGCAGCGGCGCACCAAGGTCATGAACGAGGGCTGGGCCACCTACTGGCATCAGCGGATCATGCAGCGCCTCTTCCAGGACGGCTACCTCAGCGCCGAGGAGCACGGCTTCTATAACCTCTACAACGCCCGGGTGCTCACCTATTCGGCGCGCAACATAAACCCTTACCTGGTCGGCCTGCGCCTGTTCGAGGACGTCGAGGAGCGCTGGAACAAAGGGAAATTCGGCCGTGACTGGGATGATTGCCACTTCCGCGGGCAGCGCGAGGCCTGGAATACGGGCCTGGGCAAGGGTCGCGAGAAGATCTTCGACGTTCGGCGTACCCATACCGACCGCTTCTTCTTCGAGGAGTTCGTTACCGAGAAGCTGGTAAGCGACCTGAAGCTGTACCTCTACAAGGCCATCCAGCGGCGGGACAACGTGGACTACGTCATCGCCGAGGAGGACTGGCGCACCATCAAGCAGATCCTGGTGCGGATGTATTCGGACTTCGGCATTCCCCACATCGTGGTGGAAGACGGCGACTACAAGGGCCGGCGGGAGCTGTACCTGAAGCACTGCTTCGAGGGCCTGCCGCTGGACCGGGAGTACCGTGAAAAGACCCTGGAGCACGCCTACTACCTGTGGCAGAGGCCGGTGCACCTGGAGAGCCACGAGTATGAAGGCGACACCAACGAGCAGCCCGTGATCATGAGCTTCGCCGGGCACGAGCGCCGGCTCTGGCGCAAACTCCACACCTTCGACGGGGTCAACCACCTGGAGAAGTACCTGCCCAGCGACCGCAAGGGCAGGGGAACGCCGGTGGCCGCCTCCAAGCCCCCTACCTTGATGCGGGCGCCCAAGTCGGGCGGCACCTCGGGAAACAAGGGCCGGCCCTGAGGGCGCGCGCCGCGCCAGGCAAACTCGGCGCCCAACGACTGGGAAGCGCGCTGTCGGCGCTGCCGACAGATCTGGGGTTGTGGGCCGCCCTCTCTCTTCAGCCGAAATGCCCTTCCGAGGTTCCCGAGGGCGGAATCTGCCCGGCGCGGCTCGCGCCCCCCGTTTAAGCCTCCGTGTTCCCTTGCCGAAAGAGGAGTGTGAGGCAGCGCCAGGTTCTGGCGCCGCCAACGCCGTTTTCGGTCTGGAACAAACGCTCATGGAACGTAGACCTTGCACTGATTGCAGTCGGCCTCCGGTGCCGCTGGCCCGCGGAAACGGGTCGGCCCAGGTCACCCGCGCCCAGGCCACCGCCGCCGCGGCCAGAATCCTGGTGGCTGACGACGAGTTGTCCATGCGGGAGTTCCTGGAAATCATGCTCACGCGCGAAGGCTACACGGTGAGCTGCGCCGCCGATGCGACCTCGGCCGTGGCCCTGCTCAAGCGAGAGGAATTCGACCTGGTTATGACGGACATCCGCATGCCGGGCGGAGGGGGGCTGGAGGTCCTTCGCCGGGTCAAGGAGACCTCGCCCGACACCGTGGTAATAATGATCAGCGCCTATACCTCCACCGAGACGGCGGTGGAGGCCATGAAGCAGGGCGCCTACGACTATATTTCCAAGCCCTTCAACGTGGATGAAGTACGGCTGATTATCCGCAACGCCCTGGAGCGGCGCGTTCTGGAGCGCGAGAACCTGCGCCTGAAGCGCGAGCTCAAGGAGAGCTACGAATTCGGCAACATCATAGGAGCCAGCCCCCAGATCCAGAGGGTATACGACGTCATTCGCCGGGCCGCCCCCACGGAGACCAGCGTCTTGATCACCGGCGAGTCGGGGACGGGCAAGGAGCTGGTGGCCAGGGCACTCCACGGCGGCAGCGGGCGCCGGGACAAGCCCTTCGTTACCGTCAACTGCGCCGGCATACCGGAGTCTCTCATAGAGAGCGAGCTGTTCGGCCACCGCAAGGGCGCCTTCACCGGTGCCGTGGCCAGCAAGATGGGCATGTTCCAGGAGGCCCACGGGGGCACCATCTTCCTCGACGAGATCGGGGATCTGCCGCTCTCCTTGCAGGCCAAGCTCTTGCGCGTGGTGCAGGAGAGGACCTTCCGGCCCGTGGGCGCCGGCGAGGATGCCTCGGTGGACGTGCGCATCGTCTCCGCCACCAACAAGGACCTGGAACGGGAGGTCATCCATGACCGCTTCCGGGAAGACCTCTTCTATCGCCTCAACGTCATCCACATCCATCTGCCCCCCCTGCGCGAGCGCCGGGAGGACATCCCCTTGCTGGCGGCCCATTTTCTGGAGAAGTACGCCCACAAGCAGGGCAAGGATATAAGCTGCCTCAGCAACTTTGCCCTGGACATGCTGGCCGAGTATGACTTTCCCGGCAACGTGCGCGAGCTGGAGAACATGATCGAGCGCTCCGTGGCCCTCGAAAGCTCCCGCATCGTCATGCCCGAGAGCCTGGCCCTGTCCTCCCACCGTAAGCGGGAACGCAAGGAAGACGGCGGCGTGGCGGCCGCCGAGCTGGCCCACGACGACGCCCTGGGCGAAGGCTTCTGCCTGGACGGCCTCATAGAGCGCCTCGAGCGCCGGCTCATCGGTAGGGCACTGGAGCAGGCCGCCGGCTCCAAGCACAAGGCGGCCGAGCTGCTGGGCATCACCCTGCGCTCCTTCCGCTACCGGCTGGACAAGTACGGCCTCGAGGGAAGCGACCCCGACAATGCCGGTTGACAGACTGCTCAATAACACGCCATCCGTACAGATCCGCGTTCCAGCATGGCAACCGCCATTCCGTGAGAGTAGGGCCAGAGGTTGGCATGAAGGGGAACCTGTCTCCCGGTAGGTGGCACAACGGGGAGTAAGCAATCAGGTAAGCGGACCCCCCACGATATGCTGGGGGGCGCGTAATCAGATCCGCGGCAGTCGGTGCAAGACGGCATCCCGGACTTTGCGGGCCAGCTCGACG
>JAZDOA010000152.1:0-10695 GCA_043799175.1 Pseudomonadota bacterium | reverse complement strand
AACGCTCTTTCGGCAATGATTTCCATTGGCAGCCCGTCCGCAGCACAAATACGATGGCCTCAAATATTCTGCGAGGGTCCATCGGCTTCCTCCCCCCGCCAGGCTTTCGTTTATAGCTGCCCTCGTTGCTGCGCTGACGCCTTGGTATCAGGGGTTCAACGCGCCTCCAGAACTCCTCAGACACTTCCCAAGCACAGACTCGCGCCATAACGCACCTCCCTGGGCAACCATAGGCGAGTGCAGAAAAAAGTCAACCTAATTACGGATAAGTTCTTAATCTTTGTCCTCGGACGTTTCCCGTGCGTTCAACTCACCGGCGGTTCGGTCGATGCTCTCTCAGGTAGTTCTCCCTGACGGCCACTGGGCCGGGCTTTCTTTATCTATGCGAGGCCCGCAGCCCCGCCCGCCTCAGGTATTCAGCCGCTTCACCACCACCACCGCCGCCAGCCGGCGCAGGCTGGCCATGACCCGCTGAAGGTGTTTGGTGTCGCTGACCTCGATCATAAAATTGCACACCCCCTTCTTATCCACGGTGGTGTGGCATTCCGCCTCCAGAATGTTCGCCTCATTCGTGGTGAGGATGTTGGATATTTCGGCCAGCGCCCCCCGCCTGTCCAGCGACAGCACCTGGATGCGCACGGGGTGGGGTATCGTCGGGCCGTTGTCCCACGAGACGTCCACCCGCCGCTCGCTGTCGGTGGTTAAAATATTGGAGCAGTTGGCCACGTGTACGCTCACCCCCCGCCCCCTGGTGATGTAGCCAACTATGGGGTCTCCGGGCAAGGGGTTGCAGCAGCGGCTGAACCTGACCAGAACGTCGTCCACGCCCTTGACCTGAATGCCGTCGCTGATGCGGTGGCCGATCACCTTCTTGACCAGCTTACTGACGGCGCTCTCGGCGGGTTTCTTCTCCAGATCCTCCCGAGGGACTATCTTGCCCAGCACCTGGACGACCGAAAGCTTGCCGTAGCCTATGGCGGCCTGCAGCTCATCGGCGTTGGGCAGCGAGAACTCCTTGGCTACTTCATCGAGCCTGCCGGAGCGCAGGAGCTTGGCGAAGTTCTGGCGGTACTTCCGGAACTCCCTTTCGGCGATTTCCCGACCCAGCGCGACGGAGCGCACCCGCTCCTCGGTCTTGATCCATTGGCGGATGCGGTTGCGGGCCTTGGAGGTCTTGACGAACTTCAGCCAGTCCTTCGAGGGCACGTGATTGGCGGCGGTGATTATCTCCACCGTGTCGCCGTTCCGCAGTTCGGTCTTGAGTGGCACCAGCCTGCCGTTCACCTTGGAGCCGGTGCAGTGGTTGCCCACCTCGGAGTGGATGGCGTAGGCAAAATCCACGGGCGTGGCCCCGTAGGGGAACTCCCGTATCTGCCCCTTGGGGGTGAAGATATAGACCTCCCTGGAGAAGAGGTCGCTGCGGACGGACTCCAGGAACTCCCGGGGGTCTTTCAGATCCTTCTGCCACTCCATGAGCCGGCGAAGCCAGGCCATCTGCTTCTCGTCGCGCTCGCTGAGCGCCTTGCCTTCCTTGTAGCGCCAGTGGGCCGCGATGCCGTCCTCGGCCACCCGGTGCATCTCCTCGGTGCGGATCTGAACCTCCATGCGTTCGTTGTAGGGTCCCATCACCGTGGTGTGAAGGCTCTGGTACATATTCTCCTTGGGCATGCCGATGTAGTCCTTGAAGCGGCCGGGGATGGGCCGCCAGGCCGAATGGACCACGCCCAGGGCCTCGTAGCATTCCTTCACCGTGCCCAGGATGATGCGGAAGGCGATAAGGTCGTAGATCTGCTCGATGCCCTCCAGGTCGTCGTGCCTCAGTTTCTGATAGATGCTGAAGATGTGCTTGACCCGCCCTTCCACGTGGCAATGGAGACCAAGCTCTTCGATCCTCTGCCGGATGATCTCCCGCACCTCGCGGATGTAGGCCTCACGCTCACCCTTCAGGCGGATTATGTTCTGGCTGATCTCGGTGTAGACGTCGGACTCGAGGTAGTAGAGGGCCAGGTCTTCCAGCTCGGCCTTCATCCAGTTGATGCCCAGCCTGGCCGCCAGGGGGGCGTAGATGTCGAGGGTCTCCTGGGCGATGGCCCGCTGTTTGGGCAGCGACAGATAGCCCAGGGTGCGCATGTTGTGGACGCGGTCGGCCAGCTTGACCAGCACCACCCGGATGTCCTCGCTCATGGCGAGGATCATCTTGCGGATGTTCTCCGCCTGGCGCTCCTCGGTGGAGGAGAAGGTCATGCGGCTGATCTTGGTGACACCATCTACAATGGCCGCGACCTCATCGCCGAAGAGGCCCTTGATCTCCTCGATGGTGGTCAGGGTGTCCTCGACGGTGTCGTGGAGCAGGCCGGCGGCGATGCTCAGGACATCGAGCCGCATATTGACCAAAATGCCCGCCACCTCGAGCGGATGCGACAGGTAAGGCTCGCCGGAGAGCCTGATCTGGCCCTCGTGAACCTTGGCCGAGAAGACGTAGGCCTTCTCGATCACCGCAACGTCGGCGTTGGGATGATAGGCCAGCACCCGGTCCACTATGTTATTGAGGCGGATCATCCCTCCCGCGCCACCTCATCCAGCACCGCCTGTCTGATAGCCTCCGGGGCCTCCTTCAAACCCACGCCCCTGACCTCGCCGCCGGCCCGGAACTTGATCTCCACCTCCCCCTTGGCCAGCCCCTTGGGGCCGACGGTGACCCGCAGGGGAATGCCGATGAGGTCGGCATCCTTGAACTTCACCCCCGCCCGCTCGTCGCGGTCGTCGAGCAACACCTCGATCCCCAGAGAAATCATCTCGGCGTAGAGGTTCTCGGCCACCTCGCGGATCTCGGGCAAGCCGAAGTTGGTGGGCACAATCACGACCTGAAAGGGGGCAATGGGCATGGGCCAGATGATGCCGTCGGCATCGTGGTTCTGCTCTATGGCCGCGGCCATTATGCGGCTCACTCCGAGACCGTAGCAGCCCATGATCATCGGCCGCTCGGCCCCCTCGGCGTCGAGGAAGACGGCGTTCATGGCCTTGCTGTACTTGGTGCCGAGCTTGAAGACGTGACCCACCTCGATGCCGCGCATGAACTCCACCCCGCCGCCGCAGCGCGGGCAGCCCTCGCGGGGGGTGAAGACGTGCAGGTCCACGAACTGGGGCACCGGCACGTCCCGACCGAAATTCACGTTGATGAAATGGGCGTCGGCCTCGTTGGCCCCCACGATGAAATTACACTGCCCCTGGAGGGCGACATCCGCCACCGCGGGCACCTTGAGCCCCACCGGACCCGCAAAACCCACGGGCGCGCCGGTCAGCCGCTCCACGACCTCGGGGCCGGCCAGCTCCACGGCATCGGTCCGCAGAAACGCCCGGAGTTTGGCCTCGTTGACTTCGTGATCGCCCCTGACCATCACGGCCAAGGGCCCCTGGGGGCCGGAATAGAGCAGGGTCTTGACCAGCCGGGCGGAAGCCACCTTGAGGAAGCCGCAGACCTCCTCCACGGTCTTCATGCCGGGGGTGGCGACCTTCTGGAGAGCCTCGGTCGGCTCGACCTTGTGGTCGCTGGGAGGCGGGCACTCCGCCTTCTCCAGATTGGCGGCGTAGGCGCAGGAGGCGCAGGCCACGATGAGGTCCTCGCCGGTCTGGGCCAGGACCATGAACTCGTGGGAAAAGCTTCCGCCTATGGAGCCGGTGTCGGCCTCCACGGCGCGCCAGCCCAACCCCAGGCGGCTGAACACCGCCGAGTAGGCATCGAACATGCGCCGATACGTCCGCTCGGCGTCCGGCTCATCGGCATGGAAGCTGTAGCCGTCCTTCATGACGAACTCTCTGGCCCGCATGACCCCGAAGCGGGGGCGGATCTCGTCGCGGAACTTGGTCTGGATCTGGAAGAGGTTGACCGGAAGCTGCCGGTAGCTCTTGACCTCGCGGCGCACCAGGTCGGTGATGACCTCCTCGTGGGTGGGCCCCAGGCAGAAGTCCCGGGCGTGGCGGTCCCGGAGCCGCAGCAGCTCGGGGCCGTACACCGCCCAGCGCCCCGACTCCCGCCACAGCTCGGCGGGCTGAACACCGGGCAGAAGAACCTCCTGTGCCCCGGCGGCGACCATCTCCTCGCGCACCACGCGCTCTATCTTGCGCAGGGTCCGGAGGCCCAGCGGAAGGTAGCTGTAGATCCCGGATGCCAGCTTGCGGATCAGCCCGGCGCGAAGCATCAGTTTGTGGCTGGCAATCTCCGCCTCGGCGGGGACTTCCTTTACCGTCGGCAGGAACGACTGAGAGTATCGCACTGGAGAACACCTTAGGTGATATTTGTTATTGGGGCGTGGCCTGCTAGAGCCGCTCGCCCGTCATGGCCTCGATCTCGGCCAGCAGGGCCAGAACCATCTGGGCCTCGGGCACCTTGCGGACCACCCTGCCCTTCTTGAAGAGTATGGCGGTGCCCTTGCCGCCGGCTATGCCGACGTCGGCCTCGCGGGCCTCGCCGGGGCCGTTCACCACACAGCCCATGACCGCCACCTTCAGGATGCGCTGGAGCGGCCGCAGCCGCTGCTCCACCTCCTCAACCGCCGCGAAGAGGTTCACCTGACAGCGCCCGCAGGTGGGGCAGGAGATGATCTCCGCCCCTCGCGCCCTCAGGTGCAGGGCACGCAGGATGTCCCACGCCACCCGGACTTCGTCCACCGGGTCGCGGGTCAGGGAGACACGGATGGTATCGCCTGTGCCCTCGAAGAGCAGCAGCCCGATGCCCAGGGCGCTCTTGACCGTGCCGGGAATGAGCGGACCCGCCTCCGTGACCCCCAGGTGAAAGGGGACGTCGGTCTTGGTGGCCAGAAGCCGGTAGGCGGCGATGGTATCCAGGATGTCCGAGGACTTGAGCGAGATTTTTACGTCGCGGAAGCCCAGACGCTCCAGGATTTCCAGGTGGCGCAGGGCGCTCGCCACCATGGCCTCGGGGCCGGGGCGGCCGTAATGCTTGAGCAGGTCTTTCTCCACCGAGCCGGCGTTGACCCCGATGCGAATGGGCAGCCCTCTCCCGCCGGCCTCCTCGACCACGGCCCGGACCTTGTCTTCCCCGCCGATGTTGCCGGGGTTGATCCGCAGGCCGTCGACCCCCGCGCGGGCCGCCCGTAGCGCCAGGCGGAAATCGAAGTGGATATCGGCAATGACCGGGATAGGCGAGCCCTGCTTTATGGCCGCCAGGGCATCGGCGGCCTTTTCATCGGGCACCGCCACCCGGACAATCTCGCAGCCGGCCGCGTGCAGCCGGCCGATCTGGCTCAGGGTGGCCTCCGGGTCGCGGGTGTCGGTGCTGCACATGGATTGCACCCGCACCGGGGCACCGCCACCCACGGTAACCGGCCCGACCTTGATTTGCCTGGAATTGCGGGCAGATGCGGAGGCCGCCCGCGCGCCCTCTCCGCCGCTTGCCTCAGTGGAACCCACCTGGTCCTCCTCGGGGCCACGCCAAAAAACATCCGGGCCGCGATGTTCCCAAACTCACAGAGATTTTATGTACCGGTCGGTCTGGTTGTCAACGTACAAATCCCGACCGGGAATGTCCGGGTCGGGAAGGGATGCGGCCGAGGGGAAACAGGAAAAAGAAGCGGCTTTCAGCCTACGAGGAACCCGTTCATCAGGGTGGTCTCATAAACCACGAGGGCTACGTGGGTGGCCAGGATGAGGGGGATGGCTACGCGGGCCAATCTGATGTGAACCAGGCCCCCCAGGACGGCCACGCCCCCGGCGGTCAGGGCAAACTTCAAGAAATAGCAGGCCATGGGATCGCTGGTGATGACCGGGGCAAGCAGGGGGTTTATCTCCATGCCGCCCGAGCTGATTATGAAGAGAGTAAGGTAATAATCAACTATGGACAGCACCACCACCAGCAGCAAAGCGGCAAAAAACACCTCGTCTCCCGACCGCGCCGCCGAACACTTCATTAAGGTCTTGCCTCCACCATTGAATGCGACCGGACTCGATTCTTCACTTGACTTGGGGGCCCACGCCTGTGCCTTATTTTGCCCAAGAATAGGCTCAATTTTTCTGAATGTCAAGGTAATTGTCCACAAGCCATTCGGCTACGGCAGAAAGCCGCCAGGGGCCTTTTGGTACGACCAGCCTCGGAAAGCCTCCGCCAACATACCTCCCAACGAGACAGAACCGAATACGGCAATTACAAGACACGGTCCCACAGTCCACCTATTTTACATCAGTATTGACAGCATATGGCTACGCATTCGACACATAGCATCCGCATTTATACTCAAATTTCGGCGCGCAAGCAGGCAATATCAATAGGCTGAGGAGGCAAGCAGGCAATTGCGGCTTGTCGGCTACGATCATATGTTATATTGTCAAGGCAAGGTGTGCTTCCTGGCCGCCACTCACGTCAAGGTGATTCTATCTTGCATAAGGATAGAGAAGATCTTCAGAATTCGTGCTGGCTGAGCCGCCTTGTCGACCAGGCCGGCGATGGGATCGCCGCCGTCGGGTTGAACTGCAAGGTAAGCTTTGCCAATCCGGCATGGGCGCGAATGCACGGCTATGCCCCCGAGGAGATCCCCGGCAGGCATCTGAGCCTTTTCCATAGCGAGGAGCAGATGCGGCGGGAAGTGGCTCCCCTCCTGGCAGAGGCCCTCCGCGGGGACGGGCATTCGGCCCAGGTCGGCCACGCGCGCAAGGACGGCACTTCGTTCCCGACGTGGATGACCGTCTCGGTGTTGCGTAGCAAGACCGGCCGGGCTGTGGGCTTCGCCGCCTTTGCCACGGACATTACCGAACACAGCCGGTCGGAGGCGGCGCTGGAGCAGTCCGAGCACCGTTATCGCACGCTGGTGGAGAACGTCCCGGTCGGCCTGTGGGAAGTGGACGCCGCGGGCCGGCATACGTTTGTCAGCCCCAACGTCGAGAGGCTGTCCGGGTACACCCAGGAAGAGATCTACGAAGGGTTCTGGAACAAGGTCATTCACCCCGAAGACGCGGGGTGGGTCAGGGAGGCCGGCGCGCGGCTCTTCGCCGAAGGCCGGCCCTACGAGGTCGAGTACCGGGTCAGGAGGAAGGACGGAAGTCTGCTCTGGGTGTTTGATAAGGCCGTGGCCACCTTTGAGCGTGGGGGCACCCGCTATGCCCAAGGGGTCTTCATGGACATCACCGAACGCAAGCGGACCGAGGAGGAGCTGGAACGCTCCCGCCGGCACATCGGCGAGATGGCCCTTCGGGAGAAACAGCGGGCCAATTGGCTTTCCACCATACTCGACCACCTGCCCGCCGGCGTCCTGATAGTCGCGCCCGACGGCAGCGTGGTGCTGGTCAACCAGACCTTCAGGGATCTCTGGGGCGTACCCATGGTGGACCTCAAAGACTATGGTTCGGCGTGGCAGGTCCTCCGGGCGGACGGCGCGCCGTTGCCACCCGGGGAGCTGATCATGCTCCGGGCACTGCGGGGTGAGCACTCCATCGCCCAGGAATACATCTGGGTGCGGCCCGACGGCAGACACGTCCCGGTAATAGGCAGCGCCCTGCCCCTGAAGGACAACGGCGGGGTAACGGGGGCCGTCGGCGTATTCTCCGACATTTCGGCCCAGAAGGAGCTTCAGCGCGGCATCGAGGAGGCAAGTCGGCAGAAGGATGAATTCTTTTCCCTGGCCTCGCACGAGCTCAAGGTGCCGGTGACATCCATAAAGCTCCTCTGCGATCTGGCGACCAGGCATCCCGACCGTCTCCCCCCTCGGATGATCGAGCTGCTCACCCGCCAGGCGGGCGCGCTGGTGAGGCTGGTCGATGACCTGCTGGATGTCTCCAGGCTCCAGATGGGGCGCCTGCCCCTGAAAATGGCGCCGCTCGACATGGCAAACTTTCTCCGCGACCTGTGCGAGCGAGGGCACGCCATCTACCAGAAGCACCACCTGACCTGCGCGATGCCGGAGGTGCCCGCCGTGGTATCGGGGGATCCCGTGCGGCTGGACCAGGTCTTTCTCAACCTGCTGGACAATGCCGCGAAGTACAGCCCCGAAGGCACGGTCATCGCGGTAGCGAGCGTGGTACGCGAAGGCCGGGTCCGGGTCAGTGTCAGCGACCAGGGCATAGGCATCCCGCCCGAACACCTGCCCCACGTGTTTGAGCGCTTCTACAAGCCCGCCCAGAAACGAGGGTTGGCCGCCTACCCCGGCCTGGGAATAGGACTGTACGTGAGCCGTGAGGTTGTCGACGGACACGGCGGCCTCATATGGGCGGAGAGCAAGGTGGGCGAAGGAAGCACGTTCCACGTGGAGTTGCCGCTGGCCGAAACCTGGCGGCCGCCCGCGCATCCCTCCCCATGGCGCGAATTTGACTGAATTTGAGTCATGTTGCTAGCACGTCAAGTTGAGAATTGTCCGGGTTCCAGGCGCGCGATTGCCGGGCCGCGTCAAGGCGCGTTGCCCTGCCATACACCGCGCCGACTCCCTGGTGAACGGGCGCCCGCGGGTGCCTGAGTTCAACAGGCTTGTGACCAACCGCCCCCCGCTGAGCACCCCCCTGTGAGTTCCCTGTCCAGGAAGCAAATTTGTTCTATTTTTTTCTTGACTTTCAGCCAATAGCTGAAATATAAGGGCAGACACTTACCTAACGCGACCTACGGTCTTCGCGATTTGCCACTTGCTACAACACGGGAAAACAGCAGGCATGAACGCAAGCGGGAAAACTCTTCTCCGCTTGAGGGCGTGGCATGCGGTACAGACTTCTCGGCCTTGCAGATGACACCAACGAGTGTTGCTTGATGTGCCTTCCGAGATCCGGTCTGTCCCCGCATAAATGTCAACTCTACAGACCAAGGAGGGTCTCTTGAAACCGAACAGATGCGTGGTCATTGGAAAATCGTGTACCCTGATCATCGGTGCCCTTGTCGCGTGCCTCTTAACCGCCGCCCGGCCGGCCCAGGCGGACATCACCCTTGGTGACCAGGGCTGGAGCAACCCCGCTGTCGGCACCTGGGACGCCGCCAGCAGGACGGCTACTCTGAGTGGCGACGTCAACCTGAGCGACGAACGGATAAAGATCGTCGCCAGCAACATCACCCTGGAAGGCGCCGGTCACACCCTGCGCGGGAATGGCGACGGTGACGGCATATTCCTGCTCGCCAAGGATCACGTGACCATCAATAACCTGACCGCCACCGGCCTCGCCTTCGGCATCCATGTTACGTCCTGCAATGAAATCACCATAGAAAACGTGACAGCCCAGTCTAACGACTATGGTATTTATTTCATCAACTCCTTTTGCAACGCCGTTCTTTCCTGCACCGCGAACAATAATACCATCGGCGGCATCTGGGCCTGGAATACCGGTGACAGCGCCTTCTCCGATAACACCGCCAATTACAACGGTGAAGGCATGTACATCCGTTGCGATGGCCGCAACGAAGTCTGGTACAACCGCGCCAACCATAATACCGGAGCCGGCATTACCTTTCAAGGCAACGCAGACAGTTGCTTATGTAACAACGAAGCCTGTTACAATGCCAACGAGGGACTTCTGTGTACATGTTCATCGGGAAACTGCATTCAGTCTTGCACCCTGACCCATAATGGCACCGGCCTGAGGCTCCATAACTGCAGGGCCTGCACGGTCGATTCGTGCCTCATGGGCAGCAATGTGGCTGATGGCATTCACATTCAATGTGATTCGGAGAAAGATCCGGAAGCCCCGGAAGCCCCGGAAGATGCCGGTGGAAACATCGTGCATTCCAACCTCATAAAGGACAATGGAGAAGACGGGCTGCGCATCCAGGCCAACTCTGATAATTTCGTAGACCAAAACAATGTGTGGAATAACAAAGCCAACGGTGTCTATTGCCTGAATGCGAAGGATAACTGCTTCGCGAGCAACAACGTCAGAGACAACGGGAGCAGCGGATTCTTCTGTCAGGCATCCGACAAGATCACGCTTTGTGCCAATACGGTGGTGGGAAACGCGGTTGGCGTCCAGGTGTTGGCTTCCTCTGAGAACACAGTAGAACATAACAACATCAACAACACTCACGGCCAGGGGATCCTGATCTCAAACGCCGCCAACAACACCATCCAGAACAATAATCTGGTTTCGAATCAGGCAGGAATCCTGCTTTACAACCAGGCCTGTGGCAACCACTTGCTCGGAAACACCTGTTCCCTCTCCCTGAGCGGGACGGGCATCACCCTGCGGCAGGGCTCCAACAATAACGACGTCAGCGACAACACCTGCACCCAGAACGTCGGGCACGGTATTCTTCTTGAGAGATGCTGCACCGGAAACACCCTTTCCGGCAACACCTGTGAAAGCACCAGCAAGATGGCGAACGGCGCGGAAGGCAGCGGCATCACCGTGACCAATCAGTCCAGCAACAACACCCTGGAAGGCAACCGTTGCAACTCCAACACCTTCCACGGCATATGGGTCCGGGCTCAGGCCAAAGACAACAACCTGCTGCGCAACGTCAGCAACCAGAATAACGGCTGTGGCATTATGCTCGGCGCCTGCACCTCCAACAACATGGTCGCCGGCAACACCTCAGGCGGCAACGGCGCCAGCGGTATCTCCATCGTCAACGGCTCCGGCAACACCAGCGACCTGAATCATGACGGCAATAACTCCGAGTCCGGAGAAATCAACGAGACCGTCGGCAACGCCCAGCCGAATCGTAACTGGCCGGGGAACAGCGTGGCCTGGACAACCACGCCGTAGCAGCCCTTC
>JAZDOA010000120.1:0-15178 GCA_043799175.1 Pseudomonadota bacterium | reverse complement strand
GACATTCTTTACATTCAGCAGACTTGCAAAATTTGCTAAAGCCGTCTACGTTGTCTTTGTATACTGATCCCATGTGCATGCAAATAACGTCGCAATCTGAGTATTGCTTGATTACGGTGGGGTGCCATGCAGTGTCCCCCGTATATCCAAAGACAATTCGATTCTTATCTCTGTAGCCGCTACACTTGATGTCTACGATGCATCCATAGGAATCTGATACGTAGCTGTGGTCATCGTGGTAGGATCTCTTCGCCGTGATTTTTACTCCCCAGGCCGAATTGGGCGCGCTGAAAGACCAGCCCTGTTCATCGTCATGATAAAATCCTAACGAATCAAGTTCTTCGAAAAGATAAGTATCTCTCAGGTATACGTTCCAAAACGGATTCGTAATTGTCTTTTCGATTCGCTGGTATACAGCCCTGGTGGTAATAAGGTGTATTCTACGATGACGTTTGAATCTCTTTTTCATTTCGGCCAGCAAGCTCACAATAGCTTCAAAATCGGCGTAATGATCGGTGTGAGCATGGCTAATTATAACAATGTCTATGTCAGACAACGTGAATCCCATCTTAAAGAGATTCTCAACGTAATCAAATCCGGGATCAATTGCTATTCCAAGATCAACTTCGTGTTTGTCATCGGTGCGGTACAAAAGGTACCCGCCACCCTGGGAAAAAGCCAGTTGAGGAGTGAAGGAGTTCCAGCGTTGCAATCCAAGAAAATGAACGCCACTGCTGTCGTCATAGGGATGCAGACTTTTTGCAGTAAGGTGGCGTTCGAATTTATTAAAGTTCCTCTTTATCAGTTCTTTGTAGTGGTTGGCTTTAAGAGTAATACCATCATCCGCCGGGCCTGGGAGATCGTCTTTGCAGGCGAGCAAGTTTGACCAATATTTACCATGCTGCTCTGAAATGCATGGACAAACCAAATGCCCCCCCCTGAGATAGTCAAGCCGCTGCTCAACCTTAGCTATCGCGTGCTGGGACCCTTGCTGCTTTTTGAGAAAGCGGACGTAGTTGTTTAAGAAATCTTCTTCTCCAGAGTCTTCATCGTCAGCAGAAACAAGGCTTTCCAGAACTTCCCGCCAATCTTCAAATATCGAACGTACCGCTTTGTCGCGTGCAGCTTGGTTTATAAGACTATATAGCCAATTGATATCACCTTTATGATTAACGAGAAATCTCCGCAATACACTGCCATATTGTGTCTTAGACGAAAGCCACCTCATCAATTCTGCCACACGCTTCAAGTGTGAGATCCGGTCATTTTTTCTCTTGGCTATATAATTTCGCAACAATTCGGAGGAACACAGTTGCTCAAGTTTGGTGAGCATATCTTTCTGCTCAAGCTCAGTAATGCGCCTACTGGGTAGCTCTTTCGCTTCAGAAGGTCTGTGCGTTGAACTATCTTTTGTCGGCTCCTCAATCCGCCAGCGATAATAGTCAAACAGAAGGGCTGATACGGCATGGCCCTGCGCGGTGAGGGTACTGTTGTTAGCGAAGTTCCTCTCGATTTCCTCAAAAGAGCTCGCGCGAAGAGCTTTGAGATCTTCCTCCACACGATGAAGCTCATTTAATTCTAAGAATACTTCCGCCTCGATTATAAGCTTCTGCCTTTTCTTATAGTCGCTGCTTGGATTCGTCAGGCGGTTCAGGGCCTGTAGAGCATGATGAGCCAATTGCGCCTTGTTCTGACTATCCGCAAGCCTGAAGACTGCGGGCTCGTATACCAATGCCGTCCAACCATTGGTAAAAGTGGATTCGTCGAAGTCACGTATTATGTTATCGCAGAGTTCGCGAACGGCCTCCAGCCTACTCTCTCCTTCATGCGCGTGCGCTATAGCTTGATCCAGACGCGAGAAAGAATCATAGCGGCGCTTATTGGTTGCGCATTCTTCTGGTAGTGCCTCCAGGACAGCCGAGGCAAGCCTAGCAAAACTAATGGCGGCATCGCCTAAGAGCCAGTGTGATATTTCAAGCAGATACGCCACCTTCCCAGTAATGCCATCCTTACTGGCATCCTCCTTCCAGCGACCAAATGCCTCTAGTAAGACGTCGGCAGAGAGATCGAGATGCCTCATTGCACAGGTGCTGCCATCTTCCATGACCACGGCCCGACAGTACTTAGCCCATATGGTGTCCCGCCACCTGTGACCAGAGAATCCTTCCCTAATGCGAGCTTTGAATTGAGTCACGCTGTCATCTGGTGGCTCATAAGGATCGTTAAGTTGGGGACTGAGCGTAGGAAAGTCAGAGTCAGGAAGGCTCTTCCCCAACGCGGTTTCTGCAATATGTCTGGCATCTTCGTATTCTTCCTCGTCTATCGCAATGTCCATGCAAATGGCGAGCAGTTCCAGGTCCTTGGGACACATGAGCAAACCACCAGTGCTAGCGGAAGGGATGTCGAATATGTATTGGCAGTGACTGTTCTAACGGCAGCCGTGGCAGGAGGAACACTGCTTGCAGACGATCTTCTTGCTGCCCGCCTGCAGAATCTCTATTGGGAACCTCATACCAGTTTCTTTCTTAATCACCGGCTTCTCGTATGGCTTCTTCTCCTTCTCCATCTCCGCTCCCCCTTATTATGAGCTGATCAGAGTCAGCTTGTTCAATTACGGCCTGCAAGTCTTCCTCAGCCGTGTTTTCGGGTATGCCATAATATGCGCGCAGGTGATCTTTCATCTCGCGAAAGGTCTTTGGCTCCCTGAGCATTGAAAGTATCCAGTACGCGGACGCATTGAGCCGATAGTGATCACCGCTACTTATATTAAACGCGTAGTAGTGGTCAAGCTCTGGCAGGGCTTGCAAGACTATGTCTTCGCCCAGCAAGAAGCTCATCTCTTCGGTTAACGCCAGCACTGCGGCTCCTCGGCCATGTAATCGCCAGTCAAGAAATAGGCCATCGCCCGGCACCCGCGACACTGTGCCACCAGGTCGCAGTCCCTGCACTTGCCCCCCAGATTCTTGGGGTTGCGGATGCGCCACAGGACATCGGAGTCATACCATATCTTGAAGAAGCCGTCCTCGAGAACATTGCCCAGCGGAATCGGCAACCTCCTGCAAGGATAGACGGTTCCATCGGGCATTATGGTCAAGGCGTTATTTCCACTGGAGCAAAGCGCCCCCACCGTAGGATCTTCCGGCGCGACGAGGGCAAAAAGAGGCCGGTAGAGAAGGACTCGAAGCGGCTTTGTGTCCAAGGCTATCCGGTACACGCGCTCGTATAGCTGTCTGACTTCATCCTTGGTGAGCATATGTTCACACATGCTCGATCCTGTACCTTCGGGAATCAGACGTTCCAGGGCGAACGTATCCACTCCCTCGGAATTAAGCATCCGGATCAACGCAGGGACTTCCTCGACATTCAGCCGGCTGAGGGTGGTCATCACACTGACCGCAAGCCCCTGCGATTTGAGGAGTCTGATGGCTGCCAATGTCTTACTGAAGGCGTCAGTGCCACGAATACGGTCATTCGTGGAAGCAGAAGCTCCTTCTAGCGACACCTGGACGCGTCTCAGCTTCTTCAGTGCGGCCAGCGCGGAAGCCTCTTCTTCATCTATGAGGGAACCGTTGGTGAGAATGTCATAGTACCCGATGCTGTCCGTAGTATCCGCGGCCTTCATCAGGAACCACAGGTCTTCCTTACGAAGAAAAGGTTCCCCGCCGGTGAGGGAAAGCGAACCAATCTTGGCCCACTTGGTGAGGGCGGCATCCATCCTGCGGAGAATCCGGGCCAGGTCGGATTGGTCGAGTTCTCGAGAAGACGAGCCTGTCTGGTAACAGTGGCTGCAGTGCCAATTGCACCGCTCGGTAATATGCCACTGGAAGTAGAACTCGTCTTGTGGTGAAATCTCGTCCATAATAGCCTCAATTCATATACTAATATTCAACTACTTCCAAAAGCAAGGTTATGTTTTTTGCCTGGTATCAATCGGTTATAACCGAGCCAGGGCACGTACTTTTTTTGAATTCTTCGGTATTGGGATTGCTGGGGCAAGGGTTGGCCGCAACCGGCAATTGCCCCAGCCCTCACAAGAATGGTCTCCGCCAGACCGCACCCGGTTGAGAGGCGGCGCGCGAGACGGTGGAGGAGACCCAGCCCTTGATTTTTACACCGAGACACGTTATTTTACGTTCCTGCCTTTTCCTAAAATTACGGCTAGGCTTATTTTAAGTTTCGAAGGTGGGCGAGTAGGCCATGAAGAGAGAACTCCAAGGGCGTTATGTGACCATTTCCACAGTGGGTGAGAAGGCGCAGGCCTTTGTACCGGCGCCGCTGCCGCCACGACCGCCCGTCGAGTGGACCCCTGAACTCCGGGAGAAGTTCGACCAGGCGCTGCTGGCCCTAGGACGCCTCGATAGCGTTTCCGTATTGCTGCCGGACACTTCCATGTTCCTCTACATGTATGTGCGCAAAGAGGCTGTGCTTTCCTCGATGATCGAGGGAACGCAGTCATCGCTCTCTGAACTGCTGCTCTTCGAGCTTGATCAGGAGCCGGGTGTTCCCTTGGACGACGTCCAGGAAGTCAGTAACTACGTGGCGGCACTCAACCATGGGCTCAACCGCCTCGCTGAAGGCTTCCCGTTGTCCCTGCGGCTGCTCAAGGAGATCCACGGTGTTCTGCTTTCCAAGGGCCGGGGCAGCGTCCGGGCACCAGGAGAGTTCCGACGCAGCCAGAACTGGATTGGCGGGACGCGCCCTGGTAATGCGGCGTTCGTTCCTCCACCCGCCGAGCAGGTCATGGACTGCTTGGGCAAGCTGGAGCTCTTCCTCCATGACCAGCCTGAACAGACGCCCACTCTGCTGAAGGCTGCTCTGGCACACGTTCAGTTCGAGACCATTCACCCCTTTCTGGACGGCAACGGCCGACTGGGACGGTTGCTGATCACACTGCTCCTTTGCGAGCAGCGGGTGCTGAAGGAGCCCATGCTCTACCTGAGCCTTTACTTCAAGGCGCACCGCCCCCGTTACTACGAGCTGCTCGACAATGTACGCTTGACGGGAGACTGGGAGGCCTGGCTCGACTTCTTTGCCGATGCAGTGAGCGAAACCTCGTCGCAGGCGGTGGACACAGCACAGCAGTTGGTGCGCCTGTCGGCCGAGGATAGACAGCGGATCGGCGGGCTGGGACGGGTGGCGGGCTCCGTTCTTCGGGTGCAGCGGGCACTGTTGGAGCGTCCGATCGCCACAGTCGCATGGCTAGCCGGAAAGGCCCAGTTGACCCAGGCTACAGTGAACAAATGCCTGGGGCATCTGGAGAGCTTGGGCATTGTGAGGGAACTTACCCGGCAAAAGCGCAATCGGATATTCAGCTATTCCCGCTACATGGAGATCCTAAACCGGGGCACGGAATTACCGACCGGGAATGACCGAGGACAGACGCCAATACCCGTCTAGAGACGGCCGCTACCCTACTGCAAAATGCGAACAGTCCCGTAAACCCTGTTTGCATACTCTCTTCGCCCGTTGTAACGCCACACGGCCTCATAGCTGTAGCCGTGCCTGGCGAACAGCCGGGCCAGATGATAGGCGGCCCAGGCGAGGTTGTACTCGGGGTTGAGGACCCAGGCCGGCTTCAAACCGTAGCGGCGAAGGGTGCGGCTGTTGAGCTGGCAGAGGCCGACGTCGAAGGCGAGACCCCGTGCTTCCAGCCAGGCAATGAGGCGCCGGGCCTGCGCGTATGTCTTGGGGAACACACTCAGCAGCTTGGAGCTTGCCACGACCCGGCCCCCGCTGACCATTTGCCTGATCTTCTCGGTCGTGGGCTTGCCGCCAATGCGCTTGATCCCGATGGCGTAGGGGTGAAAGGAGCTTTCCACCTGGGCGATGGCCCGGAGCAGGGCGGGGCTGATGTGGTAGGCCCGCCCCACCCGGTTGAAGACATCCTCGGCGAAGACCTGGCCGGCAAGGGATAGCATGAGAGCCGCTGCAGTCAGTCCTGCCGCGAAGGCCTTAGTCCTGCGTGACATAGCGCACTTCGGCCCGGCGGTTTCTGGCCCTGCCATCCTCGGTGTCGTTGGGGGCGGCGTAGCGGCACCGGCCATGGCCGCTCACGGCCGTTACGCTTACTCCCGCAGCCTCGAGATAGGTGGCCACCGACGCAGCTCTTGCGCCGGCCAAGCGGTCGTTGACGTCCTTCGTGCCCAGCGAGCAGGTGTAGCCAGCGATGGTGACATCCTCGGCATGACTCAGCTCATTACTGTGCGCGGACAACGTGCCCTTGGCCTTCGGCGAAAGAGCGGCACTATTCAGGCTGAAGTGGATGGTGATTTCCCTGGCCTCCACCTGGGTCGCAGGCCGCCGCACGACTACCGGTTCCGCAGGTGGCAGCGGGGTCAGCTTGGTGACTACCGGAGCATTTGCCAGCACGAAGGTGGCCGCCGGCACGAAGTGGAAGCCGTTGCCGTCGTAGGCATGCTCCTGCCATACAACCGAGAGCTGGCTCCGCTGGCCGGCATCTGCAATCGAAGGCAGGACCGGCTGTCCACCATGACTGCAACCACCGAGGAGCAGGCAGGCAGCCAGCAACGTGGCTGCGCTAAAAGATTGGTACGGCCTTGCCAATGACCCAAGCCTCATTCACAAACCCCCAATATCTCGAATCGTAACTGTCAGGGCTGTCGCCCATGGCGAAGTATTTTCCCGCCGGTATCCGGCCGCTCCAGGAGAAGTGGCCTACAGGGCGCCCCTGCGAGTCGTGCCGCCGGGCATTGCCCACGTGAACGCCGTTGAGCAAGTAGCTGCGCCCTTGCACGCTGAGTTCGTCGCCCGGCACGCCTGCCACCCGCTTGATGAAGACCTGCCCGAAGTGGTGGTAACGGTCGCCGGCCACCATGAACCGGAACGAAACAAAATCTCCTTGCCGGGGCCGCGCGTCCTTGCAGACGATGATGAAGAGCCGCTGCTTTAGGCAGGGCTCCAGATTGAGGCCGAGCACGTAGTGGCGGCTGACGACCCTTGCCCCGGCCAGAAGCCCGATGAACAGGACCACCCAGGCTCCGACAAGCCAGGCTGCCTGACGCCTACTGGCGGGATCGAATTTAATCCTTCTCAAGCTCGTCCTTCACCTCGGCGGTGATGTCCTTGCCCCCGGTGATGACCGCCTGGGCCGTCACCACGGTTTCGCCAGCCGCGGCGCGCTCCTGCATGAGCTTGCCCAGCCGGGCTATGTAGGCCTGGAATTCGCGGGCGGCCTTGTCGGGGTCTTTCTGCTCCAGAAGCAGCTGGTTCCGCTTGGCGTCGATCAGGCGCCTTAAGTCCAGCACCGTGACGCAGGGCTCCTGCGGGCCATGAACCAGCGCCCACAAGGGCAGCGCGCAGAACGCTCCCAAGATGGCGGCCGAAAGCACGGGGAGAAAACGCTTCATCAACCCAGGCATGCGATGGCCTCCTCCAGGGTCTTGCCCTGTTCGGTCAGGCGGCGGATGGCCTCCACCTCGTCGGGCCTCGTGGTGTAGAGGTAGTAGGAGAAGCGGTTCACGATGAGCCGGCCGATGCCCCAGCCACGCGGGGTTTTCAGGAAAATCTCGGAGTAGCGGCCCTGGCTGGTATGCACGCTCTTGAGTTGCTCGAAGGCCAGCGGGTTGAGTACCAGCTTGTTCTCCTTGCGTAACATTTCCAGGCTCTCGGGCTTCTGCCGCAGCAGGAACATGAAGTCCGAGTTCTCCAGGATGGCCTTGCCTACTTCGCCCACGTCCTCGCGGTAGAAGTCGGCCAGCGACTGCGTCACGGTCACCGCGGCGCCGCCGTACTTGCGGAAGCGCCGGTAGCCGTGCTCGATGAATCGCGCCGTGTTGCCGCCGGACATCAGATCCCAGGCCTCGTCGATGATCATCAGCTTGGGCAGGTCGCGCCGGCCAAAATACATGTCCCGCGAGATGTGATAGATGATCAGCAGCAGCACGACCTCCTGCAGTTCCCGCTTGCCCTTCAACTCCTCCAGCTCCAGGACCACGAAGTTGCCGCTGAACGAGAGATTCGCCTGTCCCTCGAAGAAGCGCCCGTAGCGGCCCTCGCCCGTGAAGGGATAGAGCATGGTGGCCAGGTCGTGCGCCCTGGGGTCGTCGAAGTTGTCACGAAGCACACGGGATACGTCGGAGATCGTGGTCGCCGAGCCCTTGTCCGCGAAGGCTCCCCGCAGGGCCTTCTCCAGGTAGCTGCGCTCCAGGTCGCCGACTTCGCGCGAAGGCGAGGCCATCTGGCAGAGCAGCGAGAGCAGGATGTCCGACTCTTCTTCGAGTTCCGCCGCAGTCCGGATTCTGGAGAAAGGGTTGAGGCAGAGCGGATTGTCCCGCGAGAAGACGATAAACTCGCCGCCCAGGTATCCGGCCAGCTTCTGGTAGGAGCGGCCGACGTCGATGACCCAGACGCGCCCCCCGATGCCCAAATATGACGTGATGATCGAGTTGACCAGGAAGCTCTTGCCGCTGCCGCTGGCGGCGGTGACCACGGCGTTGTAGTTGCCGTCGGAGTCGAAGAGGTCAGCGAACATGACCTGTCCTCGCCGCGAGGCCAGGGCGAGGGTGGGCGTGCCGGTCCCTTTCCAGTCTGCCTGGACGGGCGCCAGGTGGGCAGCCGAGCTGGTGAGCATCGTCTTGCCGCGCTTGAGCAACCGGTCCACCTCCGGGCAGTGGCCCAGGGGCAGCATGGAGAGAAAGAGCGGCAGCACGATGAAACAGTCGTCCTGCAGGGTGAAGCCCTGGGTCTTCCACAGCGAGACGGCCTGTGAGGCGGCCTTGCGGGCGGCGTCCTTGCTCGGAGCAAGCAGCGCCAGGGAGAGATTAGCCTTCACCAGGTCCTTGCCCTCCTCCAGGGCCTGAAGAACGTACTGGTAGTCTTCCTTCTTGAGGCCCAGCCGCGGAATGAGGCTGATCATCCCTTGCTGGTTGAGGGTCGCGGCCGCCTTGCTTTGCACCGCCTGCAGCTCGCGCTCGCCAAGTTTCAGGACGTTGAGAGTGAGCAGGAACGGGCACGGCAACTGGCGCTGATTGTCGAAGAGGGATCCCAGCAACCCGCCCAGCTTGCCGATGAAAACGGAGTTCGGGTAGTGCTTGACGCTCAGGGTTCTAAGCACCCGGTCGTCGATGAAAAGGTGGTCGTCTTCGACCTTGATGTCCGTGTCGGCATAGATCGCCTGCTCGCGGATCTCTACCTCATGGTCGCAGGGCGGGACGTCCTCCTGCTGCATCGGATGGGCCGGGTTGAACACCTCATAAAGGAAGCGGATCAGCCGGTCAGGATGCACGCTTTCGGGTTGCAGGTAGGCCGTACCCAGGGCGCCGGACATGGCCTCCTTGCCCTCGGCGGCTTGGGTCACGAGTGAAGCCAGATCGTGCCCCGGCTCCTCCTGTCCCCGGCCACTGAAGAACCGGCGCACACCACCGCCAGCCTTGCCGGGGTAACGCACGCAGATCAGCAGCCGGAAGTCTCTGGCCGCCACGGGCACGTCACCATAGAAGCCGTCACCGCGGGCCTTGAGATAGAGCGCCTTACGGCTCGCGGCCCATTTCTCGTAGAGCGGGCCACTCCTACGGTCGGCCCAGGCGTCGAGCAGCGGGTGGAGATCTGCGGAAGCCTGCAGGATGAACTGCAGCCCTGGTAACCTCCTGAGTATCGCTGAGTAACTGCCGGTAAGCTTGTTGGTCGAAGCCTTCTATCCGCTCACCGCCTGAGAAGAGCACAGTGGGCGTGCCCTGAATGCCCAGGCGTTTGGCAAGGGCGGTGACCTGGTCAGTGGTCTCCTTGGCCCGCTTCAGGCTGGCATCGTCGGGCGCGGGCTGGTCGCCTTCGGAGTCCACCAGGGCCTTGGCCGGGTCGGCTGAGCAGAGGATGCTGGTCACACGTTCGGGCGAGCCCTCGTGCAGCGGGAGGAGAAAGACGTAAAGGGTCAGCTTCTCCTGGCGCAGATAGTCCAGGGCGGCCCGGCAGTACGGGCAAAGGGGATCGTAGAACAGGGCGGCCTTCTTTGCGCCACCGCCGATCTTCACCGCCAGATTGAAAGGCAGCGAGGCAAAGGTTTCTTTGCCAGCTTCAGCGCGCCTTTGGGCGGTCAGGTCCTGTCCCGTGGTCAGGTCATAGATGATGCCGAAGACCGCGTACCGGCCGGAGGCGTCGGCATAGAAGACGTTGGGGCCGGCTTTCACTGTGTAGAGCCCCTTGATCTCGCTTGGCGAAACCTGATCAATCACTGTCTCGGGCAGGTTGTGGCTCAGCTTGTCTCGCACCGTGGCCGGTGGCGCGGTGCAGGCAGCAAGAAGCAGCACGGCGGCAAATGGCAGGTACCTGTGCATCTATTCCTCCCTTTCGATCTCGGTGAGGCGCATTCCCTGCGTGACCACCAAGTCGAGCCTGCGGCCAGCGGGCACCTCCACCACCGGGAACATCTGGTTGGCCATGTTCATGTAGAAGTCGGCGAGCTTTTCCGCCGCGGTCGAGGCCCCGTTGAGCGCACCCGCCTGGAGGACCTCCGAAGGCTTCACCGTCTGGGTCGTGCCGAGGGCGCTGGTGCTGTAGGTGTAGCTGCTCGCGTTCATGGCCTCGCTCATCCCTTTGAGGAAACCCGCCAGCAGCGTGCGGCCCAGCAGCGCTCCTTGCTTGCTCACCACCTGGCCGTGGATGCCGACCTTGCCGTCCTCGTCCGCAACGAAGCCCTTGAGCTTGAGGTCGACCACCTTCTTGCCGTCAGCGTCGAGGCAGGAGAGATACGTGGTACGCACGTAGGCCCGCTCTGCTGAAAGGTCGCCGTAGGCCTCTCCAACCACGAAGCATTCCTTGGTCTCGGCCCGGAAGCGGTTGGGCAGCACAGCTGGCCGCGTGATGCGGATGAGCACGGGGATGGTGTTCTTCACGGCGCTCGTACCTGTGGGCGCATCAATGCCGGTCAGCAGCGTGCCCTGCATGAAGGACCCGGAGGGCATCCAGGCGCCGGACTCAGCCTTCGTCTGCGACGCACCTTTGCTGAGCGCGGTCGGCACTGTCTCTGGGACGATCACCTGAATGCCAGGTTGCATTTCCGGCCTGGGGGCGGGCGCCTCGGAGGATGGATAGTCCGCGGGCGGTTCGGGTAGCGGGGGAGGTGGCGGAGGCAATGGTGGCAGAGCCTCGCCGGCGCCGGGCTTTCCGAGCTCACCCATGGCCTTTTCCAGGCCCTCCATACGCTCCTTCAGCTGCTGACGTTCCTGCTTGAGGTCATCGATCTCTCCGGCCGACTTGGCCATCCAGGATTCCTCGGGCAGGCGGGCCTCGTCGGTCACGTGAATGGCCGGGGCCTTGGAAACGACCTTGGCCCGGAGGCGGTAGCGGGAGTAGGCCAGCATGGCCAGAAGCACCAGCAGGAAGGCCCCGCCCACCAGGCCAACCTTGAGGATTTGTTCGCGCCTCAGGCGCTTGAGCTTATCGACCGGTCCCATCGTTGTCCTCTGCCTGGTCCTCTACCTGCGAGACCACGAAGAGCCGCGTCTCGGCCTGGGGCTTGAGTTCCAGCGACTCCAGGGCCACGGCCAGCACGTGCTCGTCAGTGATGAAGGATTCCTCGGAGAGCTGGACAGCCGCATTGGTAACGTTGCGCAGCAGGGACTCGCGCACCTCGTAGAGCTCGCCCCGGAAGGTCTTGAGGTGAGTTTCGCGCAGCTCCCTAAAGGGCTGTCGTGCCTCCTGGTCTGCCTTGACCTCGGTGTAGCCCTGGGGCGGCGTCTCGGTATAGGCGGCGCGGATGAGGTTCTTGAGCGTGGTCTCGTAGGGCAGCGAGGCTTCGAGCTTTGCCGTCTCCAGCCTGTCCCGCCCCTGGCCCTTGACAACGACCGTTTCCGCCGGGAGGTCCTTGGGCACCAGGATGAGGCTGTAGACCTGGCCGCTGGCCCCCAGAAAGTAGACGTCCACATTGCCCGCCTGGGGCCTGGTGAACTTGAGGAAGACGTCGCGGCCGGAGATTTGGGCGCTTACGCCCTTCTCCTGCGAGGCAATGGCCTTGGCCACCTCCTCCGGGAAGATGAGCCGATTGACGCCGGCAGCCGACACCTCGATGAAGGCTGTCTCTCCACTTGCCGGGATCACTGTCTGCGCGGCCTGGGTACTGACGGCTGCCAGAAACAAGACTGCCAAGGCGAGCAGCAAGCTAACGCCGCGCGTCGCTCTTGATCTGGATCGATTCAACTTCGAACCTCCCGTTGCTGATGTCGTAGGTAACGGAGACGTTGCGGGGGCCACTCTCCACCACTTGCCCCTCCACCGTGCGCTGGATGAGTCCGGTCACGGTAACTTCATTCTTTGCCGCGTCCACCTCCGCGCCCTGCGGGAAGAAGGCCTGAGCCACGCCCAGCCTCTCCACCTGTGCGGCCGTGGCATCGAGGCTGGCCTTCACCTCGGCATAGTGGGCGGGGTCAACGTAGTAGAGCAGCAGGCCAAAGCGGGAACGCGCGTTCTTGGGGCTGTAGGAGGAGGCGAGCTCCGCCACGTATCCTCCCATCATCTGGAGGTATGCAGTCGAGACCTCGCCGGCCTCAAGCCACACCTCCCGCTCGACCTTCGGGGGCACCAGCACGGTGCGCACCCGACCCGCCTGCCGCACCACGACGATGCTCTCCACCACCAGGGCCAAGGCCAGCACGGCGCAGGTGAAGCGCAAGTAGCGGTTCTCCGCCAGCAGGTTCTCCCAGCGCTCGATGAACTTACCCAGCCTCATGGCTACTCCTGAAACTCCCTGATCCAGCCCGGGCGCAGGCTGCGCACCGGCGACAGGCCCGCCCGAAAGTAGAGCCAGTGGACGAGGTAGCCGGGCAGGTGCTGCTCCTTGGCCCGGGCGTAGTAACGTGTGGCCAGCGCACCCAGCAGCATGCCGATGAGCACGTGGCCGGTGCCGATGCCCATGAAAACCCCGCTGACCAGGAACATCATGTCGTCAAGCTCCCAGAAGAGGATCTGTGGCATGCTGTCCAGGTAGCGGGGAATTCTGGGTATTTCGAGTTCGTCCATGAACCTTCCTGCGATGGCGCAGGCCGTTCAAGAATGCCCAGATGCAAGGCGCGCGAAGCCCTGAGGAGGGAGCCGTACATTTGAGTACGGCGGCACTGACTCAGGATGAGCGCAACGCCGCAGATGGGCGTTATGGGGCGGCCTGCTGGCCTAAAAGATTGCGCCGCCCATCCCCTCCACTATGGTGGGGATGAGAAAGATGGTTGCGGCGGCCAGTATCCCGCCGAAGAAGCCGATGACGCTGCCCCTGCCGAAGGCCGACCACAACCCCATGATGATGAATGACGCTGCGGCGATGATGCCCGGCACGCCGGTCAGGTAGTCGGTCACCCGCTCCCACAACCCGGCGAACTCCACGCCCCGCTGGACCGAGGCCATGGCCGGGCTGCTGATGGCCAGCGCGATCAGGCAGACGACAATTGCCGCGGCCAGCCACCGGCTCTCAAGAAGATCCTTTAACTGCATTCGTGTCTCACCTCCTTGCGCATCGATGTATTAGGAGCAGGCTAGCGGAAGCGGCTGTACAAACAACCCGGTGTTCTTGGCGGGGGGGTGCAAAAATACGTGGGGTGTGGACTGTGAGGAGGGGAGCTATGATCCGGGGAGGGAAACGACCGTTGGCTCTGTAATAGAAGGGTAAGACGAAACGATCCGGCACGGGGCCGTTAGAATAGATAGGTGCAATGAGCCAGGGTGTTTTTGAGTCAGAAAAGGGCGGGGCTCCTTTCAACTTGTCGGAGGGGCCGCACTCCCGGCGCTCAAGCGCGTCACCTGGTTTGAGGCCAAGCCGCACCGGCTCTACATGCTGCCCGCGGATGGCATCAATGAGGTGGAGAGCATCGCCGACCTGCCGCGCCGGGAACGCCAGAGGCCCGAAGCTGTGGATGCTGATGAGGATGGCGACTCGCGCTGGAAGCACGAGGCGCCTGCCTGCCAATCAACCTGGCAGGGCGACTTCTTCGTCTGAGGGGGCTCGCGCCATGAAACTGAAAAGGGTCGTCTCAGGCAAGGGCCTGGAGCGGGCTCGGGAGATCATCGTCGCGGCCAACCCCGGCCGGGAGCATGGCTCCTTCCGCTTCGACGCCCGCTACTTCGCCCTGATAGACGCGGGCAAGATGAAGGCCGTGGTTGGGCTCAAGCGCCGGGGCCGGTTCCTGACCGAGGTTAAGCACCTGGCCGTCCCCGAGGCCTACAGGCACAAGGGCATCGGCGGTCTGGCGCTGGCTGAGGCCTTGCGCAAGGTAAGGACACCGCTGGCCTGCGCCACCATCCGGGCGGGCAACGTTGCCAGCCTGGCTCTGTTCAAAGCCCAAGGCTTCCAGGTGGTGGAGCGCTTCGAAAAGGACAAAGGTAATGTGGTCTTAATGATCAGGGCCACTCAAGCGGCGGGACGGAGGCGGGGCAAGGTGCCGGAACAGGCGCCCCCGTGAACGACCTGTTGAGGAATCTATTTCTCTTCGTGAAAGGGGCGGGCGACTGCCCCTTTTCCTATTCCGTTGGCTGCTCGCTGCTCATTTCGGTTTCCATTCGCGGGCAAGCTTCTGTGCCTCCGTGATCTGTGCGGGCGTCATGTTTGCGGCAAGATCGTGGCTATCCTTAACGGCCATGTCGCGATTCACATCCCCCGATACCGGGAGCTGTGCCGCAGCAAGACTGAGCCATTTGTAGGCCTGCACGTAGTCCTGGGGCACGCCCTGACCCGTGGCATACAAGCCAGCGAGGTTGAACTGGGCCTCCGCGTGACCCTGGCCAGCGGCCTTGCGATAACACTTTGCTGCCTCGGTGTAATCCTGTAGCCGTCCGTAGCCGTTGGCGTACATGACACCAAGGGCGTACTGGGCCTCGGCTTGATTGTGGCTGTTGGCCCTGCGCGACAGCTTCAGCGCTTCGACGAAACCCTGGGGCAAGCTCTGACCTTCGGGGTACACGATGCCCCGGAAGAGGATGTACTGGGCCAGGGTGTTGCCCTGCCCGGCTGCCTTGCGCCACCACTTCCGTGCTTCGGCGTAGTCCTGCGGCACGCCCTCGCCCTTGGCGTACATGACCCCGACGCTGAACTGGGCCTTGGCGTCGCCCCGCTTAGCGGCCTTTAGATGCCACTTCAGCGCCTCGGGGTAGTCAGGAGGCACGCCCTCCCAGCCTTCGTAGTACATGACTCCGAGGTTGAACTGGGCCTGGGTATAATCCTTTTCCGCGGCTTTGCGATACC
>JAZDOA010000092.1:0-2249 GCA_043799175.1 Pseudomonadota bacterium | reverse complement strand
GCGGGTCCGCCGTGGCCACCGGCATCAAAAGGGTCAGGCCTGAAAACCTGGTCATCTCGTATCAGGGTGACGGCGATCTTGCCGCTATCGGCACTGCTGAGGGGTTCCATGCCGCCAACAGGGGCGAGAACATCACGGTGGTCTTCGTGAACAACGGTGTATACGGCATGACAGGCGGCCAGATGGCGCCCACGACGCTCCTTAATCAGGTGACCACCACCACCCCGGCGGGGCGGGACTCCGTTATCGCCGGCCATCCCGTGAGGATCTGTGAAGTGTTTTCCATGCTCGATGGCACGTCCTACCTTGAGCGTGTCGCCGTCAACAAGCCGGCGGCGGTCGTGAAGGCCAAGAAAGCCATTGCCAAGGCATTCCAGCGGCAGCTTGACGGATGCGGCTTTTCCCTTGTGGAGATACTTTCACCCTGTCCGACCACCTGGAAGATGGGCACTGTTGAGGCCTGCGCGTGGGTCGACGACGTCATGAGCAAGGTCTTCCCGCTGGGTGTTATCAAGGAGACGCCATGCTCCTGAAGACCTTATTCTCGGGGTTCGGAGGGCAGGGCGTCCTCTCCATGGGAACAACACTCGCCAGCGCGGCCATGCTTGAAGGAAAACACGTCACCTTCCTGCCGGCCTACGGCGTGGAAGTGCGGGGCGGCACGGCCAATTGTACTGTCGTCGTTTCCGACGAGGAGATCGCTTCGCCTGTGGCGTCTGATCCCGAATTCGTCGTTGCCATGAACCAGCCGTCCTTCGCCAGGTTCCAGAGTATTATCCAGGCCGGAGGTCTTCTCTGTGTCAACTCATCTCTTGTGAACACCGAGTCGGCCAGAAGCGACATAGAGATCCTCGCGATCCCCACCAGCGAACTGGCGGAAAAGCTGGGCACCATCAAGGTCGCCAACATGGTCATGCTTGGGGCCTTGGTCAGGGCAAGCAACATGATCTCTTTTGACGCCATGCTGGAGAACCTCAACGAGATACTCGGTGAGGGCAAATCGAAACTCATCAAAGTCAACAGGGAAGCCCTCAGTTGCGGGTACAACTATATTCAGGAGTAAGCGCGTGGCTATCAAACAATTGTCCGTGAGCCTGGACAACGTGCCGGGAACGTTCTCCACCATCAGCGAGAGCTTGGGCCGAGAGGGAGTGAACATCAGGGCCATCTGCGTGGCCGATACCTCCGACATCAGTACGGTCCGTTTTGTGGTAGACGACCCGGAAAAGGCGAAGAACATGCTCATCGCCAACGGCTACCACCCGAAAGAGACAGACGTGCTTGCAGTTGAGATACCGGACCACCCGGGCGCCACGAACGCCGTTCTGAAGCCACTAAAGGCCGCAGGCATCAATGTGCATTACCTCTATCCGCACCTGGGAAGGATCAGCAACAACGCTATTGTCATCCTTGGCGTGGATAGGACGGAAGAGGCCCAGAAGGTGCTGGAGGCAAACTGGGTCAAGGTATTGGGACCCGAAGTCTATAACGTCTGAGGGCTCGTTTCAGAATCGAAGCTCGCCGACGTCAGCCGGTCACGCTCTTCCCGAATATGGCCCTGGCGACGATCATCTTCTGGATTTCGTTCGTGCCCTCATAGATCTCGGCCACTTTGCAGTCTCGATAGATGGCCTCGACCCTGTAGGTGGACTGGTCGGCCTCCAGTCGTCTCATGTAGCCGTAACCACCGAAGATCTGGACGGCGTCCCGGGCCATGTCCGCGGCGCACTCCGTGCCGTAGTACTTGGCCCCGGCGGCCTCCGGTTCGGGGAATTCGACACCCTGGTCCATCCGCAAGGCCGCCTTGGAGTACAGATTCCTGGCGTTCTCGATCTGGATGGCTCGTTCGGCCAGGCGGAATTGCCAATACTGGAACTGCGCCAGTCTCTTGCCGAACACCTCCCGCTTCTGCAGGTATTCGACGCTCTCGTCGAAGGCCGACTGGGCCATGCCCACCCCGCTCGCCGCGATGCCTACCCTCCCGTAGGTCAGGGTACCAAGGGCGATGTGCAGGCCGCGGCCTTCCTCGCCAATGAGGTTCTCAGCCGGGACTTCCACGTCGGTGAAGTAGATGTCGGAGGTGAGTTGGCCCCGGTTCCCGGTCTTCTTGTCGGGCTCGCCCACACGGCAGCCTTTTGCCCTTAGGTCGACCACGAGCATGGCGAGCTTCTCATCCGCGTTAACCAGCACGGTCGCGAAATCCGCGACGGCGGCGTTTGTGATGAAGCGCTTCCGGCCATTCAGCACGT
>JAZDOA010000069.1:0-2033 GCA_043799175.1 Pseudomonadota bacterium | reverse complement strand
ATCGCTCATGGTTGCCGGGTACCAAAACGAAGGGAACACCTCGGTCGGTAACCTCGGCAATGATGCCGAGCGCCTCTTGCACCACGTCGGGCCGCACCTTGGAGCGGAAGAAGATGTCCCCGCCGTGGATCACCACGTCCACTTCGCCATTGCGCGCCGGCTGGAGGGCGCGCCTGAAGTTGTCGTAGAACTCGGGGCCGCGGCGCCGGCGTTCGACCCTGGTATGGAGCGGATCGTCGAACCCGAGGTGCGTGTCGGCCAGGAAGAGCACGCGCATCAGACCAGCTCCAATATTCGGATCAGGCGAGCACCGTCGAGTCCCCGTCCCCTCCTCAAGCGGACCTCGGGGTTTCGGCCATCTCGGATCAGGCGACGCAGTTCGGTGGTCAGCACCCGCAGCAGGTCGTACTGCTCGAGGGTGTCGGGCGGTTCGGCAGGCAGGGTCACGCTTCGCCGGCCGTAGCCATCACGCTGATCCCAGCTGACCCTTGCACCGGCCAGCAGGGCCAGCCAACGGCCCTTGCGGAACTGTTGCCAAGTGGTCATGGTAAAGAGAGTGAGACGACCGGAGATGAGTTCAGGGGTAACCTCGACCACCTCGTCCGCTTCGCTCTCATCCTCTTCTGTTTCTCCAGGTTGCCCTCCGCCCTCGGGCAGCTCCTCCTCCGTTTCATCCTCCATTCCGCCGGAGGCCCGCGCCTCCCGCTCGAGGCGTTTCAGTTCCTGAAGTTCGAGCCAGAGGCCGCAACCCAAGGTGCGCAGGGCCCGAGCCAGCGCAGCACCCCTCTCCAGGCCGTGGGATTCAAGGAACAGCGCCACCCCCTCCTCGAACATCCCCCTGTCACAGGGCGCATGGTGGTCGAGCCAGATCGTCTTCCAGATGTCCTCGGCGCCACTTTCGGTCAGTTCTCCCCTTTCCAGCCACTGCACCAGGGTAAACCAGCCGGCGGCCATCGTGATGTCAGTCACCGGGCATGGCCTGCCCAGGGGATAACCTTTTTCGGCTGCCAGGGAGGCCACCGCCTCTGCCGATCCGAACGCCCTGCCCGCATCCCTGAGTGCGGTGTTGTACGGCGGGTCGATCCGTTTGATTTCGGCGGCTTCGAGGAGAGCGGCCTCGAGACTGGTCCCGGTGGTCTCGGTCTCCACCCGGGCGGCCTGGCTGACGATTTCCAACTCTTTGTCCGCTTTCCTGCGCTTGCGGTAGTAGCTGTTGACCCGGGACCTGAGCGAGGTGGCCTTGCCGACGTAGATCACCTTGCCCGCGGCGTTGATGAACCGGTAGATGCCTGGGCTGTCGGGCAAGGCCAAACGCTCATCCCTGGGTAGCGGCGTAACAAAGCGCTTCCCGCGTGCCGGGCGGGGCTGGTCGAGAAAACGGTGCAAGCCGTCGAAAGTGACCACCCCCTCCTCCCCCAACAGTTCCACCAGTCTGCCCCAGATGAAGAGCGTGGCCCGCACGTGCTCTGCGGCCCGCTTCAATTCCGGCAGCGGGTGGCCAAAGTACCCCGCCAATACCCGCATCCCCCTGCGCGGCAGGTCGGGCAGCAGGTGGCAGGCGATGCGGTGGGTGCAGATGATCTCCAGGGGGAATAGCCTTGCCGGACCAGGTGTATCATTGAGGTGGCGGTAGAAGCGCTCCTCGAACTGGGCGAAGTGGGCCAGGATCGGGCGATTTTTGGCCGCCTTGACGAAGTCGCGCCAAATTTCCTTTGGCGGCCGGGCTTCAAGCATCATCTCCAGGGTGATGCCGGTGAGCCGCGAGATGCGGTTGGGGATCACCTCGGCGTCGGGCAGTTGGGCCAGGGCCGAATGGACATCTGCCTCTTCAGCCGGGTCACCCGCCCGGGCCACGACCCAGGCCGCTTCCAGCAGGTGCCCGCGCTGCGGGGTGGAGCCGGTGGTCTGGCAGTCGGTGATCAGGACTTCGGCTGCTGCCAGATCACCCTTGGCCATGATCATTTACCCGGGTTGGGGGCGCCTCTCCCGGCGTCCCAGTAAATGTAGCCGCTGAGCAGCAGCACCAGCACCAG
>JAZDOA010000060.1:0-2027 GCA_043799175.1 Pseudomonadota bacterium | reverse complement strand
ATCCACCCGCTTCGGCCCCCTGGTCCATGCGCAGCTCTTTCCGGGCGCGGAGAACTCGGGAAGGCTAGTTATGGTTCTTAAGCAACAAGCCCGGGAACTGGCTAAAGCCCGGGGCGCCGACCTGGTTTTGTGCGACGGCGCTCCAGGTATCGGCTGTCCGGTGATCAGCTCGCTGTCGGGAGCGCACCTGGCGGTGGCGGTCACGGAGCCCACGCCCTCGGGGCGACACGACCTGGAGCGGGTTGCGGCTCTATGCCGACACTTTCAGACGGCCTTGGCGGTCATCATTAACAAGTATGACCTCAATCCGGACGAGACCGCCCGGCTTGAAGTCTTTTGCCATGACGAGAGTTATCCGGTGCTGGCGCGGCTGCCCCACGATCCGCGGGTTACCAAAGCCATGGTTCAGGGTCTGGTCGTCACCGAGATGCCCGAGTCGGATTTTAGCCGGGAGCTGGGGCAGGCCTGGAGCCGGATCGAAGCCCTGGCCGGCCTGGGCCGGTAGGGAAGCCGCTTTATGGCAGCCACAGACGAGACTACTGCACCAGCCGTTTGATCGTAACGCTATGTAGCATGTGCATTGAAAGCACCGAACAAGCATGACCTGAGGGTCACAACCAAAGAGCAGAATGTCGAACCGCCACCCCCGGTTCCTGTACCGCTGAGGGCGCCGACGCGCCATTTTCATCAAAAGGAGAATATCATGAAGAGTACAATTATCGCCATTCCCTCAACCCATCCTGGGGGACTCGAGGCCCCCTTGGGGGCGCATTTCGGTCACTGTGACCTTTACACCCTGGTGAAAATTGCCGACGGCAAGGTGCTGGAGGTCACCACCTTGCCCAACGTTCCGCACCAGCAGGGCGGCTGCATGGCCCCGGTCAATCACCTGGCCCAAAACGGCGTGCAGGTCCTCATTGCCGGCGGCATGGGCATGCGGCCGCTCATGGGGTTCAATCAGGTGGGAATCGACGTCCTGTATGGTAACGGCGCCCAAACCGTGAGTGAGGCGGTGGAGGCTCTCTTGAACGGAACCTTGGCGCGGTTTACCACCGAGTTCACCTGTGGCGGCGGTGGTGGGGCTCCAGAGGTGGGAAAGCTCTGATCGTCAAGAAAGGAGAACGCACGTGTCTGATGGCGATTTTCCCGTGCCCGGCGAAGTTGGGGAGCAATTCCTCTGCCTGGCACGATTCCCCCAAAACATCGGCTTGCTGGATAACCCGAGCGGCAAGGGCGCCGAAGTTGGACAATGCGGAGATTCCATCGAAGTCTCGCTGCGGATCGATGGGGGAGCCATTGCCGATATCAAAGTGCTCCCTCGCGGGTGCGTCTATACCCTGGTTTGTGCCAGCGCTATGAGCGAGCTGGCCAAGGGACGGGATTTGGATCACGCCCTGGAGCTGGAGCCGCACGAGGTGGCAAAGGCCCTGGGGGGCCTGCCGGCAGACCACCTGCACTGCGCCCGCCTGGCGGTAAATACCCTGGGAGAAGCCATTGCCGATTATTACCGGAGGGCTTCTCTGGCAGGATCAAGCGGTTCCGCGGAATAACGCGCCACGGGGACCTCGGAACTCGGAGCTAAGGGAGGCCAAGCCATGAACTGCCATGCAGTGATGGCAGCCCGGTGCCGGGTTCCGAGAGCCACGTTCGCTAAGAGGTGAATCCATGCTGCACATCGTTCTCGCCACCGCTCGACCTAACGCCATGCAGGCCTTCGCCGAAGCTCTGTCCTCCAACCCGGAGGTGAACCTTCAGCGTGTCATCTCCGGAGCCGAGGCTCTTGAAGCGGCGCGCACCACTGCCCCCCATCTGGTGATTATTGACGCTGATCTCCCGGACATCGCGCCCTTGGAGCTTGTCCAGAAGCTGCTCACGGTCAATGCCATGGTGAATGCCGCGGTGGTCAGTCCACTTTCTGACGAGGCGTTCCACGAGGCGAGCGAAGGCCTCGGGATTCTTGGCCGGCTGCCGCACGATCCCGGGATGAGCGATGCAGGCGAGCTGCTGGACAAGCTAAGAACGGTGCT
>JAZDOA010000046.1:0-13484 GCA_043799175.1 Pseudomonadota bacterium | reverse complement strand
CTGATGATTTGGCTCAGCACTGTGTTAGAATGCGCCACGGCTCGGATCTCCTTGTTTTAATGTGGTTATTAGCGAAGCGCATTATAACACAAGGGGCTTTCCGGGCCGTTATTTTATGCAGTTACCGTGGGACAGCAGTGCTTAACGGCACAAAAACACGACCACCGCCCCGCTGCCAACGGCAGCGGGCACCCGGCGCCCTCGGTGGCATTCCTGTAGCCACAATGAGAGCACGGGCGCCGCGTTTGCCCGGCGCGGCTCGCGCCCGCCCCGTTACATCTCAATAATAATAGGCAGTATCAGCGGCCGCCTTTCAATCACCTTGAAGAAGTACTTCTTGAGGGAGCGCCTGATCTCGGCCTCTATCTCCAGTATGGGGCGCGGCGGCGCCTTTTCGCCGTCGGCGGCCCTGGCCCGGCCGTTGCCGGCGCCCGTGGCCACGTTGAAGACGATCTTGCGGGCTTCGTCAAGGATGTGCGCGCTTTCCTCCTCGAAGACGAAGCCTTGGGTGACCAGGTCCGGCCCGGTCATGAGCTCTCCGGTGCGGCCGTTCACCACCATGACGGCAATGAGCATACCGTCTTCCGACAGGTGGCGGCGGTCGCGGAGCACGATGGCCCCGACGTCACCCACCCCCTTGCCGTCTACGTAGACGCGTCCGATGTCAACCTGGCCGTTGATGCGCCCGCCTATGGTGTGGTCGTCCTTAGTGGTGAACTCGATGACGTCGCCGTCTTCGGCGAGCAGGATGTGCTCCTTGCTCAGGCCCACCTTCCGGGCAAGCTGCTTGTGTTTGATGAGGTGGCGGTACTCGCCGTGGATCGGGACGAAATACCGGGGCCGGGTGAGATTTATCATGAGCTTCAGCTCTTCTTGGTTGGCGTGGCCCGAGGTATGGATGGCCGAGACCTTCTCGTAGATGACCTCCGCGCCCCTGCGGTAGAGCTGGTTTATGATGTTCGCGATTGCCCGCTCGTTGCCGGGGATGAACTTCGAGCTGAGGATCACGGTATCGCCGGCCTTGATCTTTATCTGCCTGTGGTCGTCCATGGCGATGCGCGACAGGGCGCTCATCGGCTCGCCCTGGCTGCCCGTGGTAATGAGGACGATCTCCTCGTCGTGGAGCCTGCCCAGGTCGCGGCTGGTAATTTCCGTGTTTTCGGGGATCTTCACGTAGCCGAGGTCTTTGGCTATCCCAACATTCGCCAGCATGCTCTTGCCGCTGAAGAGGACTTTGCGGTCGTACATGGCGGCGACGTTTATCACCTGCTGGATGCGCTCCAGGTTGGAGCTGAAAACCGCGACGATGATGCGGCCCTCGCACTCCCGGAATATCCGCTCGAAGGTCAGGCCGATCTCCTTCTCGGAGATGGTGTAGCCCTCCCGTTCCACGTTGGTTGAGTCGCTCAGCAGGGCCAGCACCCCCGCCTCGCCGTACTCCGCAAACTTGGCAATGTCGGTCATGCCCCCGTCCGTGGGGGTCTGGTCGATCTTGAAATCGCCCGAATGGATCAGCACCCCCAGGGGGGTGCGGATGGCCAGACCGACGCCGTCCACGATGCTGTGGCTGACCCGGATCATTTCCACCTGGAAGTTCCGTCCAACGCTTATGGTCTCCCGCGGGACGGCCAGCCGCAGCTCGACGTCGTCCAGCAGGCCGTGCTCCCGAAGTTTGCCGCGGACGAGCTCCAGCGTCAGCCTCGTGCCGTATATCGGCACCCGCGGGAAATCGCGGACGATGAACGGGATTGCCCCAATATGGTCCTCGTGGCCGTGAGTCAGGACTATCCCCCGCAGTTTCTCCTTGTTCGCCCGGACGTATGTCGTGTCGGGGATTACGACGTCTATGCCGAGCATGTAGTCCTCCGGGAACATCAGCCCCGCGTCGATCATCAACATCTCTTCGCCGCATTCGAACACCATCATGTTGAGGCCGATCTCGCCCAACCCCCCAAGGGGGATGACTCTCAGACCAGGTCCTTGTTGTTGCTGCTGCTGTTGCTGCATGGAATACCAGGGTTCCTTTTGTCAGAATAAGTCCCCAGGCAGTTGCCTTGGGGGCAATTGTCCACTACACGTTGCCGGATCTCCCGCGCCAGGTCCTCGCGCCGCCGGCCTTCGGCCTGGAGCGGCTCTCCGATAACAACCTCTACCCTGCCCGGCGTGCCCAACAGCCACTCTCCGGGAGGCGCCACCCTGCCCGCCCCGATGATGCTGACCGGCACCATGGGCCGCTGGGAATGGATGGCCAGCACAAAACCACCCGACTTGAATGGAAGCACCTCACCCGTGCGGCTGCGCGTCCCCTCCGGGAAGACGAACACCGAGCGGCCCCGCTCCAGGGCCTGGGAGGCCGCCCGAAGCGAGGAGATGGCGGAACGGGCGTTGCCGCGATCTACCGGGATGTTGCCCGCGCTCCGCATCACCCTGCCGAAGAAGGGAATGCTGAAAAGCTCCTTCTTCGCCAGCCAGCCGAAGCGGTTGGGCAGCGCCACGGCGAGTATGGGAATGTCTAGCGCACTCTGATGGTTGCCCATGAAGACATAGGCCGCTTCCCGGTCTATGTGCTCCTCGCCCTTCACCTCGAGGCGGGCCCCGCAGGCCCAGCACACCGCCCGCCCCCACTGCCGCAGCAGGCCGCGGCAGAGGTAGCCCTGCCCGTCACACAGGCCCACAAGCAGAATGAAGAAACCTACGACCGCCGTGGCCGCCACCAACACGGCCATGGCCATGGCACTGCGCGGCAGCCGGACGAGGCGCGAGGATGGCATCAGCGACGCTCCAAAAAGCCTGTTCGCCGTTTCCAGCCTGTGATACAAAGTCTGCGGTTGAGGCCCGCGGCCACCATCAAGGCTGTCATCAAGGTCGTCGGGAACCTCAAAGGGGGAAAGAGGTCATGGTAAACAAGGTCATTCTCGTGGGCAACCTGGGGGCCGACCCCGAGGTACGCTATACCCCATCGGGTACCAAGGTCACCAGCTTTCGGATAGCCACCAGCGAGCGACGCAAGGACAAAGAAGGCAACTGGCAAGAGCATACGGAGTGGCATCCCATCGTCACCTTCGGCAAGCTGGCCGACGTCTGCGGTGAGCATCTGTTCAAGGGCAAGCAGGTCTATGTCGAAGGGCGGCTCCAGACCAGATCCTGGGAAGACCGCGACGGCCAAAAGAAATACAGAACTGAAATAATCGCCTCCGATATGAGAATGCTTGGCTCCAAGGGCGGCGGCAAGCCCTCCGAAGGGGCTTCCGGCGGCAATGATTTTGGCGATCCCGCCCCTGATGACGACATCCCCTTTTAGGCGGCAGGGCCGCCGGCCAGTTGCGGCGCCCGCCAACTACCGTGGCCACTGAAACGCCCCGAAGGGCGCCGAAAAGACCCCTCGCCGTTGGCGAGGGGCGTGGTTGGCAACGCCGCCTGGCATCCGGACACCCTCGAGTCTCCTGTCCTCAGGCCTTCTTCTCTTGGTCGGAGTTGGATAGCTTCTCGCGCTTTTCCGTGTCAAGCCCCTCGGGATCCTCCATGGATTTCTTGAAGTTGCGGATCCCCTTGCCCAACCCCTCGCCGATCTGGGGCAACTTGCCTGGCCCAAAGATGATCAGCACTATGACCAGCACGATGAGCCAATGCCAGATGGAAGTCATTCCAAACATAATATCTCCCGACTGCCTCTTGTCCTGGTTCGCTGACCCGAAAGACAGCGCCCGGACACCCAGCACCATGCAACCCTAGCACCGGGGGCGCCGAAAGTCAAAGCAATACTGGCGGCGCAACACCGTGAAATAGCTTATTTCTTGGCTCCAACCACGCACTTGCCGGCTGGGACGGCCTCCTCTTCCGGCTCGGCCTCATATGGCCCAATGGCGGCCACGCCTCGGGCGGCATCGAGGTTGAAGAGCCTGCGGGCGGCGTCTATGAGCGTGTCGCGATCCGGTCCGCCGCACTTGAGGCAGATTATGGGGTCGTGGAGCAGCTTGTGGACTATCGAGCGGGTGAGGACGTCCATGGCCTGGGCGTGCTCCTGAGGCAGGTCTTTCAGGTGAGCCAGGGTCTTCTTCATTTCGCGCAGGCGTATGGCGTCGGCCTTGTCGTTGAGGGAGCTGATGGTGGGAGCCACCTCGAGCAGGCCCAGCCAGCCCTTGAACTTGATGACCTCTTCCTCGACAATGCGCTCGGCCTTCAGCGCCTCCCGCCGCCGCTCGGAGATGTTGGTCTGCACCACGTTCTGGAGGTCGTCGATGTCGTATACGTAGGCGTTGCTCACTTCGTTGATGTCAGGGTCGATGTCGCGCGGCACGGCTATGTCTATGAAGAAGATGGGCCGCATGCGGCGGCGGCGCATAACCGCCTTGACCTGCGCGGCCGTAATGACTATGTGGGGGGCGCCGGTGGAGCTTATGACGATATCCACCTCGGCCAGTTGCTCGTACATCTCCTCAAAACGCACCGCCTCCCCGCCGAATTGCTCCGCCAGCTTGAGGCCCCGCTCGAAGGTGCGGTTGGCGACGACAATACGCTCCACCCCGTTGCTCAGGAGGTGCTGGGCCGCCAGCTCGGCCATCTCCCCGGCCCCGACCAGCATGGCCACCTTCCCGCCCAGGCTGCCGAATATCTTTCGGGACAGCTCCACGGCCGCAAAGCTTATGGAGACAGCGCTGCTGGCCACGCCGGTCTCGGTGCGAACGCGCTTGGCCACCGAGAATGCCTTGTGCAGCAGGCGGTTGATCACCACCCCCACGGTGTGGCGCTCGTAGGCCATGCGGTAGGCGTCCTTGATCTGGCCCAGGATCTGCGGCTCTCCCACCACCATGGAATCCAGGCTGGAGGCCACGCGGAAGACGTGCTGCACGGCCTCATGAGAGTGGTGTACGTAGAGGCAGCTCGTGATGAGGTCCACCGGTATCTCGTGGCACTCGGCCAGAAACGTCCTCACGTCGGCGGCGGAGGCCTCCACGTCCTCGCAGACGAAGTAGATCTCGACCCGGTTGCAGGTGGAGACGAACATGGCTTCGCACACGCTGGGAAGCTCGATCAGACGCGGCAGTACCGCCTCCACCTCCGTGGCCGGGAAGGAAAGCTTTTCGCGGATTTCCACCGGCGCCGTCTTGTGATTGAGACCCAGCACAACGATGTTTTGCATGGCTCAACCCAGATAACTGTGCCGGCCCGGCAACAGGAGGCTTACGCCAAAGAAGGTGAACAGGACCGCCACGAAGCCGATAATGGCCAGCACCGCGGCCCGCCGCCCGCGCCAGCCCACCGCCAGGCGCTCATGAAAGAGGGCGGCGTAAAGAAACCAGGTGATGAGCGACCAGGTTTCCTTCGGGTCCCAGCTCCAGTAGGAACCCCAGGCGTTCTGGGCCCAGATGGACCCGCTGATTATGCCGATGGTAAGCAGGGTGAAGCCGATGCTGATGCAACGGTGGTTGAGGGTATCGAGCACCTGCAGGGCGGGAAGCCGGTCGTAGAAGCGGCCGATTTTCTTGGACTTGATTTCCCGCTCCTGGAACAGGTACATCAGGCCCGCGGCGGCGGCCAGGGTGAAGAGCGCGTAGCCGCCGAAGGAGCTGACCACGTGCACCGGGTGCCAGTAGGAATCGAGCACCGCCGGCAGCGGCAAGACCTCTTTGGGGAGGGCGTTGCTCCAGAGCATGAGCAGCAGCGCCGCCGGCGAGACGAACGCCCCCAGCCCCTTGACTTGGTAGCGGAAATCGAAAACCAGATAGAGCACCACGATGCTCCAGGCGAAGAAAGACAGTGATTCTTGCAGGTTGGTCACAGGGGTGTAGCCGGCCGCCATGAAGCGGGCCACCAGGGCCACGGTGTGGAAGGCGAACCCCCCCACCAGCACCGCCCAGGCTGCCGTGGCCGGCTGGGGCCGCTGGCTGACTATGGCGACCAGGTACGCCGCCGTGCCGAGGAGGTACAGAAGGAGCGTGATCTCCAGAAAGATTATGTTCATTGCCATTTGGCCCCATTCTCGGAAGACCCCAGGAGTTCCGCCAGGCTGAACCCCTCCCCCAGCAGATCCCGCAGGAGGGTATCTATGGCGGCACGATCTCGGAACTTGATTAGCCTGGGCAGCTCGGAGCCAGCCAGCCGTTCGAACATCTGGGCGCGGGCGGCCTCGTCTTCAAAATGCTCCCGCGACAGGACGCGGTCGCGCACCCTGCCCATGAGGTCTACAAACTCGGCGTATTCGTCTCCGTACAGCCTCTCCATCTCCAGCCGCGTTCGTTTGGCCAGGGCCGGGCTCTTGCCTCCGGTGGATATGGCCAGGCAGAAGTCTCCCCGTTGCACCAGCGCGGGCAGGGTAAAGGAGCATTTTTCGGGATCATCGGCAATGTTACACAGTATGCCCGCCTTGCCGCAGGCCTGGCTCACGGCGGCATTGATTGCCTCGCTGTTCGTGGCCCCTATGGTCAAGAAGGCACCTGCCAGGTAGTCTTCCTGATAGGTACTCGCAAGGTGTTCCAGGCGCCCGGAGGAGGTCAGCCCGGCAAGCCGCGGCGTAAGCTCGGGGGCCACAACCACGACCCTGGCTCCGCACTCCAGCAGCCTGGCCACCTTGCGTTCCGCTACCCGCCCCCCTCCGAAGACGATGCACTTTCTGCCGTTCAGATCCAGGTTGACGGGATAGTAATGCATATAGTCCCTGTTTCGCGGAAATTATGTATTTTTTCAGCGCCGTCCGTGGAGGCGGCGGCTGGCGGCAATTCTAACGCCGGCCTACCCGCTTTACAACCAGGAATACCTGACCGCGCTCGCACGTCTTTACAGGCTGAGTCCCCCTATGCTAAAAAGTTCGGTGCGAGGGGTAAAAAACTAAAGTTTTCGCACCGCAAGGAGTATCTTGTCATATGTTGAGCAAAGTCGCGGGAATGTCGCCGGCCGACGCCTCCATGAGGCTGGTAGAATGGCTCATGTATTATCAGAATAAGGCCGAAGAGAAGCTCTCCCAGGAGCTGGCCATCTCCAACATAAAGGAAGAAATATCCTCGGGCTTCATCGCCAACCGCAGCCTCGGCCCCACAGACCGTAAGCGGGTGGAGATCCTGATCCGCCTCATGGCCCTCGGCCACCAGGCCCTCGAGGTCCCCATCGGCAAGGATTCCAACTCCGCCCAGACCCTCGAGGGTCTGGTCAACGAGGCCCAGCGGCTCTACGAGGAGTTCGAAAAGGCATAGCCAGGCGCCCCGGTTGTCACCAATCGTCCGGAGGTGCCGGAAACTGGCTGGCGGCCCTGCCGCCCCCACGGTTGAGGATTGGCGGGGTATAGTAGCCGCCCTTGCGGTACTGCAACGGTCTGCCGTCCAGCCCGACCGAGGCCCAGAAGCGGGTATCGAGCATGTAGTCTATGACCTCGTTGCTCACCCCCGCGGCCTGAAGCCGGGCAATATCCTTGATGTAAAGGCAATAGACCGCCTTGGCCTCTCCTATGCGCCAGATGATCTCGGCGGAGTCCTGCCCCTCCTTGCTGAACTCCACGATCTTTTCCTCGCCCAGCACGCGATTCTTGTCCTGAGCCGAAACCATAGGCCCGGCACAGGCGGAGAGGACTACAAGGAACAGGGCCCAGGAAACGCGCGCAACCATTCGCCGCCCCTTTTCTTGGCAAAGGCTGACTTGGCCCGACTGCTGGCCCGCGAGTGCCCTCATTCCCCGAAGTGGTAGGCACCCTGATTGAGCCCGAACGGCGGTGGGGCGTAGAACTGCCCCGGCCGGTACCAGAGAGGCTTGCTCGAGCGGCGCCAGGCCTCCTGGAGGCAGGTGTCCATCATGTGGTCGATGACCTCATTGCACACCCCGGCCACCATCATCCGGGAGACATCGGCGGCGTGGAGGTAGAACACCGCCCCGGTCTGGTCGATGCGCTCCAGGATCCCCGAGGCGGGTACGCCCTGGCGCGACAGATAAATAACGTCCTGTTGGGTGAAGGTGCCTGGGCAGGGAGCCTGAACCGTGCTCCCACCCGCGCAGCCGAAGACGGCCGCCAGGCCACATGCCAGAGAAAGCCCCACTAACAGCCCACGAGACGACATCGGCTGCCTCCAGGAGACTGCGGCGGTAGTGGCTCGAAACTGTGAAGGCGACACCTGTTGCTGAGTCGGGCTGGCAGCGGGCCGAGGCGAGGATGGAAAGGGTTGAAGGAAAATCGGGATCCTAAACCCAGATCTCAGCCTGACAGCCACGGGACGGACTGTCAACCGGATTCCGGGTGGCGGGGCCACCAGCCAGTTTCCGGCACCCATGAGCCTCGGTGACAACCAGACCGCCTGAGAGGGTGCCGGGGACCGTCGCCGTTGGCGCCGGGCGCAGGGCGGAACGCAGCGCCGCGGATGGGCATTGGGGGCAGCCCGCCGGAGCACCCGGCGCCCTCGGGTACGTCTGACGTTCATTCCACGTCAAAGAGAGGGCTGCCGCAACCACGGCCCTGCCGCCGGTCGGCGAAAAAACCCCCGAGGACGCGGCATTCGCGCCGGCTATCGGCGCCCAGACGACCGGCACCCTTACCCGGAGATTGAGGTCCACCGTCCCTAGCTTGACTCTACTTAGCCAGCCGCTATACTTGCCGCCACTATGGACCACTTTGTGACTTTCTTCGGCTGGGCAATCGGCCTGGGCCTGCTTCAGGGGCTGACGGAGTTTCTGCCGGTCAGCTCCTCGGGCCATCTGGCCATCGCGCAGCACTTCATGCCAGGCTTCCAGCAGCCTGGACTCCTGTTCGACGTATCGCTGCACGTGGGAACACTGGCCGCGGTATGCGTCTATTTCCGGCATGACCTGGCGGCCTTGCTGCTGGGGCGTCCTCATGAGGCGGGTTCCCTCAGCCTCAAAGAGCGCCTGCGGCTGCTGGTGCTTATGGTTGCGGCGACGGCGGTCACCGGCACCTTTGGGATGCTCCTCAAGGACAGGGTGGAGGCCGCCTTCGCCAGCCTGGCGGCGGTGGGCATGGGGCTCATCGTCACCGGGGTGCTGCTGCTGGCGGGGGCGTTTCTGGCGCGCGGCGCCGTCACGGCGGGCAAGGTAGAGCGCAACACCGGCCTCCTGGATGCCCTGTACGTCGGCCTGATGCAGGGGCTGGCGGTAATGCCCGGAATATCCCGCTCGGGTTCGACCATCTCGGCCAGCCTGGCCCGTGGGCTTGACCCGGCCTGGGCCGCCCGGTTCTCCTTCCTGTTGTCGATTCCGGCCGTGGCCGGGGCGGCGGTGCTGGAGTGCCGGGAGTGTGGCCACGCCGTGGGGGGGCAGTGGCCGGCCTACGTGGCCGGATCCCTGGTGGCCTTCGTGTCGGGCCTGCTGGCGATAAAACTGATGATGCGGCTGGTGCGGCGCGGGAACCTCAACCCGTTCGCCTACTACTGTTTTCTGATGGGTGCCCTGGTTTTGTGGGCGGGGCGCTGAAAAAAAAGCGAATATGGCCAGGCAGTCCGCGATAATCAAGAGTCCGCAACGAGAGATCCTGGGCGTGGTGCTGTTCGCCGCCGCCGCCGTGGTCCTGTTGGGGCTGGCCTCCTTCAGCCCGCATGACGCTTACTTCGGTCACGGCGCCGAGGACGGGGTCGTGCGCAACATCGCCGGGCGGGTGGGGTCGTATCTGGCCGGTGGCTTTTACGGGTTCCTGGGGCTGGCGGCCTTTCTGGTGCCGGTGGTGTTTCTGGCCGCCGGGGTCTGCCTTCTGGCCCGCCGTTCTCCGGAGCGCAAACCTGCCCTGGTGGCGGGGCTGGCGCTGTTGTTGGTGTCGGCCTGCGGCCTGCTGGGCATGGTGCCGGAGTGGCGACCGTTCGGTTTTGCGGCGGGTGGCTGGCTTGGGCTTCACACCTCGGGGCTGCTGCTGGCGCTGCTCAACGCCACGGGGGGCGTCATTGTCCTGGCCACGCTGCTCATCGCCGGGCTGGTGCTCACCCTGAAGGTATCTCCTGGAGACTGGTACCTCGCCGCCGAGGACAAGGCCAAAGAGGCAAGGGTGGCGCTGGTGGAGGCGGCCAGGCGACGCCGGGAAGAGCTGCGGCGACGCGCGGAGAAGGGGGGCAAGGCCGTCAAAGCGGCCAAGGCGCTGGCGGCTCCCGAGCCTGAAGCCAAGCCGGCCCCACCCGGGATCATCACCCAATCGCCCGTCGTAATAGAGACGCCGGAGCGACCCGATGAAGGTGCCGCCTGCTCGCCCACCCAGGCGTTACCGGACGAAGAAGACCTGCCCGGTTTCGAGCCTTCCGCGCGGGCTGAGACCACCCGCCAGTTGCCGCCGCTGGCACTCCTGGCGGCTCCGGGGCGCGAGGCCCGAACGGTGGACCGCGAAACGCTGCTCGCCAACAGCCGGCTGCTGGAGGAAAAGCTCCGGAACTTCGGGGTGGAGGGCAGGGTGGTGGAGGTCACCCCGGGGCCTGTGGTCACCATGTATGAGTTCGAGCCCGCGCCGGGGGTCAAGATCAACCGCATCGCCAACCTCTCAGATGACCTGGCGCTGGCCCTGAAGGCCCTGAGCATCCGGATAGTGGCCCCCATCCCCAAGAAGGGGGTGGTGGGCATCGAAATCCCGAACTCCCAGCGCGAGCAGGTGCTTCTGCAGGAGATTGTCACCGCCGATGTCTTTCAGACCGCGCGCTCCAAGCTCACCGTGGCCCTGGGCAAGGACATCGTCGGGCACCCGGTGGTGGCCGATCTGGCGCGCATGCCCCACCTGCTCATCGCGGGGGCCACGGGCTCGGGCAAGAGCGTGGCCCTCAACTCCATGATCTGCTCCATTCTGCTCAAGTCCTTTCCATCTGACGTCCGCATGCTGATGATAGACCCCAAGCGCATCGAGCTTTCGGTCTACGAAGGCATACCGCACCTGCTGCACCCGGTGCTGACCGACGCCAAGAAGGCCACGGCGGCCATGCGCTGGGCGGTCAACGAGATGGAAGAACGCTACCGCCTGCTGGCCCGGCTCTCGGCCCGGAACATAGACGGCTATAACGCCAAGCTGCGGGCCATGCCCCTGACCGAGCAGGCCGGGGAAGACCCCGAAGAAAGCACCGAGCCGCCCCTGCGCCTGCTGCCCTACATCGTCATCATCATTGACGAGCTTTCGGACCTCATGATGGTCAGCTCCCGCGAGGTGGAGGAATCCATGACCCGGCTGGCGCACATGGCGCGGGCCGCCGGCATACACCTCATCGTGGCCACGCAGCGGCCGTCGGTGGACGTCCTCACCGGCGTCATCAAGGCCAACTTCCCCACCCGGATTTCCTTCAGGGTCTCTTCGCGGGTGGATTCCCGGACGGTCATAGACACCATGGGCGCCGAGGCCCTGCTGGGCGCGGGAGACATGCTCTTCCTGCCCCCTGGCACCTCGAAGCTGCAACGTATACACGGCGCCTACCTGTCAGACGGGGAAATCATGGTGATAGTGGATTTTCTCAAGCGGCAGGAGGAGCCGGTTTATGACGAGAGCATCGTGGCCGCCGGCGAGGCCGCCGAAAACGGTGGCGGGGGCGACGATACCCCCGATGAACGCTACGACGAGGCGGTGGAGTTGGTAGTGGCATCGAGACAGGCATCCATAAGCATGGTGCAGCGCAGACTGCGGGTTGGCTACAATAGGGCCGCCCGGATGATTGAAATGATGGAACGCGAGGGTGTAGTCTCCTCATCAGACGGCGTGAGGCCCAGGGAGGTGCTGGTTGAAAAATAACTTTTTTCTTGCCACAATCATAATATCGGCCCTGGTGGCGTTCGCCTCCGTGGACGTGGCGGCCGAAAAAAAACAGCCCCAAAACTCCAGCAAGGAGGTAATCGCCGGGGTTCAGGCCAAGTACGAGAAGACCACGGACATCAGGGCCAGCTTCGAGCAGGTCACCACCATGCCCGGCGGCCGCAGGCTCCAGGCCTCGGGGCAGGCGTTCTTCAAGAAGCCGAACATGATCCGCTGGGATTTCGTCAAGCCGGAGGCCCAGGCCATAATCACCGACGGCCGGACCATGTGGCTGTACGAGCCCACGGAAAAACAGGTGCAGGTCTACGATGCTAAAATGCTCGACGCCCGCCTGCGCATGGGCTTCTTCTCTGATCTCAGACGCCTGGAGGAGGACTTCACCATATGCATGGGAGGCCTGGTCGAGCGCTGCAACGTCCTGGAGCTTGAGCCCAAGCCGGACCGGGGGCTGGATATGCGCCACATAACCCTGCTGATCTCGGTCAACCCCACGAGGGTGGTGGAGGCCAGAGTGACCGATGCCACCGGGAACCTGACCACGATCAAGTTCAGTGCCATCAAGGAGAACACGGGGATCAAGGACAGCGTGTTCAAATTCAGCCCGCCCGCGGGGGTGAGGGTGATAAAGCCGGCGATGCAAGGGCTGGGCCTCTAAGGCGGCAGGGCCGGACCAAGCTCCGGGGCGGCAGGGCCGCCAGCCAGACTTCGGCACCCATGAAGCTTGGCGGAAATTGGACTGCACGAGAGGGTGCCGGGGGGGGGGGCGGACTGTGGAAGCTGAAAGACTCAAGCGCGAAATTCGCCGGCTGGCGCGGGAGAGGCACGCGGTGATCCTGGTCCACAATTATCAGATGCCCGAGATCCACGACGTGGCCGACCTGGCGGGGGATTCGCTGGATCTGAGCCTGAAGGCCGCGGCCACCGACGCCCGCGTGGTGGTCTTTTGCGGCGTGAACTTCATGGCCGAGACAGCCGCCGTGTTGTGTTCTGACAAGCAGGTCATTCTGGCCCACGAGGCCGCCGGCTGCCCGATGGCCGACAGCATTACCGCCGAACGACTGTTGGCGCGAAAAGAAGAGCTTGGCGGTCCTCCCGTGGTGGCCTACGTAAACACCACCGCCGAGGTCAAGGCCGAGAGCGACGTGTGCTGCACCTCGGCCAACGTGGTGCGGGTGATCAACTCCCTCGAAGGTTTTTTCAGGGTGCTGGCGGTGCCGGACCGCAACTTGGCCGAGTACGCCCGCCGCCATACCGAAAAAGAAGTCCTGCTCTGGCCGGGCGTGTGCCCCATCCACGACGGCCTGACGGCGGATGATGTGGAGGAGGTCAAGGCCAGGCATCCTGGAGCGCTCTTCGTGGCCCACCCCGAGTGCCGCCCCGAGGTCCTGGACCTAGCCGATGCCATTCGTTCCACCACGGGCATGCTGGTTTTCTGCCGAAAATCTCCGGCCAGGATGTTTATCATCGGCACGGAGGAGGGGCTGCTCTACCCGCTGCGCCGAAAAAACCCCGGCAAGATATTCGTCAGCGCCTCCCCGAGGTTGGTCTGCCCAGACATGAAACGCACCCGGCTGACGGACGTGATCGCGGCGCTGGAAGGCGCCAGAGCCCAGGTGAGGGTGCCGGAGGCGACGGCCTCGCGGGCGCGGCTGGCAATAGAGCGGATGCTGGCGTTGCCCCGCGATTACTGAGAGGTTTTCCAAGATGAACAAGCTGACCGCCGCCCTCAAGGAGCGCATGCTCGTCGGCGATGGCGCCATGGGCACGATGCTCTACAGCAAGGGCG
>JAZDOA010000030.1:0-38288 GCA_043799175.1 Pseudomonadota bacterium | reverse complement strand
CGCTCTCAGCGGTTGCCGTCGTGTGCCTGGTGCTGCTGGTGATAGTCGAGCTCAAGACCAAACACCCCGTGATCGACCTGCGAGTCTTCCGCCACCGCTTCTTCGCCGCGGGTAACGTGATCATGTTCTTCGGCTTCTTCGGCTTCTTCGCGTCCATCGTACTGCTGCCCATGTACCTGCAGGGCCTCATGGGCTATACCGCCCTGCTGGCGGGTATCGTGCTGGGGCCGGGCGGCATCGTCACCCTGCTGGCCATGCCCCTGGCCGGGGCGCTGATAGGACGCCTGGATTCCCGCTACCTCCTGGGCTTCGGCCTGCTGGCCAACGCCTATGCCGTCAGCCTGATGGCCGGGTTCAGCCTGGAGGCGGATTTCTGGACGATCATCTGGCCCCGTGTACTCCAGGGAATAGCCCTCGGCTTCTTTTTCGTGCCCCTGACCACCCTGACCATCTCCCCCGTGGCCAAGCCCGAGGTGGGCAACGCCACGGCCATTTACAACCTCATTCGGAACCTTGGTGGCAGCTTCGGGGTGGCCATAGCCACTACCTGCCTGGCACGCCAGGCCCAGTTCCATCAGGCGCGGCTGGTGGAGCACATCAACCCCCTGAGCGCGCCCCTGGCTGAAGGAATGAGCCGCTTCCGCGGGCTGCTTCCGGGCGTCGGGGACCAGGGCAGCCTGATGATGCTCTACGGGTTCGTGCAACGCCAGGCCCACATGCTCTCCTTCAACGATGTCTTTCACGCCGTGGCGCTGCTATTCTTGGCGCTGCTGCCGCTGCTCTTCATCCTGCGGCCGGCGAAAGCGGCGGCACCGCCGCCAGGCCCGCACTGACGGCGGAATCAGAGGCTCTTGAGTTATGGCTGAAAACGAGGTCGCAAACGAGGTCAAGGGAGGCCGGCGCGGGATCCGGCGCTGGCTCGGTGGTGCTTTCGCACTCTGCCTGATAATGGCCGGGGGGGGCTACGGCCTCCACTGGTACTCGTGGTCGTGCAAGCGCATAACGACCGATGACGCCTATGTGCAGAGCCAACTGGCCTATGTAAGCGGGCGGCTCGACGGCGTGGTCTCGGAGGTGCTGGTCAAGGACAACGAAACCGTGCGTCCGGGCCAGACGCTGGTACGCCTCGACTTGGCTGACTTCAACGTAGCCGCGGAACGGGCCCAGGCCGCTCTGGCACTGGCGGAGAGCCAGGTGGCGGAGCAACACGCCGCCGTGCGCAACGCCGAGGCCGGGCTGGGGCTGGCGGAGGCCGAGCTGGCCCAGGCCCAGACGGACCACGAGCGCTCTCGCAAGCTATTCGCCGAGGGGGTGATCGCCAGGCAGCGGCTCGACCACGACGCCACCATGACGCAGGTATGTCAGGCCAAGGTGGCCTCGGCCCGGCAGGAGCTGGCCCGAGCCCGCGCGGCGCTGGGAGAGGGCGGCCCAGGGGGGCACCCCCTGCTCCGGGAGCGCCGGGCGGCCCTGAAGCGTGCCCGGATGGATCTGGCCTACTGCGATGTATTTTCGCCGGTGGCCGGCAGGGTCACCCGCAAGAGGGTGGAGGTGGGAGACTTCGTCAAGGCGGGCCAGCCGTTAATGGTTCTGGTTCCCACCGACGGCCTGTGGGTGGAGGCCAACTTCAAGGAGACTCAGATCAGCGGGCTCAAGTCGGGCATGGTCGCCGAGGTGCGGCTGGACAGCTATCCGGATACCATCCTCAAGGGTCGGGTGGAATCGCTCATGGCGAGCACCGGCGCGGCCATGTCACTGCTGCCGGCCGAGAACGCCACCGGCAACTGGGTGAGGGTGGTCCAGAGAGTGCCGGTGAAGATCGTGCTCGACAACTTTCAACGGCTGCCCGCCCTGCGGGTGGGGCAGTCGGCGCGGGTCACTGTGTTGCCGGGGGGCTGAGTCCGCGTAAGAGGTGGCCGCGCTGGCTCGCCGGAGGCTCGCGGAGGCGGGGCTGAAGGGAGAAGCACGCACCTCAGTCTACCCCGAAAAGGCCCTGGCGGCCCACCCCGGTCCCGAAAATTCTTCACTCCCTCTTCACTGCCTCAACCGCGCAGATCAGGGCCTGGGCATTTCGGGTACGCGCATTGCGAGTGCGCTCCATTACCCGTACCGCCCGGAAACCCGCCGCCTCTATCTGAGCCAGAAAAACCTTTTCCGGCAGCGCGCCGCCCAGTCACCTGAACCAGTTATCCAGGCCGCAGTAGTTGGTCCTTTCCCCGGTGCCGACGATCTCCGCGCCGTAGAACCTCCCTCCGGGTTTCAAAAGCCGGGCCATCTCCGCCAGGAGGGCTTCCCGGTCAGGGTTGAGGTTCAGGATACCGTTGGCCATAACGACGTCAAAGCCGACTTCAAGATCAGCCAGATGCCCTGCCTCGGCCAACACGAACCGCGCCGGTGAACCCGCCTCCGCCGCTCCATCCCTGGCCCTGGCCAACATGGCCTCGGAAAAGTCAACTCCCACCACCCTGCCCTCTCCCACCCGTCGGGCGGCGATGAGGGCATCGAGACCGGCGCCGCAGCCCACGTCGAGCACCTGTTCGCCGGGCAGCAGATCAGCCCTCACCGAGAGGGGATAGATGCCCGCAAAACTCTCCACGCAGGCGGCGGGCAGCTCATCCAGCAAGGCGGGAGGGTAGCCGACGGCCTCGGCGAAGGCGCGCCCCACCGGGAAGGGAAAACCCGCCTCCGGGGTTTTTTCGGCCACCCGCGAGTAGACCTCGCGGACCTTTTCTTTCAGCTTGTCGTCGATCATTCAATCGCCTCTGATGACGTGTCGGTGGGAACCGAAAGCGGCAAAAACCACTTTCACGGCCAGGAGGGGATTATAGCAGTCTCGGAAGAATCCGGCTACGGCGCGGCCGCCAGCAGCCCTTCCAGCACGGCCCGCGCGGCACTCCTTCCGGCCCCGCCCAGGGCATTGAGGCCGGCCTGTTCCACGGAATCGCTGAAATCAGCCATAGTTACCGTCTTCTCCGCCAGAACCCGCCCGTCGCGCAGCCTTACGGCCTCAAGGCGGACGTCGGCCACGGCGGCGTGCTCCCAACCGAGGTTGTCCGAGCCGAGGCGCGTGGTCGCCCGCCCCCGCACCTCCACCTCGGAGGCCTCCCGTGCCACCGCCACCGCCGCCCCGGCCGCGTTCAACTCCCGCGCCACGGCCGCGGCCACCACGGATTGGGGCTGGGCCACGCCCAGGTTGTCTTCGGCGATGTCAAGGTTGATCCGCCACGGAATCGATCTGAGGCGGAAGGCAAACTCCACCTGGGCCTTATTGGCGGAGCATGACGCCCCCCGCGGGGGCAAATCAGCAATACGGGCGCTTACCAGATAGCCTGGCGCGGCCTCCAGGCGACCCACGCGGCAGCGGGCAACGCCGTCCGGCCCCGTCCAGGCCCGGTCGTCGATCAACTCGCCACCGCCGGTCGTAAACTGAAACCGCACGGCCAAACCGGCGGCCGCACGGCCCTCGAAGGTGGCCTTCACCGCCAGCGGTTCACCCAGCCCCGCCAAAGAAGCCAGCCGCTCCCCGGTCGAAGGTGGCAGCGCCTCCAGAACCAGCGCTCCCGCAACGCGGCCAAACTCCGCTTCCGCCTGGCAGCGGATCAGACTTCCGGCACTCTCGCCTTGCGCCTCCTGGAGCAGCCCCAGGGCCGACCCCACCGCCCCGCTCTCAAGGGCAGACCTGGCGCGTCCCAGCGCGAAGGCCGCGGCACCCCTCTGCTCCTCTTCCCGGGCCGCCAGGCGTGCCTTCTCCCGCTCTATGGCAGCCATCTCGTAGCGGACCAACACCCAGCCCGCCCACAGGCCGCCCTCCGTGCGCTCCTCATAATGGCCCGCCACCACCGGGGCCTCGAGCCTGACCCGAGGACCGCTGGTCTCGAGCCGCTCCTCAACCCGGCGCTCCTCGATACCGCAACGCGACTCGTTTACCTCCCGGTAGCTTAGCTGCGCGGTAAACCCGAAGCGACTGGTGAGCTCGGCCACGGCGGCGGCAACCGCCGCCTGGCAGGCCTCCTGGCGGGAGGGTTGGGCCGTGGCCATGCCTACCACGCTGACATAACCTAGCTGCGGCGGCACGTCGGCCAACCAGGCCGGACGCCCCGAAAAGGCACACCCGCTCAAGATCGTCAAGGCAGCGATGAGAGCCAAGTGGTCGAGACGAAAGATTGCGCGGCCGGCCATAAGAAACCCCTCTCCTTGGGGACATCTGCCCCAAGGGGGGTGCAACTTCTATTCCGCGGGCGGGAGGCCGCGCCGCGCCGCCGCCGGCAGGTAGTCGAGACGGACATTGCTCAGTGCCCTGAACACGTTTCCTTTCAGTCTCCCGTTGCGCCCGAAGAGCGGGGCCAGCATGGTCGAGATCCCCCGGCGCGCGGAGTTACAGGCGCTGGGGCAACCGGACGCAACCACGGGCAGATCCAGATCCTGGGCCATGCGGCCCAACTGCGCCTCGCCACACAGGGCCAGGGGGCGAATGATGCGCAGGCTGCCGCCGAACAGATCCTGCGCCGGCAACATGGTAGAGATTTCAGCGGCATAGATTACGTTAAGGAAGAAGGTCTCTATTATGTCGTCAAGGTGGTGGCCCAAGGCCAGGCGGTTGCAGCCTCTTGAGAGGGCCGTCTCGAAGAGAATCTGGCGGCGTCTCCTGGAGCAGATGAAGCAGGGGCTTTCTTTGTTTCCAGAACCATGGGCCCGCGCCCCCACGTCGGTGCCCAGGGCCAGGAACTCCACGCCCAGCGCGGCGCAAAATGCCTCGAGCCGCCCGGCATTTTTTTCTGCCAGGCCGGCAGAGAAGCCCAGGTCTACATATATGGCCGTAAGGCGGTAGTTGACCGGGATCCAGCGGCGGCGCTGGGCCAGAAGCCATAACAGACAAAGGCTATCCTTGCCCCCCGAGAGGCCCACCGCTATGTGGTCCGAGTCCTCGATGAGCCCGTAGCGGCAGATAGCCTGCCCCACCAGGCGGTTGACTCTCCGGGTAGCCGCCTGGCGCCTGGGGTCGAAGGAGGCGTCGCCGCCGCAAACGGCCACCTCCCTCCGGGGTGGCGGGGTCGGCGCCGGTTCCAGTTTTTTCATTTGCAACCCATTACCAGATAGGCTCCGTCGCCCTCCGCCTCCAGATACAGCCGGTAGCCGTCCATCTCCAGTTGGGCATATCTGGCGGCCAGCCTCAGCCTGCCCAACACCCGAGGAGGAATCCGGGACAGTCTTTTCTCCCGCACCACCAACGCCAGCCTGCCCGGCGCATCGAGGGCGGCGGGCACCTCGTCGGCGCTCAGGTTGCGTACCTCAGCGTCCGCATAGAAGCTGATGGTGCCTCTGGCCACGTCCACGGCAGCCGGCTCGTAGCCCGCCTGCCGAGCCTGGGCAAGGCCTCTTCCCACTTCGCGGGCCGAAAAATAGGCGTTGGCCTGCGAGGCGCCCCAGCCGAATACCCCCCACGAGACCACACAGGCCCCGGCCAACGTCGCCCACAGCATCGCCTGAGTCTTGCCTCTCAGGGCCAGCACCACGACCACCGCCCCCAAAAGCACGAGCAGCCCGGCCACCGGGGCCAACCGGGCCGGAAAGTAACAAACCAGCCCGAAAAGCGCCCCACCCAAGGCGGCGAAGAAAAGACCGCTGGCCACGCCCGCCGCCCTCGCCGGAGGCAGCCCCACCGCCGACTCCCACGGTGGGGGCAGACCCGCGGCCACCAGCAGCGCCAGAGGCGGGAAGAGTGGCACCAGATAGACGAAGAGCTTGCCGCTGATGGCCGAAATAAGCACGAACCCCGGTAGGAACCAGCCCAGCGCGACACTCTTGACCGGCCCGGAGGACTGTTGCCCGCCACGCCGCAGATACGGCAGCCAGGGCATGAAGAGCGGCAGCAGTACCAGGGCGTAGAAGTACGCGGGCTGTGGATGACTCCAGGACCTGACGCCGCGCCCCCACAGTTGCCTGAAGACGACGTCGTGAATGTAGGCCGTCTCTCCACCATGGTAGAGATAGCCCATCCAGACGGCCCCAACCAACAGGGGCATGCCCACGCCCGCCGCGAGCCGCAGCCGCGACAGCCCTTGCCAACGGCCACGCCCCCAGGCATGGGCCACGGCTCCCAGCACGGGGAAGGCGTACCCGAGAGGCCCCTTCACCATGGCCGCCACGATTGCCAGGCCATAGCCAGCCACCGCCAGGCCCACCTTGTCTTCGTCCAGGGCGCGCAGCAGAAAATGAAGTGAGAGCACCACCAGGGCCGCCAGCAGGACGTCCATCCGAACGATATTGCCCGCGACCAGAAAGAGGGGGCTGGTCAGGGCGATAATCACCGCCCACAGGCCGCGGCTCTCCCCCAGCAGCCTGCGGGCAAAGACGAAGAAGGCCGCCGCGAAGCCTAACACCTGAGCCAGGGTGACCAGCCGGAAGGAGAGCATTCCCATCCCCGTCAGGCGGGTCTGCAGCGCTATGAGCCAGAAGTAGAAGGGAGGCTTGTCGGGGTAGAAGTGGCCGTCGAGGGTGGGCACGAACCAGTGACCGCCGGCGACCATCTCCCGCACGGCCTCGCCGTAGCGTGCCTCGTCCTGCACCCAGAGATCCCTGGGGAAGATCAGGTTCACCCCAAAGAGCAGCAGCACCAGAAGCGGCAGGACCGCCCACGGCCACGACCGCCTCACAGCACCTTCACCGTATCGCCAAAAAACGCCCACCGCTTGTCTACCACCCGCATAACCAGGAACCCACCCCCCAGGCCGAGGGCAATCCCGCCCAGGACGTCCGTCGGGTAGTGCTGGCCCAGAAAGATACGGCTCAAGGCGATGACCATGGCCCAGAGCGGCACCACTACCTGGAGTATCCTGCCGCCGCCCAGCCAGCGGCGGCTGGGAACCACGGCGGAGAAGGCATCGGAGGTGTGGCCTGAAGGGAAAGAGTTATGGTCGGCCTCGAACGACAACGGCCGGCAGGGCATCTCCGCGCCCAGGAAGGGACGGGGCCTGCCCCAGAGTATCTTGACGGCGTGCCCCACCAGTAGGGAAAAAATGAGCAGGGTGAAGAAATACGCCAGGCCGAGCCTGACGAGCGCGGCGTCCCGGCGGATGAGGCCCACCGCCAGGGCCACGCCGAAGCCGGCATAGAAAACATAGTTGCCCCAGTCGGTGATAAGGCGCATGACGTAGGCGAAGCCGGGGTGAGCGTCGGTAAAGCAGGTCATGACCGCGACCAGGCGGCCGTCGTACAGCGCCGCAGCCGCAGCCACGCCCACCAGCAGGGCGAACCACGGGAAGTACCCGAAATACATTGACTTATACCTCATGATGGGAAGGTATTCCTAACAAACTCCTGGAACGATTCCGTGACCGGGCCACGGGTCGGGAGGACGGCAAGCGCATATCGTTCCCGTGTCAGGGTAGCAGCACCACGCTCTGCCGTAAGACCTGCAAGATGTGCTGAGGAAACAGCCCCAGGGCCAGCGTGGCCACCAGGCAGGCGGCCACCGCCAGGCCAATGCCAGGGGGGGGGTTGAGCGGTCGGGCGGCCGGCCCAGGTTCGCGCATGTACATGAACACGGTGACGCGCAGGTAGAAATAGACCGAAAGCAACGAGTTGAGGACCCCGACTACCGCCAGGCCGATGTAGCCGGCATCGACGGCGGAGCTGAAGGCATAGAACTTGGCGGCAAAACCGGCGGTGGGCGGGATGCCCGCCAGGCCGAACATGAACGTCGCCATGGCCACCCCGAGCAGCGGAGCCTGCCAACCCAACCCGGCATAGTCGGACAGCGTGGTCCCTTCCTCACCGGAGGCGGCCACCCCGGAGGCCACGTAGAGCACCACTCCGAAGGCCCCCACGTTCATGAAGGCATAGGCGGCCAGATAATAGAGAAGCGCCTCGCGGCCGGCGGGGCTGGCGGCAACCAGGGCCACGAGGGCGTAGCCCGCATGGGCCACGGAGCTATAGGCCAGCATGCGCTTGATGTCCGTCTGAGCCAGGGCCATGACGTTGCCCACCGTCATGCTGAGGACGGCCAGCGTCCAGAGGAGTGGTGACCAGCGGGGCGACAGGCCGGGCAGGGCTCCCATGAGTATCTTGGCCAGCACGGCCAGCGCGGCGGCCTTGGGGCCGACCGACATGAAGGCCGAGATGGCCGTTGGTGCCCCCTGGTAGACGTCGGGCGCCCACATATGGAAGGGCACCAGCGCGGCCTTGAAGCCCAGGCCCACCACCAACAGCGCCACGCCGCAGAGCAGCAGGACGTCCGCCGGCTGGGGGGCCGCCCGCATGGCCAGAAGGGAAATGTCCAGGGTTCCGGTGGCCCCATATAGCAGGGCGATGCCGTAGAGCAGGAAGGCCGACGCAAAGGCCCCCAGCAGCAGATACTTGAGGGCGGCCTCGTTGGCCAGCGCCCGCTCGCGTGGGATGCCCACCAACACGTAGGCCGAAACCGAGACGACCTCCAGCCCGAGGAACATGACCACCAGGTTGGCGGCGGCCGTCATGAGCATGAGGCCCGAGGTGGCGATGAGCAGCAGTATGTAATAGTCCCCACTGCCCACGGCCTCGAACCATTGAGTGGCATAGGCGTCGGAGAGCGCGACCACCAGCAGGGCCACGACGGCGAACAGAATCCAGAAGAACAGGCTGAAGCCGGTCACCGCCAGCATGCCGAAGAAGCAGGAGCCGCTTCCCGGCCAGTCAAGCAGGCTGAGGACTATGGAGGCGGCCAGCACCACGACCGCCAACCGCGGCCCATGCCGGCGCCCGCTGCCCGGCTGGATGGCCTCGACGGCCAAGAGGACCACGGCGGCGGCGGCGACCACCAGGAGCGGCAGGGCGGCATCATATGCCAGAGCCGTCATGTCCGTGGACCAAAAAAATACCCCGCTCATGGCCGCACCTCGAACCGCGCCACGGCCCCCACCTCGGAAACACCGGGCCGACGACCCACGTCTTCATACCCTCCCCCCGCCCGCGCCGGGAGTGGCCCCGGAATGGACCCCTTGCGGGTAGCCGAGGTGACCTGGCTCAGAAAATGAGCGGCGGAGGGCTCGCTCTTGGCCAGAAAGGTCTTGGGGTATACGCCGATCCAGACGACTAGCACCACCAGCGGCAGCAGCACCGCCACCTCGCGGCCGGACAGATCGCGCAGGGCGCGATTGGCCTCGTGGCGTACCTCCCCGAACATGACCCGCTGAAACATCCACAGCATGTAGGCCGCCGCCAGGATGACGCCGGAGGCGGCCAGCACGCCGTAGAGTGGGCGGGCCTGGAAGGCGCCCAGCAGAATCAGGAACTCGCCCACGAAACCGTTGAGACCCGGCAGCCCGATGGAAGACAGGACGAAGAGCATGAAGAAGGCGGCAAACACGGGCATCACCTTGGCCAAGCCGCCGAAGTCGGCAATCTGCCGGGTATGGCGCCGCTCGTAGAGCATGCCCACGATGAGAAACAGCGCCCCCGTGGACACGCCGTGATTTATCATTTGCAGCAGGCTGCCTTGCAGTGCCTGCACGTTGAAGGCGAAGATGCCCAGCACCACGAAACCCAGGTGGGACACCGAACTGAAGGCGATGAGCCGCTTGAGGTCCGGCTGCACCATGCACACCAGGGCACCGTAGATGATTCCCACGATGGCCAGGGTGATCATCAGCGGGGCGAAATAGACCGCCGCCTGGGGGAAGAGCGGCAGGGCGAAGCGCAGAAGCCCGTAGGTGCCCATCTTCAACAGCACCGCCGCCAGAATAACGCTACCCACCGTGGGGCCTCGGTGTGGGCATCGGGTAGCCAGGTGTGCAGCGGCCACAGGGGCACCTTGATGGCGAAGGCCAGGGCGAAGGCCCCGAAAAGCCACAACTGCAACGTCTTGGGCAGGGGCGTGCCATAGAGGGCGAGGAGATCGAACGTGTATTGCCCCTCGAGGCCGCCATGATAGAAGAAAAGCACCAGGATGGCCACCAGCATGAGCAGACTGCCGGCCATGGTATATATGAAGAATTTTACCGCGGCATAAACGCGCCGGGCCGGGTTGCCCCATATCCCGATCAACAGATACATGGGGATGAGCATCAATTCCCAGAAGACATAAAAGAGGAAGACGTCGAGCGAGACGAAGACCCCGATCACCCCGCATTGCAGCCACAACAGGCAAAACAGGAACTGCTTTACCCGCGGTTGGACGTCGTTCCACATGGCCGCCACGCAGATGGGGATGATCAGCGTGGTCAGCAGAATCAGGAGCAGGCTGAGGCCGTCCACCCCCACGAACCAGGAGATTCCATAGGCGGGGACCCAGCTTGCCCGCTCCACGAACTGCATGGCCACATTGCCGGGCTCGAACCAGTACCACAGGTGCAGGGAGAAGACGAACTCGGCCAGGGCCACGGCAAGCGCGGCCACCTTGGCCTGGCGGTCACTCTGCATGGCCAGGACGAGCAGCCCCCCGGCCAGCGGGAAGAAGACCAGGAGCGCCAGGATGGGTAGTTCGTTCGCCGTCATCTCAGCACCAGCCAGTAGACCACGGCCACCGCGCCCGCCAGAACCCCGAGGGCATAGTTCTGCACGTAGCCGGTCTGAAGGCGGCGCAGCACGCTGGCGGCGGTCAGGGCCACCGTGGCCACCCCATTAACCAGCCCGTCAATTATAGATGCATCAAGCACCCGCCACAGCACCACCGTGGACAGCCGCTTGACAGGCTCCACCAGGGCGAATGATACCGCCTCGTCCGCATAGTACTTGTGGTACAGCAGGTCGTAGGCGTTGGGATAGATTCTGGCCAGCCTGGCGGGCACCTCCGGCCGGCGGACGTACATCTTCCAGGCGGCCAATATACCCCCGGCGGATATGACCAGGGCGAGACCCATGAAGGTCAGCTCGACCCAGACTGGAGTCTCCCCGCGGCCCTGCCCCGCCCCGGCGGCCAGCACGGGGGCCAGCCACTCCCCGAGAAAATTTCCGCCCCGAATCAGGGGAAGCCCCAACCAGCCACCCACCACCGAAAGCACGGCCAGGATGATCAGGGGGAATGTCATCAGGGCCGGTGACTCGTGCGGATGGCTTTTTTCGGCCTGGGGGGTGAGCCGGCTGTCGCCCCAGAAGGCCAGAAACAGGACGCGGGACATATAAAAAGCGGTCATGAAGGCCGCCAGGGCGCCCATGGCCCAGAACCAGAAACCGCCATGGAGCATGGCCCCCAGCAGAATGGCGTCCTTGCTGAAGAAACCCGCAAAGGGGAAAATGCCGCAGATGGCCAGCGTGGCGACCAGAAACGTCCGGTAGGTTATGGGCAAGTGCCGCCGCAGGCCGCCCATGCGGCGCAGGTCCAGCTCGCCCGAGAGGGCGTGCATGACCGACCCCGCCCCCAGAAAGAGCAGGGCCTTGAAGAAGGCGTGGGTCACCAAATGGAAGATGGCCGCGCCGAAGGCCCCCACCCCACAGGCCAGAAACATGTAGCCGAGCTGAGAGATGGTGCTGTAGGCCAGTACCCGCTTGAGGTCGTTCTGCACCAGCCCGATGCTGGCGGCATACAGGGCCGTCAGCCCACCCACCACGGCCACGACCGTCAAAGAGACCGGGGCCAGCACGTAGAAGGGGCTCATGCGGCAGACCATATAGACGCCAGCCGTCACCATGGTGGCGGCATGGATCAGGGCGCTGACCGGCGTGGGACCCTCCATGGCGTCTGGAAGCCAGATGTAGAGCGGAAGCTGGGCGCTCTTGCCGGTGGCGCCGAGGAAGAAAAGCAGGGTTATGGCCGTGACTGTGGCCCCTCCGGGCAAAAGCACCGTGGCCGCCGCGGGCAGGACGTGGGCATACTCCAGGGAGCCGAAGGCCTGGAAGGTGAGGAAGATGGCCAGCAGAAAACCAACGTCCCCGATGCGGTTCACCACGAAGGCCTTCTTGCCGGCGTTCGCGGCCGGGTCTTTATCGTAATAGTAGCCTATGAGCAGGTAGGAACACAGCCCCACCCCCTCCCAGCCCACGAACATGAACAGGAGGTTGTTGGCCATGACCAGCACCAGCATGGCGAAGACGAAGAGGTTGAGGTAGGTGAAGAAGCGGAAGTAACCGGGGTCCTTGTGCATGTAGCCGGCGGCATAGACGTGGATGAGCAGGCCCACCCCGCAGACCACCAGCATCATGACCGCCGATAGCTGGTCTATCAGGAAGGCGACGGGAACGCGCAGACTCCCCGCGGCTATCCAGGTGAAGAGCTCTATCTCGCGGGAGCGCTGCGAGACGTCACTCCGCGCCAGCTCCAGAAAGACCCCCAGGGCCAGGGCGAAGGAGACCGCCATGGCCGCCGAGGCCACCAGCCCCACCCGCCTCTCGCCGGCCCTCCAGCCCAGCAGGCCGTTGGCCGCGGCACCGGCCAGAGGAATCAAGGGAATGAGATATGCGTAATCCAGCAGCACCCGCTCACCATTTCATCAGATTTATGTTTTTTTCTACATCAACGCTGCCCCGGCGCCGCCACAGGGCCACGATGAGCGCCAGCCCCACCGCCGCCTCCGCCGCCGCGACGGTCATGACCAGAAAGGCCGCGATCTGGCCGTCGAAGTTGGCATATTGGCGCGAGAAGGTCACCAGGGTCAGGTTCACGCCGTTGAGCATGAGCTCGATGCACATCAAAATGGCCACGGCCGAGCGGCGCAGCAGCACGCCCGCGGCCCCCACCCCGAAAAGAACCGCCCCCAAGATGAGATAATGCCCGGCCGGGACGATCATGTCGTTGGCCTTGTGTTGGGTTTCGTCGTCTTGGGCTTCGTAGTTTTGGGCCTCGGCCAGCCGTGCGGCGCCGGCCTTCTTCCGGCCAGCACCACGGCCCCCACCACCGCCGCCAGCAGCAGCAGCGAGGTGGCCTCGAAGGGCAACAGGTAGCGGGTGAACAGTACCGCGGCCAGAGCCGGCGTCTGGCTCATGGGAGCCGAGTCGGCCGCCTCCGTCCAGAACCAGGCCGGCATCAGCGCCTGGCCCACTATGAGCACCAACGCCACCCCCAGCGCCAGCCCCGCCAGGCGCTGGAAAAGGTGCAGCCGGCCGCGTTCCTCGTTGCCACCGGCCAGCAGCATGATGACGAACAGAAAGAGCACCAGCACCGCCCCAGCGTACACCAGCACCTGCAGGGCCGCCAGCATCTCGGCCTCCAGGCTCAGATAGAGGCAGGCCACGGCCAGAAACGTGAGCAGCAGCGAGAGCGCGGCCTTGACCATAGCGCGGGCCAGGATCACCCCTACCGCGCCCGCCACGGCCGCCAGCGCCAGAACATAGAAGACGATTATCGTCACTTGGCCTTCAGCCGCTCCTTGTCGTAGACTAGCGAACTTCTTTCATATTCGGCCAGCTCGTAGAGATCAGACACCTTTATGGCCCCCTTGGGGCAGGCCTCCTGGCAGAAGCCGCAGAATATGCAGCGGGCCAGATCTATCGTGAAACGGGCCGGGTACTTCTGGTGTTGCGGCCCCTCGGCCGGCTCGATCTTTATCGCCCTCGGCGGGCATACCGTCTGACACAGGGTGCAGGCCACGCACCTGGCCCTTCCCTCGTCGTTCAGCACCAGTTGCGGCCGCCCCCGAAAGCGCTCCGCAACCTTCCGGCGCTGCTCGGGATACTGAATGGTAACCCGAGGGTCGAACATGCGCCTCAGGGTCTCGCCCAGACCTCGGAGGATGGGCAGGATCATTCGGGCCTCCTCATGACAGCCTGCCGGGCGCGGTGGTCACCGCAACCGCCGTAACCAGGACGTTGAGCAGCGAAAGCGGCAGTAACCCCTTCCACCCCAGCCCCATGAGCTGATCGAAGCGGAACCGGGGCAGCGTGCCGCGCACCCAGATGAAGAAGAAGACCAGCACCCCCGTCTTCAGGGCGAACCACACCGGAGGAGGCAGAAAGGGCCCCTGCCAGCCACCCAGGTAGAGGGTCACGGCCAGCGCCGAGACCGTCAGCACGTGGGCGTACTCGGCCAACTGAAAGAGGGCGAACTTCATGGAGCTGTACTCGGTCTGGTAGCCGGCCACAAGCTCGTTATCGCACTCGGTCAAATCAAACGGGGTGCGACAGCACTCGGCGAAGGACGCCACCAGGAAGACGACAAAGCCCAGCGGTTGTATGAGGACGAACGGGGCGCGGGCCTGGGCCTCGACGATGTCCGTCAAGGAGAGGCTTCCCGTGAGCATGACCACCCCCACGACCGCTATGCCCACCGAAAGCTCGTAGGAGATCATCTGGGCCGCGCTACGCAGACCGCCCAGAAGCGAGTACTTGCTGTTGGAGCTCCACCCCCCCAACACCACGGCATAAACCGAGAGCGACCCCACCGCCATGACGTAGAGGACCCCGACGTTCAGATCGGAGACCACGCCTTGGGTAAGCCCCGCGCCGGCCAGATCCAGCCTGTGGCCGAAGAGCGAGACAACCCCCGGCCCCACGCTGGGGGCCACCGGCACCACGGCAAAGGGCAACATGGCCGCCACGAAGGCCAGCATGGGCGCCAGGACGTATATAAAGCGGTCCGCGCCACTGACGACAATGTCCTGCTTCAGGAAGAGTTTCAGGCCGTCGGCGAGCGGCTGTAGCAGACCCCAGGGCCCCGTCCGGTTTGGCCCATGGCGCAACTGAATGAAGCCCAGCACCTTGCGCTCCAGAAGCACAGTGTAGGCCAGGGCCATCATGAAGACGCCGAAGACCAGGCCGATCTTGGCCAGCAGCAGGACTACGTAGAGCGTCTGGTTCACGGTTTGCTCACCTTTACCCGCGCCAGATACGAGCCCGAGGTCAGCCGGTGAATGGGCAGCCCGGAGAAGTGATCCGGCGCCAGCAAGAGGCCGCTGGGGGCATCATTGCTCACCCTGGCCTTGGCCGTCAGGTTTTTTCGGCCGCCCGCCTCCAGCACCACTTCGGTGGTGATTCCCAGCCGGTGGGCGTCAGCGGGGTTTATGAGCACCTGCCCCTCGGACTGCACGCTGAGCGGCCCGGCGGCCCTGGCCGAGAGGGTACCCGAATGGAAGAGGGAGCCCGCCACCAGCAGATGGAAGCCGCCGTCGCCCCCACCCCCTTCGGGCAGATCCAGGACAGCCGGCCGGCCGCCGGAAAAATTCCGAGGCAGTGCCCGAATCTCCTCGAAGTTAAGGCCCGTGAGCGGGGCCAGAGCGGCCATTTCCGCCCGGATGGCCGCGGCATCGGCATAGTTCAGCGGACAACCCAGCGCGGCGCCGAGCCGGGAGATGATCTGCCAGTCGGCCGGAAGGCCCGGCTCGGGGGCCGCCTCGGCCAGAATTCCCCGCCTGCCCTCGAAGCTGATGAAGCTGCCTCCGGCCTGCGCCGCGAAGGAGGCCGGCGGCAGGACGACGTCCGCCCTGGCGGCCGTCTCGGTAAGGAACAGGTCCTGAACCACCAGAAAAAACTCCAGCCGGCCGAGATGCTCTTCCACGGCCAGGGTACCAGGCCAGCCGCGCAGAGGATTGGCCCCCACGCAGTAGAGGGCGCGCGGGCCGCCTCCGCTCATGGCCTCGGGAAAGCCCGCCTGGGGTCTGCCCGAGAGGCTCACTCCCCACTTTTTCTCAAAAAAGGTCGCGCCCGCCGCGAGCGGGGTGAAGCCCGGCAGCCACTCCGGGCAGCAGCCGGCCATGATGGACCCCAGGCTGTTGGCCTTGGGCGCCAGGGGATAGATTCTGGCCTCTTCCCGGAGCATCAGAACAATGTCGGCCAGGGCCCGAACCTTTTCCGCCGCCTCGCCGCTGTTGAGCAGGTCGGCCCCGAAGACGATTGCCGGCCTTGCCGCCCCCGCCAGCATGGCCGCGAGCCTTTGAACATCGGCCTCGGTGGCGCTGGTTAGTTGAAGCAGGCCGTCATAAGACTTGCCCCCAAGCTGGGCGCGGAACTCGTCCAGCCCTTCGGCCCAAAAAACGCCCTCCCCCGGCGGCGGCAGCGCCTTGGCCACGGCGGCCAGCAGCCCGATTTCGCCCCCCGGCTGGTAGCGCAGCTTCAGGGTGGCGAAGCGGTCCAGCTTGGTGGGCCGGAGGTTGGCCACGCACACCTGGGCCTCGGCCCGAGCGGCGGCAATGACCGCCAGCGAGGCGCCGGGCAGCTCGGGGCGGATGTCGGCCCCCACCACCAGCACGGCGTCAGCGGCGGCCAGATCGGTCAGGGTGCCGCAGCGGGCGGCAAAGCCGCCGAGCCGTCCCCCTTCCACCCTCGGCGGGCCAAAAACCTCGGCCAGCGCCAGCAGGGCGGGCAGGTAGCCATAGCGGGCCTGGGTGTCCACATTGTTGGTGCCGAAACCGACTCTCACGAGCTTCTGGAGCAGGTAGCCGGCCTCGGTGGTCAGGCGCGGGGAACCCAGGGCATAGACGGACGCCGCCCCGTGCTCCCGCCGGGCCTTCTCCAGCCCCGCGGCGGCAAACTTTATGGCCTCATCCCAGGTGGCCTCCCGAAGATTGCCGCCCCGGCGGATGAGAGGGGTTCTCAGCCGGTCCGCCGAGCCGATGAAGCCGTGGCCGAAGCGGCCCCGGCCGCAGAGCAGCCCGCGGTTGAAGGTCTTCTCGTGGTCGGAGGTCACCCGGCGCACGGCGTTGTCCGAAACGTTGAGCTCCAGCCGGCAGCCACTCGCGCAGTAGGGGCAGGTGGTCTCGTGCCGGGTCAGCTCCCAGGAGCGCGCCCGGTACTTGAAGGTCTTGTCTATTAAAGCCCCCACCGGGCACACCCCGATGCAGGAGCCGCAGAACTCGCAGCTCAGCGGCCCACCGCCCGCCGAAATGGTGGCGTCGTAGCCCCGGCCGGCGAAGTAGATGCCCTCGGTCCCGGTAAAGCGCTCGCACACCACCACGCAGCGCCCGCAGTTTATGCAGCGCTCGGGGTGCCGCTCGATCAGCGGGGAGTCGTAGTCTATCGGGGCATGGGCAGGGGTGGCGCGATACCTGGCCTCGGTGATGCCCAGCTCATGGACTATCTGCTGAAGCTTGCACTCCCCGGCGGCGTCGCAAACCGGGCAGTCCAGCGGGTGGTTCATGAGCAGAAGCCGCACCAGCTCCTTGCGGAGATTGACCACCCTCTCGCTGTGGGTCTGGACCTCCATGCCCTCGGCCACCGTGGTGGTACAGGCGGGCACGGGCTTGGGCGGCCCCGGCTTCACCTCCACCAGGCAGAGACGACAGGAGCCGATGGAGCCCACCTGTTCGTGGTAGCACAGGTGCGGGATATGTATCCCGTGCTCCGTGGCGGCCTCCAAAACCTTCTGCCCCGGTCTGGCCTCGATCCGCCTGCCATTTATGGTCAGCTTAATGCCCAAGGTCTACCTGTCCACGTCGGCCAGCACTATGTCTATCGTGCCGATGAGTGCGATGAGGTCCGACAGCAGCCGCCCTTCGGCCAGCCGGGGCAGCGCCTGAAGATTTATGAACGAAGGCGCCCGGTTCTTCACCCGGTAGGGCCGCGCCGTGCCGTCGCTGACGATATAAAAACCCATCTCCCCCTTGGGAGATTCGATGCTCATGTATACCTCGCCCTTGGGGGGCTTGATCCCCTCCTCGATAATGAGGAAGTGGTGTATCAGGGCCTCGATGTCGGTGTAAACCCGCTCCTTGGGCGGCAGGCTGATTCTGGGGTCGAAGACATTGACCTCGCCGCCGGGCAGGTTCTCGAGCGCCTGGGCAATGATGCGCGCCGACTGCCGCATCTCTTCCATGCGCACCCGGTAGCGGTCGAAGGTATCTCCCTCCTCGCCCACCGGCACGTCAAACTCATATTGCTCATAGCCACTGTAGGGGTTGGATTTGCGGATGTCCCACGCCAGCCCCGAACCCCGTGCCAGGGGGCCGCTCCAGGACCAGTCCAGCACTTCAGCCACGCTCATCCGCCCCACGCCCTTGGTGCGCGCCCGCCAGATGGGGTTGTCCGTCAGCAGCCGTTCGTACTGCATGGTGCGACCCGGCATGTCCGCCGCCAGGGCTTTGGCCGCGCTCCCGAACCCCTCGGGCAGGTCGGCGGCCAGCCCCCCGATGCGAAAATAGCAGGGGAAGAGTCGGGAGCCCGCCGCCAGCTCGAAGAGGTCCATGATTCGCTCCCGCTCCCGGAAGGCGTAGAAGAGCGGGGTCATGGCCCCCAGGTCGTGGGCATGGGTGCCCAGCCAGAAGAGGTGGCTGGCGATCCGGGCCAGCTCGGCCATTATCACCCGCACCGCCTGGGCCCTTGGCGGGGCCTCTATGCCGAAGAGCCTCTCCACCGCCAGGCAGTAGCCCAGGTTGTTGGACGGCCCAGCCAGATAATCAAGTCGGTCGGTCAGCGGAAGGCACTGATGGTAGGTCTTGGACTCCATCAGCTTCTCCAGCCCCCGGTGCAGATAGCCGATGTCGGGCCGGCAGGAGACGATACGCTCGCCGTCGAGCTCCACCAGCACCCGCAGCACGCCATGGGTGCTGGGGTGCTGCGGCCCCACGTTCAGCAGCATCGTGCGGGTGGCTGCCGTAGCCGTTGGGGAAATGGCCGTCGGGGAAATGGTGCTCACCTGCCTGTCACCTTCTGCTCTCCGGCACCCGGTAGCCCAGGTCGTCCCGCCCTCGCAGGGGATAATCCTTGCGCAGGGGGTGCCCCGTGGCCTCCTCCGGCAGCAGGAGGCGGGTAAGGTCCGGGTGGCCTTTGAAGGACACACCCATAAGGTCGTGGCACTCCCGCTCCGGCCAGTCGGCCCCACTCCACAGCCCCGTGACGCTGGGTATCGCATCATTCTCGGCCGCTTGCACCTTGAGCCTGAAGCACTCGGCGCGCTGGTGGCAGTAGAGCTGATAGACCACCTCGAAGCGCTTCTCCCGCTCCGGCCAGTCCACCGCGATGACGTCCGCCAAATAACGGAAGCCGCGCTCCTCCTTCAGCCAGCGGCAGATTTCAAGCAGCGAGCCCACCGCGACCAGGGCGAAGGACTGCCCTTCGGCCTCGACCGTCTCCAGCACCGCCTCGCCGAAGCGCCCGGCGAGATCTTGCGCCAGGGTGTGCTCCCCCACCGCCGCCGCTGTCTTTTCTGCCCCGTCCTCGTCCATCATTTACCCTCAGCCATTATCCTTCTGATAAGCATCAACCCCGGCAGCCCGTTCAGAAATGCCCAGATGCTAGGCGCGCTTCAGGCCGAGGAAGGAGCCGTACATAGAAGTACGGCGGAACTGACTCGGACTGAGCGCAACGCCGCAGATGGGCGTTTATCAACGGGCTGCGAGCCGCCGCGCCTTCTCGGCCACGCCGTCGAAATCTAGACCGGCGTATCGCTGCCACAGCTTCGGGTCCCGCCGGATCTGGTCGTGCAGCTTCAGGATGCCGTAGAGCAGCGCCTCGGGCCTCGGCGGGCAACCCGGCACGTAGACGTCCACCGGCAGGATCTTGTCTATACCCTGCAACACGGCATAAGTATCGAATATTCCGCCGGAGGAGGCGCAGGAGCCCATGGCCATGACCCAGCGCGGCTCAGGCATCTGGTCGTAGATGCGCACCACCGCCGGGGCCATCTTGCGGGTCACGGTGCCGGCGATGATCATTAAATCCGCCTGGCGGGGGGAGGCGCGAAAGGCCTCCATGCCGAAGCGGGCGATGTCGTAGCGGTTGGCCGCGGTGCAGATCATCTCTATCGCGCAGCAGGCCAGCCCGAAGGTGGCCGGCCAAAGCGAGGCGGCCCGCGCCCAGCCCACGACCTTCTCCAGGGTGGTGGTCAGAACGCTGTTGTCGGTGCTGGTGGCATTCATTTGATAACCATGTACCTATCAGAAAGTAGCGCGATAAACCCTGATCTTTCGCGCAGGCTGTTCAGAAATACCCAGATGCTAGACGCGCGAAATCCTGCGGCAGGAGGCGTACTTCTGAGTACGCCGGCACTGACGCGGGATGAGCGCAACGCCGCAGATGGGCGTTTATCAACAGCCTGCATTCATGTCCATTCCAGCGCCCCCCTCCGCCAGGCATATGCCAGGCCCAGCAGCAGAACCCCGATGAAGACCGCCATCTCAATCAGCCCGAAGAGACCCAGCCAGCGCAGGACCAAGGCCCAGGGATAGAGGAAGACCGCTTCGATATCGAATACGATGAACAGCACCGCCACCAGGTAGAAATGCATCCCATAGCAGATTCTGGCGTCTCCGGTGGGGTCCATGCCGCACTCGTAGGGCATGAGGAGCTGCGTGCTGGCGCCGCGTTGCCCCACCAGGCGTGACAGCCCTACGATGAGCGCCGCCAGAGCGGCGGCCATGGCGGCATACAGCGCGAGCGGCAGGTAGCCCATCAGGCCGCGCCTCCCATGGAACACACTCCGGCCGGGCAACGGCCCCGCAGGTGTTCCATATATTCCTCGCGGAAGTGCTTTATGCTGCTCTCTATGGGCATGACCGGGGACATGGCCATGGCGCAGTTGCAGGAGACGAACATGGTCTTGCCCAGGGCCATGGCGCGGTCGAGATCCGCCTCCTGGCCGCGTCCCGCCGCCAGCCCTTCGTAAATGCCGTAAAGGGCGCGCATCCCCCGCCGGCACGGGGTGCAGAAGCCGCAGGTCTCGTGCTCGAAGAATTTGAGCACCACCCGGACGAAGTCCACCACACAGGTCGTTTCGTCCATAACCAGCATGGTGCCGGAGCCGAGCATGGCCCCCGCCTTCTGCATGGAGCCAAAATCCAGCGGGGTGTCGAGCAGCGCCTCGGGAATGACGTGGAAGCTGTTGCCCCCCGTCTGGCACATCTTGAAGCGGTGGCCCTCCCGGACTCCGCCGCCGTAGTTGTCTATCAGCTCCCGCAGGGTGAGCCCCGTGGGCGCCTCCACGACGCAGGGCCCGCGAACGTGGCCCACCACCTGGAAGATCTTGGTGCCGGGGGTGTCGGCGGTTCCCAAGGACCTGTAGCCCTCCGCCCCCAGGCTCAGGACAGCCGGTATGTTGGAAAGCGTCTCGACGTTGTTGACCACGGTCGGCCGCGTCCAGATTCCGGAAACACCGGGAAACGGCGGGCGTACCCGAGGGTTGCCCCGGCGCCCCTCCACGGAGTTGATCAGGGCCGTTTCCTCGCCGCAGACATAAGACCCCGCGCCGGCCCGGATTTCTATTTCGTAGTCAAACCCTGTGCCCAGGATGTTTTTGCCCAGGAAGCCGCGCTCCAGCGCCTGCTCCAGGGCCAGGGAAAGACGGTGGATGGCAAGGTAGTACTCCCCCCGGCAGTAAATGAAACCCTTGGAGGCCCCAATGGCGTAGCCCGCTATCGTGACCCCTTCGATGAGCCGGTGGGGATCCCCCTCCATGATGTAGCGGTCTTTTATGGTGCCAGGCTCGCCCTCGTCGGCGTTGCAGGCGACGTATTTGATGCCCTTGAGCGGCTGGGTGAAGCTCCACTTCAGGCCGGTGCCGAAGCCCGCTCCCCCACGCCCCCTCAGGCCGGAGTTCTTCACCTCGGCCACGACGTCCTCGGGCTTCAGCGAAAGCGCGCGCCTGAGCCCTTCGTAGCCGCCGGAGGCCAGGTAGTCAGCTATGGATTCCGGGTTGATCTTCCCCACGTTGCGCAGCAGCCTGAGATCGTGGCCAGCATTCAGCTCCACCTTGGGGTACGAGCGGTAGTCACCGCCGCTGAAAAGACTCCGGGCGCGCCAGTCGGGCACGTTGCCCGCCCGCCAGGCGCCGATCACCTCCACCACCTTGGCCCTGTCCAGCGGACCGTAGACTGTTTCGTTGATTTGCATGGCCGGTGAAAGCTCGCACACCCCTAGGCAGCCGGTAGGCTCCAGGGTGAAAAGACCGTCGGGCGTGGTCTGGCCGAAATCTATGCCAAGCTCTTCGCGCAACAGCGCAATGGCGGTCTGGGCGCCCTTTATGTGGCAGGGCGGGGAGTCACAGCAGCGGATGATGTAGCGGCCCCGAGGGGAAAAGCTGAACATGGTGTAGAAGGAAGCCACCCCGTAGGCCTTGGGGTAAGACACCCCCAGGGCCACCGCGGCCATTTCCAGGGCCTCGCGCGGCAGCCAGTTGTCGCAGATGGTCTGAATCTCGGCGAGGGCGGCAATGAGATAGGATCGCGGCATCGGCTTCTCGGCATAACGGCCCAGAACCCGGCCTATGGCCGCCTCCTGTGTCGGGGTAAGCCCACCAGGATAAGATATGGGAGGTGCTACGTGCATGATAGCGCCAGTACCGCCGAAAAAAGCCTCACCAACCACTCGGCTCAGAAGTGTAGCCTGGAATTCTGATTGCACAAGGTGCAAACGGCCCGGAAAGTCGTGGCGGACGAAGGGCCTTTTGCTTCTTCTCCGCACCCTCGCCCGGCGACAAGTGGCCGGCAATGAGCCAGCCCGCCACTTATAACAAGGGCACATGCGGCTGTCAACAACTGAACTAAATGAAAAAACGAACAATCCCACCGCCACGCGCCGCCGGGGACTGGCAACCCAACCTAATTTTCCGGGTAAGGTGCCAAAGCCTCGCCAACTGCCCAGTTGCGGCGCTGACTATAAATTGGGTCGTTCACTTGTTGGGTGAAAAGGGTAGAACTGCTTGGGCGTCGAGAGCCAAGCGAGGTCGCACCGCAGGGGCTCACCGACCCCGAGGCGTACTCTTCATGTACGTTGAGCGGGTCGGCGAGCCCCGAGGACGCGGCATTCGCACCGGCTATCGGCGCCCAGACGACCTACACATGACCCGACCCTTGTACTTTACATCGCATCCGACTGGTGCCATCATTGCCAAGCGGTTTTTTCAATGGGAGAAGTCGCGGGTTCCAAAGAGGCGGGGCCGTGGGTCACGAAGTCAACAAGTCATTTCAGGAGATCAACGAAAAGATCCGGCAAGGCAAGGCCGTGGTGGTCACCGCCGAGGAGATGATCGGCATAGTCCGCCGGAGCGGCAAGGCCGAGGCCGCCCGCAAGGTTGACGTCGTCACCACCGGCACCTTCTCGCCTATGTGCTCCTCCGGGCTCTTCCTCAACTTCGGCCACTCCAAACCGGGCATCAAGGCCTCCAGGGTCTGGTTCAATGATGTCCCGGCCTGCGCCGGTCTCGCTGCGGTGGACGTCTTCCTCGGGGCCACGGAACCGGCCGAGAACGACCCGTTGAACAAGGTCTACCCCGGCGAGTTCAAGTACGGCGGCGGCCACGTCATCGCGGGCCTCCTCGCCGGAGAGCGGATACGGCTCCGGGCGGAGGCCTATGGCACGGACTGCTACCCGCGCAAGAAGCTGGAGCGCGACATCACCCTCGAGGACATCCCCTACGCGCTCTTGTGCAACCCGCGCAACGCCTACCAGAATTACCCGGCGGCGGTGAATCTCGGCCCTCGTACCATCTACACCTACATGGGCACGCTGCGCCCACGCGCCGGCAATATCAACTACGCCACCGCCGGGCAGCTCTCCCCGCTGCTCAACGACCCCTTCTATCTCACCATTGGGCTGGGCACCCGCATATTCCTGGGCGGCGGCGTGGGCTACGTCACTTGGCACGGCACCCAGCATAACCCAGATGCCCCACGCGGCGAAAACGGAGTCCCCCGAAAGGCTGCCGGCGCGCTTATGGTAACGGGAGACCTGAAGGGCATGAACCCCAGGTACATCGTCGGGGTCAGCATGCAGGGCTACGGTTGCTCCCTGGCCGTGGGCATCGGGGTGCCCATACCCATTCTCAACGAAGACATCGCGGGCTATTGCGGCGTGTCAGATGAAGAAATCTTCACCCAGGTCCTCGACTACAGCTCCGATTACCCCAGCGGCAACGCCAAGAGTCTGGCCGAGTATTCCTATGCCCAGCTGCGCGGCGGCACGGTCATCTTCCGCGACCAGGAGGTGCCCACGGCGCCCCTGTCCAGCTACAAGCTGGCCCGCGAGATAGCCGAAGAGCTGAAGACCTGGATCGAAGCGGGGAAGTTTCTTCTGGGCGAACCGCAGCAGCCTCTCCCCCGGGGCAGGCAAGCCCCCTGGTAGACACGGCCTTGCCCCCGCCCCAGACTCACATCCTCGACCGCCTGATTGATGCCCTTGCCCCATGCGGGCGGCTGGCCGTGCTCCTCTCCGGCGGCGTGGACAGCAGCCTCCTGGCTGCCGCCGCGGCCCGCGCCCTGGGGGCCGACGCCGTCCTGGCCCTGACCTGCGCCTCCGAACTCCTGCCCGAAGAAGACCTCGCGGCGGCCCGCGCCGTGTCGGCGCAACTGGGAATCCACCACCTGACGGTCTCCTTCCAGGCCCTGGCCTTGCCCGAAGTGGCGGGCAACACCCCCGAGCGCTGCTATGCCTGCAAGGGCGAGATGATCCGCCTCGGCCGGGAAGCCGCCGCCAAGGAAGGTTTCCTCGTGCTGGCCGAGGGCTCGAGCACCCAGGACACAGGCTCCCACCGCCCCGGACTGCGGGCCGTGCGGGAGGCCGGCGTCATCAGCCCCCTGGCCGTGGCCGGACTGGACAAGCAGGCGGTCAGAGACCTGGCGCTGGAGCTGAAACTCGCCGTGTGGGACAAGCCCTCCACCCCCTGCCTGGCCACGAGGTTTCCGGAGGGGCACCCGCTCGACCTCGCGGAGGTCGGGATCGTCCACCAGGCCGAGCGCATGCTCCGGGAACGGTTTGGCCTCCGCCAGCTACGGCTGCGCCACCAGGGTGGGCAGAGGGTACGCCTGGAGGTGTCCCCGGCACAGCTCACCGCGGCCGTCCTGCTGGAGCCGGGTATTTCCGCCGCGCTCGAAAAAACCCTGGGGCTGCGGCTCCTCCTGCCGGTTCGGCCATACGGGGGGGAAGAAAGAAAGGTCCCCGCCCCGGTCCGCGGAGCAAGGACCTTCGCGTAGGCTGGCGGACTAGACGTGCATCTCAGGCCATTCGTACTCCACCCAAGGCCCGATTATCTTGTCTTTCCAGTAGTCGTCGGCCTCTTTGGCCGTGAGGTCGCATTCCGGGACGCGCTCCACCCTCGCCCCCGGCTCGGGCCGGACCTCGAGTCTGTAGTCCACCCCGAAGAAAGCCGACTCGGGCTCGAAAGGACAGTCTTCCGGTACCTGGGCGAAGCTGAGGTGGCCGCTCTCGCAACGCCGGGCCAGATCTATCTCGCGTTCCACGTCCTTCTGCTGCTTGTGTCTCGATTCCTCAAGATGGGCCATCCCATCGTTCATCTTTATGCTTGCTTTCGGGAACGGCATCTTTGCCCCCCATGTAGCTGAATCCCCGTGGCTTTAATGCCCTTCTCCCTCAACCCATAACGTAAGGCCGCCCGCCGCCAAGTCAACGAAGGCGGGCGGAGTATGCCTGACGCGGCTCGCGCCCGGAGAATGGGAATCCATGCGACCACGACGGCCTTGGCCGGAGAGTGAGGATGGTTGACTTGCCTGGTGTTCTTGACATAAACTATGACAATTGGTTTGAGTTCACCTGTGGCGGACCCGAGGCGTCGCTTGCTCTTTCATAAAAAGAGTCGCCGGTATCATAGCAGAGCTGCATTTGGTATCATGGTCTTATGAAAGGCAATCGAACCAGGCGGACTACTTCGGGAGAGGCATCTGATGGGTGGCGGGGCCGTGCCCGGGAGGGCATGCTCAAGCGAGAAGTGCCGTCTGATCACCTGCAGGCCCGAGGTCCGGGTGGACATCATGAAGTCAGATGAAAAGAAGAAGGCCACCGCGCGCGATCTTGCCGAGGAGCACCATGGCCGGGGGGCCGGCCCCCAGCCAAAGGCCCGACCACGAAGCCGTCCGGGAACAGAGTCCGGGCGGGTGGAGCCGCCCGTGCGGCTCGATGCCCTTCAACTCTACATCCGGGAGATCAACCGCTACCCTCTGCTAACCCGCGAGCAGGAACAAGACCTCGCTCGTCGCTACCGTGAACAAGGCGATCCCGACGCCGCCCGCATGCTGGTGACTTCCAACCTGCGGCTGGTGGTGAAGATTGCTATGGATTTTCAGCGTCACTGGATGCACAACCTGCTGGACCTGATCCAGGAAGGCAACATCGGTCTCATGCAGGCCGTAAGGAAGTTCGATCCATACCGGGAGATAAAGTTCTCTTATTACTCCTCCTACTGGATCAAGGCCTACATCCTGAAATTCATCATAGACAACTGGAAGCTGGTGAAGATCGGAACCACGCAGGCCCAGCGCAAGCTCTTCTTCAACCTGAAAAAGGAAAAGGAGCGGCTGGACGCCCAAGGGTTCGACGCCGCTCCCAAGCTTATCTCGGAGCGGCTGCAGGTCAAGGAAAGCGAAGTAGTGGAAATGGACCAGCGGCTGGGCAGTTGGGAGGTCTCCATAGACACCCCCATCAGCGAGGGCAGCCGCGAGCAGCGCAAGGACGTCATGGCCGCCGATCAAGTCTCCGTTGAGGATCGGCTGGCAGATGCCGAAATGAAAGAAGTACTTCTGAAGAAGATTGGCGAGTTTCGCAGGTTTCTTGACCGCAAGGAGCTGGACATCCTGGAAAGGCGGCTGTTGGCCGAAAAACCCATGACTCTTCATGAGCTGGGAGAACGCCACCAGGTTTCTCGAGAACGGGTGCGGCAGATAGAGGCGCGGCTCATAAACAGGCTGCGCGACTACTTGCGGCAGGAAGTGCGTGATTTCGACGAGCTGCGAAGCGGCCCCTGACAGCGGGCGGGGCTGAAAGACTGGTTTCGGAGCGGCCTGCGCGAAGGGCCTTTTGTACGGGCGACTGGCAGAGAGGAAAGCATAACCGTCATGTACTCCAAGAAAGTGGCCATGAAACCGCTGCTGTTGCTGCTGCTGGCACTGACTGCCGCCTTTGGCTGCGCGGGGGTGAGGACGCCCCGGCCCAGCGTGGCGGAGGTTGAGGACATCAACCGGGATCCCGTTGCCGCCGATACCTACTACTATTATCTGGCGGCCCAGGTGAAGCTCAACGAGGGCGAGTTCGACGCGGCACTCGATGATTTTCGCAAGGCCCTCGATCTTGAGCCTGCCGCTGTCGGCCTGAAGTGGGAACTGACCCAGCTCTTTCTGCGGCGCGGTGAGCTGCAGGAGGCGCTCAAATGGGCCAGGACGGTGGTCGAGGACCAGCCGAATGACTCCCAGTCTCGCCTGCTGCTGGGAGGCATCCTGGCCGGATTGGGGCAAGACACCGACGCCGCCAAGGAATATGAGGCCGTGAGGGCGGCCGACCCCGGCAATGCCGATGCCCTGTTGTTACTCGGGGCGCTCTACTGCCGGCAACACGAGTACAAGAAGGCGGCCGGGGTGCTGGGCGAACTGCTTGAGGCTACACCCGATTCCTTCATGGCCAGCTACTATCTGGGCCGGGTATACCTGGAGACGGGCGACCTGGACGCCGCCGAGCAAAGCTACATGAAGGCCCTGGCGCTCAAACCCGCCCTAGAGTGCGCCGTGCTGGATCTGGCCTATGTGCGGGAACGGAAGGGCGACACCAAGAACGCCATGGAGTTCTACCGGCAGATACTGGCCGCAAACCCCACCAACCAGACGGCGCGCGGCCGCCTGGGCCGCCTGTACCTCTTGAACAACCAGTATGATGAAGCCCTCGCGCAGTTCCAGGAGATGAAGCGCCTGGGCCAGTGTGACGAAGACGTGAGGATCAAGATCGGCCTCATCTATCTGGAGCAGAAGAAGCCCGATTCGGCCCTGGCGGAATTCAAGGCTGTTCTGGCCGAAGACCCCGCCGATGACCAGGTACGCTATTACATCGGAAGCTGCTACGAACAAAAGGGCGACCTCGATGCGGCACACAGGGCGCTCCGAGAGATCCCGGAGGACTCGGACGTTTACCTGGACGCCCAGATCCACCTGGCCTACATTTTTCAACACCAGGACAAGCTGCCCGAAGCCGAGGCGGCGGTGCGTCAGGCCATGGCCCGCATGCCCAACGAGCCCCGGCTGCTGCTCTTCCTGGGGGCGCTGCTCGAGGCCCAAAAACGCTACGATGAATCCCTGAACGCGCTGAATCAGGGCCTGGGCCTGGACCCGGACAACGCCGAACTGGTATTTCGCATCGGAGTGGTGCTCGACAAGAAGGGCGACACTCAGGGCTGCATCGCGAAAATGAAACAGGTCGTGAGCCTCGATGGCGAGCACGCCAGCGCGCTCAACTATCTGGGCTACACTTACGCCGACAGGGATCTCAACATCGAGGAGGCCGAAGGCCTGGTGAAGAGAGCCTTGGCTCTGCGCCCCGATGACGGCTACATTACGGACAGCCTCGGCTGGGTTTACTACAAGCAAAGGCGTTACAAGGAAGCCCTGGTGCAAATGGAGGCAGCCGTCGGCCTTACGAAGGACGACCCCATCATTGTGGAACACCTGGGTGACGTATGCGCGGCCATGGGCATGAAGGAACGGGCACTGGAGGCTTATCGTCGTGCCCTGGAGATGAAACACGAAGACGAGGCCGCCATTCGAGGAAAAATCAGCCGCATTGAAAAAGACAATTACAAGAAGGCCGCCGCGCAGCCACAGCCGCCGGTTCAGTAGCGTTGCGGCTGCCCTGGTCGTTCTTGCGGCCGCCTGCGCGGCCCCGCGGCCGGCTGCCCCGCCGCCCAGCGCGGGCGAGGTTCTCTCGGCACTGGAACAGCGTAGAGGGCTGATACAGACCCTCAGCCTGGAGGGTCGGGGAAAGCTCGCTAACAAGTCTCGCCGCACGCTGCGCGGTGACGTCTTCCTCTACGCGGCCAAGCCGGACTGCCTTCGCCTGGAGGCCTACGGCCCCTTCGGCCAGCCGGTCCTGTTCGTCGCCATGCGCGGGCTGGAGGCGCAGGCCATAAGCTTCCTGGAGCGGCGCTACTACACCGGCCGGGCCGACTCGCCCCGCATGGCGGCCTTCCTGCCCTTGGGGCTTACGGCCACCGAACTGATCTCCCTGCTGTCGGCGACTCCACTGCCCACGCAGACCTGCCACGGCGTGCCTCTCGGCCAGGACCCCGCGCTTCAGCTGGCAGCCGAAGGGCGCGGCAGCGCCTTGCTTGTCTGCGAAGGCGCGAGCGGAGGCAGACTGCTATTCGACGCGGATCTCGATCTCATCGCGGGTTCCGTCCGCCTGGGCGGCTCTGACCTGACCGCCCTCTATTCCGACTGGAAGCAGGTGGATTCCGCTAGGTTCCCCTTCACGCTGGAGTTTTCCCTGCCAGGCCAGGAGCGCGCCCTGAAACTGGAGCTGTCAAAAGCCAGGCTGAACGAGCCCCTGGACCCATCCCTGTTCTCTCTCTCTCCACCCCCGGGGTTTGCGGTCGAGCGGGCTGGCTGATGCCGAAGGAGCCGCGTTTCTGCGCCAATCGCAACCTGGGACGGCTGGCCAGGTGGCTGCGCATACTTGGTTACGATACCCTCTTTCTGCCCCAATCCACGGACCGGGATCTGCTGGCCCATCGAGACGACGGACGGATCGTCCTGACCCGCAAGACGAAACTGAAGGGGCAGCCCGGTGTCGTTTTCATAGCCCCGGATGACCCGCACCAGCAGCTCTTCAAGGTGGTGGCGGCCATGAAGCTTGTCCCCGAGGCCCGCCTGAGCCGCTGCTCCGCGTGCAACCTGGATCTGGTGGAGGCCCAGGCCGAGGACGTGGAGGCAACGGTGCCCGAACACGTTCGCCTTACGCAGCGCCACTTCCGGCGCTGCCCCTCTTGTGGGCGGATCTACTGGCCGGGCAGCCACGTGGAGCGCATGCGCGCCCATTTGCAGCAACCCAGAGAGATGTAGTGGACCCCGGGAAATCGGACTAGGTGCTAATCTCTGGGCGACTTGGGAAGGAGCGCTGTGTGCGGAAGCGGCAAGGGCACTCTATGCCGCCTCAAGACTGGAAATCCATCTGGGGCCCCGGCGGCCTTACCCGGAGATTGAGGCCCAGCCGCCCTGTTTGACAGCATCCGTGTATCTGGCATAATGTGGCCTTTCCTGGGCTGCGAAGAGCCGGCGGGTGGGCGGTAAATGGGGGCTGAGCGAGCTTCACACCGAATCAAGAAAGAGAAACCTCGGGCCACGCCGATGGTGCTGGCCGTGCTCTTGATTGTGGCCATAGCCACCGCCATCTGGCTGGGACGACCGGCCAGGCTCAACCCCCCGGCGTCTCCCGTGTACCCCCCAGGGACGGAACGAGTAACTATCAGGCTCTACTTCGCGAGTGCGGATGGCCTCTATCTGACCCCGGAATCGAGATCGGTAATTCGGCCTCCGGCCGTTTGCGACCAGATGGCCGAGGTTGTTCGCGAACTCGTGGCCGGCCCCCGCGACAGCGGCCTGATCCCCGTGCTGCCGGCGGGCTGCCCGGTGCGCCACGTTTTTTTGACGGAGCACGGTATCGCCTGTGTCGATCTGGGGTCCGAGGCGGCCGGGTCGGCGGGCGGCGCCGGCTCGGAGCTGCTCCGTGTCTTCAGCGTAGTAGACACGCTGGAGAGGAACTTTCCGCGGGTGAAGGGCGTGATGTTGCTGCTGGACGGCAAGGAGGTACCCACTCTGGCCGGCCACGTCGACCTCAGCAGCCCACTTTCGCCGCGGGCAGATCTGATCAGCCAGGGAAACCCCCAGGGCGCCCCAAGTGCGCGGCCCGTTCCGACGGGCTAAGAAGAAACTCATATGGCCGGAGAAGCCAGGCTCAGAAAAGTTCGTAACATCGGCATCATCGCCCACATAGATGCCGGTAAGACCACCGTGTCCGAGCGCATCCTCTTCTACAGCGGGGTCACGCACAAAATGGGCGAAGTACACGATGGCGCCGCCGTGATGGACTGGATGCCCGAGGAACAGGAACGCGGCATTACCATTACCTCGGCGGTGACCAGCGTGGCTTGGATGGGCAACGAGATCCACATCATAGATACCCCGGGCCACGTGGATTTCACCATTGAGGTGGAGCGTTCGCTTCGCGTCCTGGATGGTGCCGTGGGGGTGTTCGACGCTGTCAGTGGAGTCGAGCCGCAGTCGGAGACAGTCTGGCATCAGGCGGACAAGTACCGGGTGCCCAAGCTGGCCTTCATCAACAAGATGGACAGAGTAGGGGCCAGTTTCGAGAACGCGGTGGCCTCCCTGCGCGCCAAGCTCGGCATCCGGCCCCTGATCCTGCAGCTTCCCATAGGGGCCGAAGACGGCTTCATCGGAATAATAGACGTCCTCGGGCAACAGGCCGTGTACTGGGACGAGTCCTCTCTGGGCACGCAGTTCCGCTACGTTCCCCTTCCCGACAACATGGTGGAAGCCGCCGGGCAGGCGAGAGAGAACCTAGTCGAGGCCATAGCCGACGTCGACGACCTGATTATGGACAAGTACCTGTCGGAAGAGGACCTGGGAGAGGCTGACCTCGTTGCGGCCATACGGCGGGCCACCATCTCGCTGAAGGGGGTTCCGGTCCTTTGTGGGGCTGCCCTGCGCAACCGGGGCATCCAGCCCCTGCTGGACGCCGTGGTTGCCTACCTGCCCAATCCCCTGGATGTTCCGCGGATCGAGGGGGTCAACCCCCAGACCGGCCAGGCCGAAGCACGCCCCAGCCGCGACGATGCGCCGATGTGCGCCCTGTGCTTCAAGGTGCAGATGGACCAGGGCCGCAGGCTCTGCTACACCCGCGTCTATTCCGGCGTCTTGCGCACCGGAGACGAGGTACTCAATACCGATAAAAACATCAAGGAAAAGGTGGCCCGCATCCTCAAGATGCACGCCAACAAGCGGGAGCGGATCCAGGAGGCCAGGGCCGGAGACATCGTCGGAATCGTGGGCCTCAAGGATACCTGCACCGGGGACACGATCTGCGCCGCCTCCGCTCCCGTGGTCCTGGAACCCATCGAGTTCTATGAGCCGGTAATGTCCGTGGCCATCGAGCCGCGCACCGCGGCGGAGCAGGACCGGGTCAGTTTCGCCCTGGCCAAGCTGGCCGAGGAAGACCCCACCTTCCGGGTCAGACAAGATGAAGACACCGGACAGACCATCATCTCCGGCATGGGCGAGCTGCACCTGGAGATCCTGACCGGCAGGCTCCTCCGGGAGTTCAATGCCCAGGCAAACATCGGCAGGCCCCAGGTAGTCTACCGGGAGACCATTCAGGCCCAGGCCGAGGTAGCACAGGTTTTCGAGCGCGAGATAGCCGGAATACGCCACTACGCCCTGGTCCGCCTCCGGCTGCGTCCGCTGCCGCGCGGCACCAGCAACGGCTTCAGGAACGAGTGTCCCGAGACTCAGGTGCCCGCGCAGTTCTGGCCCGCCGTGGAACGAGGCCTTGCCGACGGAGTCGCCGCCGGACCCATCATGGGCTATCCTTTGATCGACCTCGAGGCCGTCCTGGTGGGAGGCGAGTTTCGCGAAGGTGCTTCTTCCACGGAGCTTGCCTGGCAGATTGCGGCCGCTCAGGCCCTGCGTGGCGGCTGCCGCGAGGCCCAACCGCTCCTGCTGGAACCGGTCATGAAGGTGGAGGTCGTGGTCCCCGAGGAGTTCGTGGGGGAGGCCATTGGGGATCTCAACACCCGCAAGGGCAAGATAGACTCTATCTGGACCAAAGGCAGGCAAAAGGTCATAGATGCCACGGTGCCGCTGTCTCATATGTTCGGGTTTTCGACGGCGCTTCGCTCCGCCAGTCAGGGTCGGGGCACCTTCAGCATGCACTTTCTGCGTTTCGACAGCCTGAGCGAGCGCAAGAAGGCTGTCTGACCCCTTCAACCCTTTGGTATCTCTCTTCCATCAAAGACGGCAGCCATGGATATGTGTCGGATGGACATGCGGGAAAAGGTGGCGAATATTCTCAGGGTCCCGGATGAGCTATATTTTGAGGCCCGCACGGCTCTCAATTATGGCAGCCCTCTGGAGCTCCTGGTTGCCACCATACTCTCCGCCCAGTGTACCGACGAGCGGGTGAACCAGGTGACGGCGGTCCTGTTCGGCAAGTACCGCAACGCCGGGGATTATGCCGAGGCCCCGCTGGAGCGGCTGGAAGGGGAGATCCGGCCCACGGGCTTTTTCCGGAACAAGGCCCGGAGCATCAAGGGCTGTTGCCAGGCCCTGCTTTCGTGCCGCGCCGGGGAGGTACCCCCCGACCTCGATACCCTGGTGAAGCTGCCGGGGGTGGGCCGCAAGACCGCCAACGTGGTGCTGGGGTCGGCCTTCGGCATACCGGCCATAACGGTGGATACCCACGTGGCCAGGGTAACGGGACGGCTGGGCCTGACCAGCCAGACCGACCCGGTGAAGATAGAGTTCGACCTCATGGAGAAGCTGCCCCGCGAACGGTGGACCCGCTGCTCCAATCAGATCATCTGGCACGGCCGCCGGATCTGCCTGGCCCGCCGCCCCAAATGCCCGGTCTGCAAGTTGCTTCCCTGGTGTGACTATGGACGGAAGCTGGATTAGCTGGAACCCGCCGTCTTATTGCGCGAGAGGCAGGTCCGCGTGGCAGGTGAGGCAACCGCCGCCGTCCGAAGGCATGGGCACCGCCGTGTCGGGGTCATACTCCCAGCGCAGCATGTAGCGATACTCCGAGCCATGGGGGCGGTGGCAGGATATGCACATGACGGCATCCTGCCAGCCCGTCCGGACTTTATCCGAGGCCCGACCCAAGGGTACAATGTAGCTTCCAAAATCGTTGCGGCCCACCGGAATCAGGGGGTCATAAATCAAGTTGCCATACGTGCTCTCGTAGCTCTTGATTGCAGCGGGGGCCGGGTGCTTCCGCCAGACGCGAGGCGTGTCTGTCCCCCCTACTGACATATCAGTCTGGACACCTGGGTGACACCCCAGACAAAACGACGATATGCTTTGGTAAATGGCCAGGTAGGTCGAGTTTGCGGGGATAGGTTCAGGGGCCTTGTTGGTACATTCCTTATACTCGTTGTGGTTCGCTTGAGTGGGCACGGCCTCGTAGTCCATGGCCCCCAGGCCTACCACAAAGTCCGTGCCGGCGGGCTTTGTGGGAGGCCACACCCCCCCGTGCCCCCGGAGGAACCTGTATGGGGTCGTCACGCCGCGGGGCTTGTGGTGCTTGACGCCCAGATGGCAGCTTTCGCATTGCAGCGGGACATCCGGCGAGCCGGAAGGATCGTGGCACTTCCAACATGGGTCAACGTTGGTTGTCGAACGCCCGCAGGGCGCATCGTCAAGGTTGTCCGTGGCTGAAATCTGGTAGACATTGTGGCCGCGGCGGTACTTGGCATTGGTAATAGCGGTTGCGCCCCCGCCTGCCGTCTCGGGGTCGGGGGGGACAAACGGGCTACCGTCAGCCACCCAGTAGAAGTTGCCCCCGGCCAGGCCCTTGCCGCCACTTGGCACGGCTGCGGTATTGTAAACGATGGGTGCCCCGGTAACGAGATCGGACAGCTCATTACCCGTGATGTTGGCGTGGCAGCCCAGGCAGGGTTTTTTGAGGCAGTACCTCCCCGGCCCGGTGGCGTCTTCGTCCAGCGGATCCTTATATGGGGATGCGCCGTTTTCCTGGTTGTGCATGGTGTGGCAATGATGGCACACGCGGCTTAACGCCAGCCCGAGGTCGGGGCTGAGTATGACGATGGCAAGCGCCAGCAGGCCGACGGCGGCCAGAATCCCGCGGCTGGAGCCTTTGGCTTTCATCTTCATTTCCCCACCTCGAGAAGCACGGACCGGTGAAGAAAACTCACCACTCCCTTATTTTGACATACCCCTTACAATTTTCAAACATAATGTTCCTCGCCTCGGAACAAATATGCTTAACTGGTGCTGGGTGAGGCGCGCCGTGGGTGGAGTCTCCCCCCGGCGTCAACAAGAAGGGTTTGCCGGGCACCAAGGACAAAGGGGGTTTTTGATCGTCTCATTCCATCCGCGGCTGGCTGCCGATGCCAATTTCAGGCTGCCAGGCTCTCAGGTGCTCAGCGCCGCCACTCGCCAGAGCCTCGGCCAGGCTCAAGCGGTATTGCTGCCCGTCAGCGTGACCGCTCCACTCTACCGCGCCTGCCTGGGGCTGTGCCCAACTGTCTTTCCCAATTACCAATGGCGCTTCGGCTGGGAGGGCAAATCCGGCGCCTCGGTACTCTTTGAACACCTGGGGCTTCCCCATCCCCGCACCCTGCGCTACCATAGCGTGGCTGAGTTCCGGTGCCAGTTCCTGGAAGGCGGCGAACCGCTGTCCTACCCCTTCGTGCTCAAGGGCGACCGCGGCGGGGGAGGCAACTGGGTCTTCCTCATCAGGCACCTCGCGGACCTGGCCCTGCCCCTGGCCAGGATCGAGCAGGCGGGATGGCCCTTGGTGGCGCAGGAGTATGTAGACCACGGCGGCCGTGACGCGCGGGTGGTGGTAATGGGAGACCGTCTCCACGGCTACTGGCGGCGCCAGACGGTAGCAGGCGAATTTCGCAACAATATCTGCCGCGGAGCCTTTATAGACCATGATTCGGAGCCGTTGCTTCTCCGGGCCGCGGAGGAGGCGGTAAGGGCCGTCTGCCGGCGCACAGGCCTGGACCTGGCCGCCTTCGACATCTTCTTTGGGCCGGAAGAAACCCCGCTCTTCTGTGAAATAAATTATTTTTTCGGTCACAAGGGGCTGACGGTGGCAGGGCGCTACTACCATTTGCTGGCCGGCGCGGCCCAAGAGTGGCTGGCCAGGCGTGGCGTGGAAGGCCGGATAAGGCCGTTAATGCCAGACTGAGACTGGAGACCCATGAACGCTCCCTTGCTGCAAGTAGCACTGGATTTTCTGGATCTGGACCGGGCCATGGCCTGCGCCGAGGCCGTGGCCGGCGAGGTGGATATTCTGGAAGTCGGCACCCCCCTGCTCAAGAGCGCCGGAGTGGAGGCGATACGCCGCCTGAAGGCGCGCTTTCCGCGAAAGCTGGTGTTCGCCGACACCAAGACCATGGACGCCGGGGCGCTGGAGGCGGCGTTGGTATTCGACGCCGGGGCGGACATTTTCAGCCTGTGTTCCGCAGCCTCGCATCTTACCATCATGGCCGGGATGCGGGAGGCACACGCGCGCGGCAAACTGGCCCTGATCGACCTCATCGGGGTCGAGGACATCCTGGAGGCCGCCCTGCGGCTGGAAGGGCTGCGGCCCGACTATGTCTGCTTTCATATGGGAATAGACCAGCAGGAAGTCGAAGGCAGGTTTTCGGTCAAGGGTCTGGCCATGCTCCAGCGGCGGCTGGCGCTGCCCCTTGTGGTGGCGGGGGGCATAACACCGGCCGACGTTCCCGAGATGATCAGTCTTGATCCCACCGTAATCGTGGTCGGGGCCTACATTACCGCCAACCCCGACCCGGTTCAGGCCGCCAGACAGGTCCGCCAGGCCCTGGCGGCAGCCGCCCAACGGACGGAGGAATAATGGCGGAGCCGCCTCCCAGGGCATCAACCCTTCCTTCTGGTCAGCCGCTCCAGGCAGGAGCGGGCCTTGGTGCCGTCAGGGTCGGCCTTGATGGCCCGCCGGTAGAAGCTCTCGGCCTTGGCCTCGGCACCCAGTTGCTCCTGGACGAATCCGGCCAGGCAGAGGACGTCTACATCAGCCGGGCGGTGGCGCAGATAGAGGGCTGCGGTCTCGGCGGCCTCCGGCCACTGGGAGGTCTGGGCATAGGTGGCGAACAGGGCGCGGGCCAGGCCCAGGTAGCGGCCATTGGCTGGCGGCACACGCTCCGGCTGGCGCGGCAGCGGCAACTCGGTGGCGGTGGCCACCGCCACCAGGGAGATGCCCACCGAAAATATGTATCTGGCCCCCAGGGCAGCGAAATCATCCGGCAGCCAGCCCGAGAGATGCCGCTCCCGAGGGTTTTGCTCCGTGGCCTCCTGTGGCCGAAAAAGATATGGCGTACAGAAGAGGGAATTTTGGCCCACTCTCATGGCCTGGTGGCAGAGGTCAACGGCCGCCCTCTTGGGCAGATGCTCGAGCAGATCTATGGCCAGGACCAGATCGAACTCGCCGTCCCGCGTGGCCCGGAGGAAGGCCGAGGCCTCGGCCACCTCGATGCGGTCGTAGAGCTGTTGGTGCCAGGGACCAAGGACGTGCGGGCAGACCTCCACCCCCACCAGGCGTAACCGCCAGGGCTCGCGCCGGAAGCCACCCGACCCGTCAGAGGCCGTATGGTCGTCCAGCAGCTCCCGACAAAGGAAACCATAGCGGCCAAAACCCACGCCAAGGTCCAGTATGGACGCGGGTTGCAGGGCTTCGATTATGTCCATGAGGGCCGGTAGCTGGACCAGGTCGCTGGTGGGCACGGTGATGGATCTCCTGTCGGGTTTCCTTCTCTCCCCGGAGCGGTCTTGCCGCCCGCCCGCCAGGCTATTGCGGGGGCAACCCCGGAGGGGGCGACAAAGAGGATAGATCAAGCCAGCGGGCGTCCGCCCAGAGAGACTCCAGGTCGTAGAAGCGCCTGGTGGGCTCGTGGAATACGTGAACGATGACCTCGTTGTAGTCCAGCAGGATCCAGGTTCCATCGCTTTCGCCCTCCACGCCCAGGGGGCGAAGACCTTGCCTGGCCATTTCTTCCCGGAGGTGTTCGGCGAGTGCCCGCACGTGGCGCGAAGAACGGCCGCTGGCCACTATGAAGTACTCCGCGAAGCTGACCAGCGGCCCGATATGAAGGGCGACCACATCCTCGGCCTTGTGCTCCAGCAAGATGGCGGCCATGAGCCGGGTTTTTTCCTGTTGCGCTATGTTTTCAGGCACGCTTGGCCTCCGTGTAGAGATGATGGCGGCGGATGTAGTCCTCTATGGGTTCTGGTACCAGGAAACGGATCGAGCGGTCCTCGCGCACCAGGTGTCTGATCATGGTGGATGAGACGTCGAGTGGCGTGGTCTCCTGCAAAAATACCCCCAGGCCCGAAACGTGGCGATAGGAGTTCTCCCCCTCGTTGGTGAAGCCGAGATCATCCTTCAGGAAGGGGCGCAGTTTGTCCCAGGAATGGCCGGGACGGCTAATCACCACCATGTTGGTGAGGGTGAAAAGCTCGTGGTACTCCCGCCAGGTGGTGATATCGAAGAAGGCATCGAGGCCGACAATGAAGAATAGCTCGGCCTGATTATCATGCTGGCGGCGCAGCTCCCGCAAGGTCTCGACGGAATAGGACGGCCCGCCTCGGGTGTCCTCCAGGTTGGAGGCCGCAAAATAAGGGGTCTTCTTCAGGGCAATGCGGGTCATCTCGAAGCGATGGGGGAAGGGTGCCACGGCCCCGCGCTGCTTGTGCGGCGGGCTGGCCGCGACGATGAACAGAACCTTGTCGAGCTCAAAGGTCTCGCGTACCTCCTCCGCCGAGCGCAGGTGCCCCAGGTGTATGGGATCGAATGTACCGCCTAACAGACCCAGTCGCAAGAACGCCCTTTATCCTTTCCGCTAGGGAACCTCTGAATAAGTTCCAAGGTCCTCGAACCGTTCGTCCTGAGGTATCGAAGGACGAGCATTAAGTGACTGGGATCATTGAATCATTCTTTGTTCGTGCTTCTATACATCAGCACGAACGGGG
>JAZDOA010000007.1:0-8950 GCA_043799175.1 Pseudomonadota bacterium | reverse complement strand
ACGTGGGCAAGTCCACCCTGCTCAACGCCCTCCTGGGGCGCCGGCGGGCCATTACCAGCCCCACGCCGGGCACCACCCGTGACTTCATCGAAGAGGCCCTCAGCCTCGGCGGACTGCCCCTCAGGCTGGTCGATACCGCCGGGCTACGCGCGGCCGCCCAGGGCCTGGAGGCCGAGGGCATGGACCTGACGGAAGAGAAGATCTCCACCTGTAGCCTGGCCCTGGCGGTTGTCGATGCCGGCGGCCCCGCCACCGCCGAGGACCGCTCCCTGGCCCAGCGGCTCCAGGGGCACCCTCACCTGGTGGTGCTCAACAAGGCCGACCTGCCCCAAAGGCTGAGTGTTTTGGAGGCCCGGTCGCTGTTCCCCGAGGCATCCCGCGTGCTCTCGCTCAGCGCCTTGAGTGGAGAGGGGCTTCAGACCCTGAGGGATTGCCTGGCCGAGCTGCTGGCCCCAGCGCCCCTGCCCGCCGTGGCCCCCAACCTGCGCCACCGCGCCTCGCTGCTTTCGGCCCGCGAGGCCCTGCTGCGCGCCCTCGACGCCCTGGAGCGGAACCTGCCCGTAGAGGTATGGGTTTTCGAGCTGCGGCTGGCCCTGAACGCCGTGGGCGAGATCTGCGGCCAGACGGCCACCGAGGAGATTCTGGACCGCATATTCAGCCGCTTCTGCATCGGCAAATGAAGGGCCGGAGCGACACCCCCGAGGCCCTGGCCGAGCTGCTGCGGGAAGGCGCCGCCGGGCTGGACGTGGCCCTGAACGCGGGCCAGATCAGCCAATTCCTTATATATCTGGATGAACTGCGCGCCTGGTCGGCCAAATCGAGTCTTACGGCCATCCGCGCCCCGCGCGAGATTGTCCTGAAGCATTTCGTGGACTCCCTGGCCGCGCTCCCCCACCTGAGGCCGGGTACAACTCTGCTCGACGTCGGCTCCGGCCCTGGCCTGCCCGGCCTGGCCTTGAAGATCGCCCGACCCGACCTCCGGCTGACCTCGGTGGAGAGCCGGCGCCGCAAGGCGAGCTTTCAGGAACACGTGGCCCGCGGGCTGGCCCTGGAGGGGGTGGAGGTGGTCTGGGGGAGGCTGGAGCCGGACGGAATGCTATTGCCGAAGGCCGCCTTTGATTGCGCCATATCTCGGGCCGTGGCCCTGAAGGACTTCCTGGCCGCCGCCGCCCCCTACGTGAAGGAGGGTGGGCTGCTGCTGGCCATGCAGGGGCGGCTGGAGGAAACCGCGGCGGTGGCCCCGCCGCCAGGCCTGGAGCCAGCGGGGCAAGTGGCCTACCGCCTGCCGATACTGGAGGATGAAAGGAGTCTGGTGTTGTTCAGGAAAAACCGGGAGGCTTGAGAAGCAAACAAGGCTGTGCCCGGCAGCGGTGAGTCACGCAAATTATGTGGTATTTACTTGCTGCTCAGTGTATAAAGCTGGTAAAATTCCAGAGGTTTGGATGTCTCCTGAACTCCCCAACTGCAAACCGACTTACCATACCCACGCGGGCGCGGCCTATATCGGGGACGCCAAAGATTTGCTTCGCCTGGTCCCCTCCGAGAGCATCAATCTCATCCTGACCTCGCCCCCCTTCGCGCTGACTCGAAAGAAGGAATACGGCAACAAAGACGCAGAAGAATATGTAGAGTGGTTTTTGCAGTTTGCGTATGAATTCAAACGCGTTCTCACGCCAGATGGCTCCCTTGTAATTGATTTGGGAGGTGCTTATCTTCCCGGATTGCCCGTCCGGAGTATATATCAATACGAATTGCTCATTCGTCTCGTAAAAGAAGTCCGCTTCTATCTCGCTCAGGAGTTCTTCCATTACAACAAGTCACGGCTGCCCGCGCCCGCGGAATGGGTCAATGTAAGACGCATTCGCGTAAAGGATTCCGTAAACACTGTATGGTGGCTGTCTCCTACTCCACATCCCAAAGCAGACAATAGAAAGGTACTAAAACCGTATAGCAAGAGTATGGAGCACTTACTGGTCAATGGCTACCGTGCCAAGTTACGACCAAGCGGACACGATATTTCTGATAAATTCATGAGGAACAACAACGGCGCCATACCTTCTAATGTATTGGAGTTGTCTAACACGGAGTCCAACAGCAATTACTTGAGGAAATGCCGGGAAACGAACATAAAACCACATCCGGCCCGCTTCCCGCAGGCATTCCCGGAATTCTTCATCAGCTTCCTGACAGAACCAGATGATGTCGTATTGGATCCCTTCGCGGGATCCAATACGACAGGCTTCGCCGCCGAGTCTCTTGGCAGGCGCTGGTTGGCATTTGAAATCAGCCGAGCCTATCTGGTTGGGAGTGTCTGTCGCTTCAAGGACAGCATGCCTTTATTCGAGGGAGTGGGTCTTGCCATATCTGAGTAAACCAGCGCTCCTGGGCCAAGTGATTTTCTCCCTTCGTGACGGGGGGTGGCAGGTTCAAAGGGCCACCAAACAGCACCCTCTCCCTCTTCAAACTTATGATGAAGACAAAGAACGCCGAGTGCTGGTCTACATTTGGAACCTGACCCACGGGGGACGGGCCACTCTCCCATATGAGTATCGCATTCAGGTAACCGGACTCGCCAGCCAGCAATTCGTGCAAGACCCGGGAAGAGAAACCATCATTTTGGGATGGTATGACGAGCTTGGTATTTTCGCGGCCTTCGACATACGACGGCACACGGCCCCACTTGGGGACTCACCCTCCATTCAAATACACCGTGACGCACTGGAAGAAGCATACAAATTTGGGTTGGGGTTTCACAGAAAAGAAAACGGCGAAATGGCTGTCGCCCTTCAGCCGCCTTTTATGGGTTTTTATCTTGATAATAGAGAAGCCTTACATGATGTAGGCATGCATGAACGTGATCTGAACGTGCTTCGCCATGCCGCTCATGAACCCTCCAAGGTAGATGAGGAACAAGTCTACACGGCTACGGAATCCAGGCGTCAGACAATCATATCAGTTAAAAAAGCTGTCCGGGACAATAGCTTCAAGGAACGTGTCCTCACGGCCTATGGCCGTAAATGCGCCGTATGTGGCCTGCAGCTTGAATTGGTCGAGGCAGCCCACATCGTGCCGGTGAGTTACCCTGACAGCAACGACCACACATCGAATGGTCTGGCTCTTTGTTCCCTGCACCACTCCGCTTTTGACCGGCACCTTATCGAAATATCTGACGACCATAGGATTTCGGTCGTGGAACCTTCTCTCGCCAGATTGCGCGATCTGAAACTCAACGAACGGGAAAAAGAGTTCGTCCAAATGCTTCGGCCGATCATCGTTCTGCCGCCCGAGCGCGCACACAGGCCACGGCCAGAATACCTGCGGCTTGGAAGAAGGCTGCGGGCAGGGATATGAACCTCCGCCCCACGCGGTAATCCCTCAGTCCAGATACAGAATCTCCCCCCCATGGGCTATGTGGCAGGCCTCGCCGGCATCTTCAAGCATAAGTCCGCCGTCATCGGCCAGGCCGGTAACCGTGGCCTCATGGCCGGGGTCGCCGTCTCCCATGCGGTAGAGGACGCGGCGGCCGACGGAATCGCTCAGGGCGCGGAAGGAGTCAAGTATGGGGTTGCGGGGTGTCTTGGCGGACAATTCCGCCTCCAGGCATTGCTGGTCGTAGCGGTGAAGGAGGGCCAGGTAGTGGCCCAGCCTGCCCAGAAGCCTGGCGCAGAGCAGGTCGAGGTCTACATCCTCTTGCAGCTCCAGGGACAGGGAGGTGGCCAGACCGGCAAGCTCAGGGGGAAAGCCGGCTATGTTGGCGTTGAGGCCCAGGCCCAGCAGCAGGTACTCCTCCTGATAGCGGGCGGAGTGGAAGGACTCGGCCAGCAGGCCGCATATCTTGCGGCCCCCCACGTGTACATCGTTGACCCACTTGAGCCGGGCATCCGGCAGGTACTCGCGCAGCGTGGCGCAGGCCGCGACCCCGGCGGCCAGCGGATACAGTCCGGCCCGCTCCAGAACAAGCTCCGGGGCAAGCAGCAGGGCCAGATAGAGGCCTCCCGGCGGGCCGAACCAACTGCGGCCCATCCTCCCCCGCCCGTCGGTAAGCTCCCGGGCGACGACAACCGTGCCCGAGTAGGCGTGGCGGCCTTCGGCCTCCCGGCGGGCCACCAGGGAGCGGGCCTCGCTCATGGCCCGGTCGAGGCGCCCGTGACAGTGGACGCGGCAGCCTATCAGCGCCGCCCGGCGCGACAGCTCGGCGGCCAGCGACCGGGTGAGGCCGGACATTTCGGGCAAAGCCCTCCGTTCCTCGTCGAGCAAGGCGCGCAGCCGCTCCTCGCGGCCCCGGTCGCGGTCTATTTCGGGGTCTCCCATTCCAGGTTGATGCGCTGAATAAGGCGGCGGACGTAGTCCAGCCGCTCGGGTGGACAGATGCCCAGAAGCGGTTCTCCGGCGGACATGCTGCGGTTGGGACTGATGTAAGAGGCGTAGATGATGCCGGACTGGCCGTCATAGATGACCGGGGCGTCCCGTTTCATGCGGCTCATGGTGAGGATCTCCTCCCCGTGGCGCACCAGGACCTTGCCCTTGTCCTTTTCCATCTTGGCCGCGAGATCGGGAACGAAGAAGTACTTGGCCTTCTCCGGCGCCCGGAACATGTAGAGCACCTCCTGCAGCACCCGCTGCACGACCTCCTGCCGGGTCATGGGGTGCTTTATGGTCATGAGCCAGGTCCCCGCGGCCACGAACTCGCCCTCCAGCGCGGTCCGCAGATCGGCCACCGTGCCGTTGGTCGGGGCACTGACCTTCTTGGGGTTGCCCTGACGCAGCAAGGAATAGAGATAGCTGCCCGGCCGCTCCCGCCAGGGACCCGATGGCCCCGCCGCCTCCGCCCCCTCCCGGACCAGGAAGCCGACCTGGCCGGTGTGCGGCGTGAGCATGGGAAAGTTTTCGTAGGGATCGACCTTGTAGCGCTCGATTATCTCTTCGAGGTCCACGGCCGCCTGACCTGGGGCGGGCTCGGCGTTCGGCCTGGGGTATGATTGAGGATGGGTCGCCATTAGCGGTAATAGAGGTTCTCGCCGCCCATGGTAAGGATGGCATTGTAGAGATTCTGGCGGAATTCGCGCCGGTCCCAGATACCCTGGATGTGGCCTCGGCGCAGGGCATTCTCGGCGCCGTGATAGTCGGGCGCCACGGCCTCCCCGGTGGTCTCGCGGATTACCCGCGGACCCGCGAAACCGATGCGCGAACTCTTTATGGCGAACTGGTACGAGGAACAGCCCAGGAAACTCGCCACCGGCCCGGCAAAGGAATTGTTGTCGTATACGACGATATAGAGCCCTCCCGCTTTTATGTAGCGCCGCACGGCCACGGTGCAGCGGGGCATCTGGACCACGCCTATGGTGCCCTCGTGAATGCGTATGCCCCCCGTGGCATGGACATAAAAGAGCAAGGGCCGCCTCATGTGGCGCGCCCTTTCGCAGGCCAGGACAAACTTCTGGCCCTCGGCCGCGCCCACCGTCCCCTGCCGAAAATTGCTGAACAGCATGGCCACGATCAGATCTATCCCCTGCACGCGGGCGAAAAAGGTGATCATGGAGCTGCGCCGGCCGCTGCGCGAGGCGTCAGTAGCCAGTTTGGCGTCAAAACCTTTGAACCCCAGGGGGTTAATGGCGGAGATATTCTCGTTGAACTCCCGGATGGAATCCCGGTCGAACAGATTCTTCAGGTACCATTCGTACTCCAGCGGGAAGTGGTGGCCGCAGTTCTCGCAGACCCCGCTCTGCTCGCCGTAGAGGTCCGGCACCCAGAGGTCGTAGCAGCCGTGAGTGGCGGCGTTCGGGCAACTGATGGTCTTGTCTTCATTGGCCAGGGGGCTCATATAGGTGTCTTCGAAGAAGCCACCCAGCCCTTCTTCGGCGGCGGGCTGGTAGTCGATCAATCTGGGACGCGCGGGCAGCCTGTCGTTGATATAGCCCTGAAGGGCGCGCAGCTTGTCGGCCAGCCTCCCCACCACTACGTTGCCCTCGCCCGAAACATCTTCGATGAGCCGGCGCACGTTTTTCTGATGCTTCTTGAGGAGGCCGTAATAGATGCCCGTGTGCAGCCGCATGCCCACGTCGCGGGCGGAGTCCAGCAGCCGGCCGAAGGAGGTGCGCCCATCCTGGAAGAAGCCTTCGCCCATGGCCAGGTACTTTTCCTGGCGCAGCTCTACCAGGCGCTCGCTCTCTCGGGGGCCGAGCCGCCACGACAGCCGCATCTCCTCGTTTTTCTTGTTCTTCTTGCGAGGCGAGGCGGCCCTCTTTCGGAGCGCCGCCGAACGCAGGGCGGCAAAGCGCTTGACGCTGAGCACGACTTCGTCAGTGGCCTGGATCATCTCGGTGCGCAGCCGCTGAAAGAATTCATAGTCGTCCTTGCGGGCCCCGAGCCTCGGTTCCTGGACGATGCGGCTTATGGTGCCCATGCGCAGGTTGTCGCGGGCGGTTATCTTGAGTTGCTCGGCGCAGTACTCGACCATCTCCCGGGGGACTTTCTCGCTCTCCCGGATCTTACCCTCTATGGCCGCCGCCCCTTCAGGAGAGATCACGCTGTAGTAGCCGTGAGAGCCCATGAGCCGCAGGTCGGCCACGCCTATGGCCTCGGCGCCGCCGGAACCGCCCTCGGATATAAAAGAGACGATGGGCACGGTGAGTCCGGCCATCTGGTAGATGTTGCGCGCGATCTGCTGGGCCGCGCCCGGATAGTCTTCCACGGGGAAGGCGCCCGGAGTGAATATATAGGAGTGAATGGGCATCCCTTCGGTTTCGGCCACCCGCATGTAGCGCAATGCCTTTTCGTTTCCCCAGGGCTTGGCGCTGCCACCGTTGCGGAACTCCTCGCCGCAGCCCTTCTCGTGGCCCACCACCATGACCCGCTGCACGTAGACCCGTTCCCGTACCCGGCGGCTGATGTTCGCCCTGGCCACGACGACGGCCGCGTCTATATTGCAGTCGCCCGCTCCGCCGAGCTCGGTGAAGCTGTCGTAGACGTTCTCCAGGATGTCGTGCAGGGACACGCGCTGGGGGTGGCGGGATATTCGGACTATGTCTGCGGGAGTGAGGCTCTCCTCGGCCCGCTCCTGAAGGTAGCGCAAGGCCCGCTCCGTGGCCGCCAGATCCACCAGCAGGGTATCCGGCGCCAGCTCATAGAGCTGGCTCTTGAGCCGCTCCACCCGCGCCTTCAACTCCTCAAAACCCACCCCTGGCGCCCCGCCCTTGACATCAAACAGGTACTGGAGCGTCTTCTCCACGCTGGACAACCTCTGGTCGGCGTCCATCAACTGAACCTCAGCACCTGGGCAATATTGTTGCGTAGAAAATCCAGGTTGGTTTCAATCGGCTGGCCATGGGCGCCCGTGCCTTCGATGACGGTCTCCTCCAACAGGACGAGGCCCCGCTGCCTGGCCTGCGTCAGATCCTCGCCCCACACGATGGCCAGGGCCAGATTGGGGTCGTACTCGCTGGGTATGGTGTAAGGGCGGTCGGTGGGGACATGAGTGTACACCGTCAGCCAGTCATGGGCGGGAAAGTTCAGGCGCGCTATGGTGCCGCTCGAGGGCGTGAACCCGCGCCGGGTGTCTTCCGCCACCAGGCGGAACTCGATTGCCGCGCCCTTCTGGGCCACGTCTTTCTGCTCGTAGCCCAGATCCTGCCCCAAAGCCAGCCGGATCTGCTCCTCGATGAGATTGGCCCCCGGCCCCCGATCTTTGATGCACGAGACCCTGGCCGTGACGCCTATTTCCACCTGGACGCGCGGGTTCACCTCCAGCAGATAGTAGCTGCCGCGCGGGCTGACCAGCCACTCGAAGGTGCCCACCGAGTCGTATCGGACGTAGGATGCGAGCTTGATGGAGGCCGCGGTTATCTCGCGGGTGACCGCCTCGGCATCGAAATCATAGCCATGGCCGGGTTCAAAACCGGGCGTGACCTCTATGCGCTTCTGTCGACCCGTACTCTGAATGGTACAGTTGCGCGTGCCGAAGCTGACGATTTCCTTGTGCTTGCTACAGACCAGCTGGACCTCGACATGGTTGAAGCCCTTGAGGCATTGTTCCACCAACACGCCCTCGTCTCCGAACTGGCGCTTGGCATAGTTGCGGATCTTGCGGTAAACACGGCGAAAGTCGTCCAGGCGCTGGACTTCTTCGATACCCATGCCGCCCCCGCCCGCAGAGGGCTTGACCATTACCGACGGGGCCTCCATTCCCATCCGCTCGGAGGTGGAGAAGAGTTCAGCCGCCACGTCTTCGGCCTCGACCTCGTTGTAAATGGGCTTGTCCGAACCGGGGATGGTGGGTATTTTTAGATACTTGGCGGTGCGCTTGGTGTTTATCTTACTTCCCAGTGCCTTGAGCGCCTCCCAGGACGGCCCGATGAAGGTCAGCGGACGGCCGCGAGTGGCCACCCGGCGGGCGAAGCGATAGTTCTCCGAGAAGAATCCATAGCCGGGATGAATGGCCGTGGCCCCTGTCTGATCGGCCACCTCAAGTACGTCGTTGGGGTCGAGATAGTCGGCTATGCGCCAGGCATTGGCCTCGCTCTCGGCCAGGCGCACGTGCATGCTGTCGCGGTCCTCGGCGGCATAGACCAGGACATAGTCCAGCCCGAGGTTCCTGCACGCCTGCATGACCCTTATGGCGATCTCACCCCGGTTGGCGATAAGCACCTTGCCTTGCAATGTCTATCCTTAAGAGATGCCCGGGAGATGCCCAGATGCCGCCCGAGGTGGGCACCGGCGACCGAAGGGACACCTTATCTCAAGGCCAGCCTCTTTGCAAGAACAGGAGGAATGCGGGCGAGGGCGAGCTTAATGTGCCGCGCGGATTCGGCTGTCCCTAATCTCCGGCTAAGATTTACATAGATGCAATTTTATGCTGTGGAATAGCGAAGTTACTGGCATAATGGTCACTTCAAAGCTTCACCCAATGGGTGAAAGTCCTGGAGGGGCTATGAAGAAGAACCACCGCTTGCCA
>JAZDOA010000229.1:0-9703 GCA_043799175.1 Pseudomonadota bacterium | reverse complement strand
AGGTATCGAAGGGCGAACCACTGGTGTTCGTGCTTCTATACATCAGCACGAACGGAAACACCCAAGACCGGCGTTAGGAATTACTGCAACCAGGTACTGGTGGTAAACCACCCCAGGTCCACGAAGCTGCCCCTTCAGAGCCAGATTTCAGGATACCCAGGAGGAGAAAGATGGGACGATCAGCGGCCTCTTGCGAGGAACTTGACTACACATAGCCAAGGGAGCAACTTGGGGAGGGAATCAGGAACGCGGAATGTCTTGAAGCCGGCGGCGGCGCTCCTCCGAGAGAGGGAAACGGCCCTTGGCCCCAGGAGGGTGGCCATGATCGGCCATAACGTCGTCTTTCAGCCGCTCCAGATCTTCCCGCTGCCCGGCGGTAAGGGCGGGGAGAGCATCATCGGTGAGGCAGGCGAGCACTGGTCTCAGCTCAGTGGCCGGAAGAGGCAGAGAACCCCCTTCCGCCACCGCGCCCGCCACGTCGGCCGGCAGGTCACCCAGACGGCGAAGCACCAGGAGCCTGCGTCCGGTCCAGGTATCGAGATAGGCGTCGTTAAAACTCAGCAAGGAAAGATTCCATGCCACGTCCTCCAGACCCGCCCCACGGGGCCGGGTCATGACCGAAGGCGGCCTGGCCGGAGGCTGTCGGGGCGGCTCAACCCTTGATGTGCTTCTTCACCGAGGCTTTCAAGTCCTCCAGGTTCGAACTCTTGATTATATACTCCTCGGATGCCCAGGAACCAAAATCCATCTTGAACTCGGTGTAGGCCGTATTGAGCAATACCGGCAGGTCGGGCTTGATCTCCTTGACCTTACGCAGGGCCTCAATGCCGCCCATGCGGGGCATGCGGACGTCCATGATGATGAGGTCCAGGTCTTCCCTGGCGACTATGCGCAGCGCCTCCTCGCCGTCGCCCGCGGTGAGGACTTCGTAGCCGTCTTCCAGCAGCTCTTCTTTGTATAGCATCCGGATATGCTCTTCATCATCGACGATGAGTATCCTCTTCATGTTTCCTCCTTGAAGCTCTATGCCTGGGCAAGCGGCAGCTTGACGGTAAACGCCGCGCCCCCGCCCGGATTGTTCGTGACAGCGATCTCGCCTCGGTGGCGCGTCATTATGCGATGGGCAATGGAGAGGCCGAGACCCGAGCCCTTGTCCTTCGTGGTGAAAAACGGGTTGAATATATTATGCATCAGGTTGGGAAGAATGCCCGTCCCCGTATCGGAGACCTCACACCAGACCCTGGGGGTGTCTCCCGGCTCGAAACCGGTGCGGATGGTCAGGCATCCCGAGTTGCCCATGGCCTGCTTGGCGTTGAGAAAAAGATTGAAAAACACGTGCTTGAGCTGCCGGCTGTCGCAATTGATGGCGGGCAGTTTGTCGTACTCGCGCCGCACTACAATCCGCGTTTCATCAAACTCCCGCTTGAGCAGCGCCATGGCCTCCTCGACGACGCGATTCATGTCGTGGGGAGCGAAATGGTCCTGCCCCTCGCCGGAGAAGGTAAGTATCTCTCCGAGCGTCTTTTCAAGCTTCTCCACCTCGTTGATGATGACGGCCAGGTAGGGCTTGAGCGGCGATGACTCCTCCACCGTGCGATCTACCCGCCGGGTGAAGCCGCCGATGGAGACCAGTGGATTGCGAATCTCGTGGGCCATGCCCGCCGCCAGCTCACCCAAGGCCGCCAGTTTCTCCGTCTCCAGCATGCGCTCCCTGGCCGCCTTGAGCTCATTCATGGTGTTTTTGACGTGCTCGTAGAGCATGGCGTTGTCTATGCCGAGGCCGGCCAGGTTGGCAAGCATGCTCAGCGATTGTAAGTCCCTTTCCTCGACGCAGCCGCCGCCGGGGGCGTGGTCTACATATATTAAACCCGTCACCTTGCCCTTCACCCTGATGGGCACCGTGGCGAAGGGGCACCGCCCGAAGCGTTGCACGAAGGCCGAATCCGTTCGGGGGTCGCGCTCGGGGTCGTTCACCAGTTGCGCCCGCCCCTGCAGCACGGTGGCGGCGAACACGTCGGTTTCACGCTCCAGTTTGACCTCGAAGTCCTGGGCCTCTGGGAACTCTCGCACCACCGTCTGGTCAACGGAGGTCAGGAGTTCCGCCAGGCCACGTTGGCTCCGGCCCCGCGCCGGCCTGGGGGCCGCGGCCAGAGCACCCCGGACTCGCACCACCGCCTCGTCCTCGTCCGTGAGCATGAGCATGGCACGGCCAAAGCGAAGACCCTGGGGCAAGGTGAGGGCGCGCAGGATCACCCGCTGCCGATCCTCGAACCGCACCGTGGTCATGAGGGCCTGACTGAACTCGTAGAAGGTGGTGAGAAGTCGCACCATGCGCTGGTTGCGCTCGGCCAGCTCGCCGATCTGGCGGAATATGACCGCGTTCTCCAGGGTGGAGGAGACTATGGCCGCCACGCCGGCCAACAGCTTGTTGTTGGCAACCCCGGTGGGATCCTCCAGGCCGCAGATGCACAGCTGCCCTTCGACGTCGCTCATGAAGGTGAGGGGCATGCACAGCCGCGGCTCCTGCCCCAGGGACTTAAGCCGTTCACTCAACTCGGCGCGCAGATGCTTCCAGTCCTCCTCGCCACCGCTTTGGCGAAACACCCGGACATCGGAGCCGGCCACCATGGAGACGATGCGAAGCTCACCGGAGCGGCGATCAGCAAAGCCCATGGCACAGGCCTTGGCACGGGCTATCTTGGGCACGATGGTGACGACGATCTTGAGCAGCTCGTCGAGCTCTATGGTGGAGGTGACGCGGCGGCCGACCTCCAGCAGGACGTTCAGTTCCGCCACCTGCCGCTTGGCCATCTCGTAGTGGCGGGCGCTGCGAACCGCGGCCACCAGCTCGCGCCTCACGGCATCCAGCAGGTCCTCGGGCGGATCTGGCCGCCCGGCCCGGTCTCCCAGACAGAGGGCGCCATAGAGAAAGTTTTCGTCACGCAAGGGCCAACTGACGATGGGAGGCAGCGTTTGCCGCGCCCCCGGCAAACCTTGCACCGCGGCCGCGGTCTGGTTCTTCCCCTGCGCGGTGAGCATCTCGAGCAGGCCGCCATTCGAGACCGCCGCTCCCAGGTCATCGAGGAAAAGCGGGTCGTTTATGGCCGCCACCTTCAGGCCGTCGTCGTTGCGGCCCAAGAGCAGGACCCCGCACAAATCCGCTTCCAGGCCATGGGCCACGGCCTTCACGGCCTCGGCCAGCCGCTCCTCCAGAGGCAAAGTGGCAGTCGCCACGGCGAGCACCCGGCTCAACACCCGAAACTTCTGCTCCATGGAAGCAGCCATACCGGAAGCAGCCATACCTCTTCCTTTTGCCAAACGACCACGCCAGCCACTGGCAGCGCGGACACACCCGCCGCGCTCCCGGCAACGCCGGCTAAGAGCCGCCCGCAAGAGAGGGGACAAAGGCCACCTGAGCCTGGCGGGGCCAAAACACGGCACCCCGCTAAAGCTGGACCTCTCTCAGGTACTTGGCCGCGTCTTCCGGCGGGGTGGGGTTGATGAAGAACCCCGAGCCCCATTCAAAACCCGCGATAAGCGTCAGTTTGGGCATGATCTCAAAATGCCAGTGGTAGTACTCCAGCTCGCGGTCACGCAGCGGGCTGGTGTGGAGGACAAAGTTATAGGCACAGCCGCACAAAGCCTTGTCGAGCCGCCTCATGGTCTCGGAGAACAGTTCGGCCAGACTCCAGTACTCATCCGGCCACATGTCTACATACGAGGTGACATGGCGCTTCGGCAGTATCCAGGTTTCAAACGGGGACCTGGGGGCATAAGGCGTCGCGGCGATAAAGTGCTGGTTCTCACCGACGATGCGGGTGCCCTGCAAAAGCTCCTGCCGGACGATATCACAGAAGACACAGCGTTCTTTGTAGCGGAAATACTCCCTGGCCCCGCTCAGCTCCTCGACGACCAGCTCGGGCAACACCGGCAGCGCGATAAGCTGAGAGTGGGTATGCTCCAGCGACGCCCCGGCTTTCTCTCCAAAATTCTTGAAAACCAGGATATACTTAAAGCGCATGTCCCGCGACAGGTCTATGAGGCGGTCGCGGTAGCTTTGCAGGATTTCGGCGAATTTCTTGACCGAGACAGTGGCCAGGGTATCGTTGTGGGTGGGAGACTCTATTATGACCTCGTGGGCTCCGATCCCACTCATCTTGTCGTAGAGCCCTTCTCCCTGCTTGTCGAGATTGCCTTCGATGACCAAGGCGGGAAACTTGTTCGGAGTAACCCGCAGCGTCCACCCGGAGGTATCGGGGCGCCCCCCGTCGCGGCCGTAGGCCATGACCTCAGGGGGCGTGGTGTGTTCGTTGCCGGGGCAAAAGGGGCAGAAGCCTCCACGGCTGACCGCGCGCTCAACGCAGAAATCGGAGGGCCGCTTGCCCCGTTCCTTGGAGATGATAACCCACCTGCCTACGATGGGATCCTTCCTGAGTTCGGGCATGTGTGACACAACCTCCGGCGGGGCTTGCACCGCCAAATAGCGAGCGTGATTATAGCCACCGCGCCGGTGGGGAACAAGCCTTTTCGCTCCTTACCCCAGGTAGCGGGCCCATTTGTTCCCCCGAATCCGTAACCAGACCCCCTCCGGTGGTGTATAATTGGTGGCATGCATATTGCAAAAAGCGCCCAGGAAATCTATAATGAAGCCGGCCTGACAGCTATCAGACTTTGTCCCTGCTCTGCCGGTTAGATAAAATGGTAGGCATAGGACACTCAGGAGGAGTGAGGAGAAAGAAATGAAATTGAAGCTTGAGGACTTGCAGGACACCTTCGGCGAGAGAGTCAGCAAGAAAGAACTAGCCAAGTATAAGGACATGCCGATCGAATGCCTGGTCCTCAACGAGCGGGAGTCGAAATTCTGCTCGGACCTGGATCTGAAAACGGTGGGGAGCTTGGCCGCCATCCCCATCCAGCAGGCAATTCTAAGAAAAAATCTGTGGTATAAGTCAGTTGAGAACCTGGTCGAGAAGCTGTCCAACTTCATCGACACCTGGGAGGAAACCCAGAAGGACATCATGGCCACCCCCTTGGACCAGCTGCTCGAGAAAATGGCCAAGGAAGTGCCGCAGAAAGAACGCGTGTTCTTCGTCCGCCGCTTCATCAACGGGGAGACGCTGAGCCAGATAGGCAACGATTACGGCTTGACGCGGGAAGCGGTACGCCAAAAGTTGGCCAAGGCCGCCCGCAGCCTGCAGACCCCGAACTGGGTCCGCCTGATGGACGAATACGTCAAGAAGAGCGTGGTGCCCAAGCTGGAGTCCAACAGCAAGCCCGTCACCCGTCGCACGGTAGGCGCCCAAGTCAGCCGCGCCTTCACCACCGACCAACTGAGGGCCTTCCTGACGTTCAACGTCATCGAAAACTTTTACTTCCTCGATGACAACAGCCACGAGGCCAAGCTGGTGAAGCTGGCTCGCGAGAGCCTGGCCAGGAGAATCGAAGGCAAGGCATTTGACAGCACCAACCGGCGGGTGTTCAAGAGCCACGACATCGGCAAGAAAATACGCTCTCTGCGGCGCGCCAAGGGCCTGACCCAGCAAGAAATGGCCGAGCGGATCGGCTGCGCCCGCATCACGCTCAACCTCTGGGAACGAGACAAGATAACCCCCAAGGAAGACAACATCCGGCGCATCGCCAAGGCCCTCGGAATGAACGTCCGCACGCTGCTGGAATCCGAGGCCTGAGCCATATGACGGCATTTCGGCCCATCCACGGCGGCCTTCGGTGGGAAGACCAACACGGCCGTCCAGAAAAAAAGCACAAAGACGCCCCGGAGATAACTCCTCGGGGCGTTTTTTTGACAGGGCGTGAGCCCATCCACCGGACGACTTGCCTTTACACCAGATCCGACAGCAGGGCCAGCAGTGAATCCGTATCCGCCAGCCGGAAACCGGCGGAGGTATCGCGCCGCTCACCGACCAGAATCCCCACGCCCGCCGGGCCAAGCACCCGAAAAGCGTCCTCATCGGTGGCATCATCTCCGGCATACAGAAGCCCCCGGTCTGCTCCGGACACCAGCAGCCTGGCCAGCGCCCGCACCGCCGTGCCCTTGTCCCAACCCAGCCGAGGACGCACCTCATGACTCATCTTGCCGCGGCGCAACTCCAGCCGCCGCCCACCGGCGGGCGCGAGCCGCACCAGGCAAACTCCGCCCTCGGGTACGTCTGACGTACATTCCACGCCGAAGAGAGGGCGGCCTGTAACCAAGGCCCTGTCGCCACCGGCGCGGATAAGGCCCGACAGGAACCCCCCGATCTCGGCCTCCACCGCCGGACCGGCCTCCCGATGATGAATCGTCAGAGTAGCGCCCTTGTCCTCGACCCACACTCCAGGCCACCTGCCGGTGACGGCAAGTTTGACGATCTCCATGTCCGGTACCGCCTCCGTGACGCCGGGGTGCGTCCATTTCCTGCCGCGCCACGCCATCTCCAGGCCGTGGTTGCCCGCGTAGGCCAACTCTTCAATACCCACTAATCCGCGCACCTGGCACAGTTCCCTGCCGCTGATCACGGCCACTCGGCAGCCCGGCAGCCTTGCCAGTGCCCGCAACAGATGGCGCGTCTGCCTTGAAAGCACCGCTTCTTCGGGTCGAGACATAATTGGCGTCAAAGTTCCGTCATAGTCAAAAAACATGACAATCGCTTTACTTGACGGTCTGTCCCTCAGGGCCGCCAGCACCCCTTCCAGGCTGCCAGCCCCGCCCCGGCCGCTCATGGAACCAACAATGCCCCCCGCCCTCGGGGTGACTTCGATTCGGAGCGGGTGCCTGGGGGCGACCACAGCGCGGCCTCCGGAACGTGGGCCTCCATTTCCGAGACCAGGCCCGCCGCCCACGCGCTTACATCGTGCCGCCGAAGGTAACTCTTCATGGCCGCCATGCGGCGGCGCTTCTCGGCGGGGTCCATGGCAAGCGCCCGGTGTAAGGCCGCGGCAACGCCGTCGATGTCGTAGGGGTTGACACTGATGGCCCCGCGCAGCTCCTCCGCCGCCCCGGCGAGTTCGCTCAACACCAGCGCGCCGCCTTCCTCCGAATGGCAGGCCACGTACTCCTTGGCGACCAGATTCATGCCGTCCCTCAAGGGCGTCACCAAAGCCACGTCGGCCAGGGCATAATAGGCACCCAGCGTCTCGGGCGGCATGCACCGATAGAGGTAGCGCACGGGCAGCCAGGAGCCGTCGGTGAAGCGGCCGTTTATCTGTCCAACCTTTTCGTCTATCTGCCGCTTCATGTTCCGGTAGCCAGCCAGCCGGGTGCGCGAAGGTACCGCCACCTGGATGAAGACCACGCGCTGACAGTGCTCGGGGTGCTCCTCCAAGAGCCGCTCCACCGCCGCCAGCCGCTCGTGGATACCCTTGGTATAGTCCAGCCGGTCAACCCCCAGCACCACCTGGCAGCCCTCCAGGTGGCGGGTCAGCCGCTTGAGCCGCGCCCCTCCCACGGTGCGCTGCCCGAGCTGTTCAAAATAGGCGGTATCTATACTGATGGGGGCCGGGTGGATCTTGATCCAGCGACCATCGAACTGAATGGCGTCTTCCTCCACCGGGCAGTTCAAGACGTTGCCCGCGCACTCCAGGAAGCTTTGGCAGTAGCCTCGCGTCTGGAAGGCGAGGACGTCGGCGCCCAGGAGCCCTTCGAGCAGTTGCCGTCGCCAGGGCAGGATGCGGAACACCTCGTATGGTGGGAAGGGGGTGTGGAGGAACCACGAAATCGGGCCCGCGTGGCCCTTCTCCCTCAGGAGCCGGGGCAGGAGCATGAGATGATAGTCATGCACCCAGATCAGATCGGCCGGAGCGCAGCCGGCAAGGACGGCGGCGGCGAACCTTTCATTCACAGCCTCGTAGGCCCGCCAGAAGTTGTGCCGGATCTCGGTCCTGCCCACCAGGGAGTGCAACAGCGGCCAGAGCGTGCGGTTGGAAAAGCCGTGGTAGTAGTGCTCCACCTCCTTGTCTCGGAGTGATACCGGATCAAGGCGATAACCCAGCCCGGCGGGTGGCGGTTTCCAACCCTGGGCGCAACCGCCGTCCCAACCGACCCAGCGGCCGCGGTACTCGCGCAGCACGGGATCCAGGGCCGTAATGAGCCCTCCCCCAATCGCCGCCGGGCCGGGCAACCGATTAGAAACCACCACCAGACCGCGAGAACTTCTGGAAGCCGATGTGGTCATGCCAAAAAAAACCTCCTTCCAGCCCGCGCCAGGGCATTCCCGAAAGCGGCTGAGATTGGTGGCCTGTGCTTACACCTGAATTCAGTCACGGTGGCTGCCGGGCACCGAAACCGGCTGGCGGCCCCGCCGCCTCCCTCACCTTGAGGCTAAAGCAAGGGGATACGCCGGTCAAGGCGAGGAACACCGCGGGTTGCCACGGGCAGGAATCGAAGCGGCAGGACGCCGTCAGCCTGTCAGTCCGGGATAAGGGGCAGGTTAAGGGCGAAGACCGAGCCCTCGCCCGGTTCGGAGGAGACGAAAATCTCTCCGCCGTGAAGCCGGGCCAACTCCCCCGCCACGCTCAGGCCAATGCCGGCACCTTGGGGGCTATGGTAGGAACGCTCGAAGAGCTTTCCGATTTCCGCGGGCTCGATGCCCGTGCCCGTGTCTTCCACGGTAATCACCACCCGGCCCTTCCGTCGGACCGCACGCACCAGGACCGCTCCCCCGCTGCTGTTGTAGCGCACCGCGTTCGAGAAGAGGTTGTTGAAGACGCGCTGCAGCTTGCGCGCCTCACCAGCCACTCTCAGCGGCCGTGGATCTATGTCCGTTTCCACCCGCACCTGTCTGTCTCGGGCCATGAGCCCCAGGAACTGCAGGGAGCCAGCCAGCACCTTGGCCAGGTCCAGGGGTTCGGGTTCCAGGCGGGCTTCCCCGGCCCGGATGCGGGTGAACTCCAGCAGGTCGTCGATCTTGTTGACCTGGCGGGCCAGGGCGTTGTCGCAATAGGAAAGAAACGTCCTCTGCCTGTCGTTCAGCTCGCCTGCCCTGCCCGAGAGCACGATGTCGAGGAATCCCTTCAGCGGCACCAGGGGCGTCTTGAGGTCGTGGGTGAAATCACTGAGAAAATCATCCTTGCGCTTCCCCAGCGCCTTCAGATCTTCCAGCTCGCGGCGAATCCGGTACTCAGCCGGCCCGGGGGCGGTGACGTCCCGGTGTTCGATTAACATCCCCCGGCCGTCGGGGCCACGGACGGCCGACGCCCGCAGCTGGTAGTGGCGGGTCTCGCCGGGTGCGTCAGGAGCGCAAGTCCGGGCGTAGTCGAGATGAAAGCTGTCTCTGTCGCCGCGCAGCACGGCCCCCAGGCCCTCTATCGCCTCCGCGGCCACATCCCTCCCGGCGGGGGCCACCAGGGCCAGGGCATCGGTATAGCGAGCGCCGGCCTTCAACAAGGTACTATCATCCACGCCAGTCCCGCGCAGCGCCCGCCGCCAGGCGCCATTGGCCAGGACCACGGCACCCCGCCCGTCAACTATGCACATCGCGGCAGGTAAGGCATCAAGGGTTGCCTCGACCCAGCTGCTCGGGTCCCCCTGCTTCTGGCGACAGGGTCGGCTTCTTCCTCTCTCGACCTCTTCGCGCAGGGAGGCGTCTTCCAGAGCGAGGGCCATCTGGGAGGCGATAATTCTGAGGAGCCGGATGTAGCGCGAAGTGAACTCGAACGGCCTGGCGGAACCGGTTACCAGAACGCCGCGCATGGCACCATGAGCCATCAA
>JAZDOA010000191.1:0-2525 GCA_043799175.1 Pseudomonadota bacterium | reverse complement strand
AGGCCGGGGATCTGGGCCATCGCTGCCTCTCCCAAACCCTCCGGTTGGCGTACGGTGGTATCTCCGGCACGGGTAGCTGTGCGGAGTGCCCCTGAGGGGAACAGAAACCCGGTGGCCGTTCGTTCGAGGAACTGTCCGCCGTACCGTTCCCAGTCGCTCATTGCATCCAGCAGGTCCGATAGGCCCGACATATAAGTTTGGGAGACAAAGTTGCGGGATATGGTCATCACCGCCTTCTCCGCCAGCTTGTCTACCTGTGTTATGTCCCTGCCTGAGCGCACAGCATCTACAACGGCGGCCACTTGCGACAAGGACTGGTTTAGCGGTTCCCACTTCTGGAAGCCATGGTAGGGATTGCCCGGTTTCCCAAAGCGGACAGAGTAGGGAATCTTTCCCTCAGCGTAGAAACGGTCTCTATCAGCGGCCCCGACGGGGGCCTCCCCCACCACGTCCACGATGTCCTGCCCTACCAACACACCTATTGCCGCGGCTACCGCAGAACCTTGGGCAACTCGGGATGCCTGGTCTGAAAAGTGGGGGTCACGCTTCAAGGCGTTACTCCACATCTTCGGGTTGGCAAGCCCTAGTGGAGAGTGTTCCAGACCTACTTTCAGCAGGTTCATGGGTGTGTGCAGGAAGGGCATGGCGAAGCGCACGGGCTGGGTCTTTCCGAGAACTGGCAGCATCACCTCGGCATTGCGAATACCAATCAGCTTCTCGGTGAACTTCCCTGGGTCCGCCTGGAAGACGTTGTACTTCGAGATGTTCCCCGCCTCGGTCATAAGCGACTCGGGGGGATTGGCGACCAATTGGGCTACTCGTTCTCCCAGGGCGGTTCCCTTCAAGCCTTCTTTCGAGGCCATGCGGTAGGCGTTGGCGTTGAGGGAAGCCGAGTAGTTCACGGCGCGGAATAGGGCATCGGCCCCCGCCAGTTCCCGCGTGGGGGCGTTGATAACCGCCCCGAGTTTGCCCTTGAAGGCTTGGGTTTTGCGGAGGTCCAGCCGCACAACCTCATCGAAGGAATAGCCGTTCTTCATCATGTACAGCCACTTGCGAACCCCCTCAGGAAGTCCCTGCCCAATGCCGTTAAGGGCGGCCCCGAACTCCCCGAAGAACCGTTCCCGGGGCCTACGCTGCGCGGCGGCTATGGGGGCTTCGATAGCGGCGGCTATACCTCGGCTGAAAGGTTCCTTCGCCGTCATAAAAGCATTGGTGGCAATGTTGGCTATGTGGCTCGGCGGTGCCGAGAGGATCGAGTTGTACCAAAGTTCTATCAGGTAATCGTTGAGTTCCGGCTTCTGAGCGTTGCGGAGGAAGTTGAACATCGCCTGTTCGTCGTTGGGATCAATCTTCGCAAGGGCACCAGCAAGTTCCTCCGTTCGCTCCCGGCCGCCTAGCTTCTCCAGGAGTTTGCGGGTCTTCCCCTCGTCTCCTGATAGGAGTATTTCGTCAACATCCATTCTGAACTGCCGTAGACTGCGACCGGACTCAGCGGTAAGCCCGGCAGCCACTTCCTGCACTCGGCGTTGCTCCTCTAAGGATCGTTGGAACTTGACGAGGGTTGCCGTAGAGTCGTCGCCTTCCCGAATGGCTCTCCCGAGGCCTGCGACCTCCTTGGTCTTGGCCTTGAGGGCACCCCGAACAGCGAATATAGTCTCGGCGTTTTCGGCCTGGCCCGGGTTCCACCGCTTGATTAGGTCGTCTACCTTGCCGCCCGCCTCCACGGCCATAGCCCGCACGGCCTCGTCGGGCTTAACGCCCCTGCGGGCTTCCTCGAAAGAAACGGGGTCGGCATCATGGGTCTGGATAAGGACATCCTTTACATCCTCATCGACGTACTTGGAGAGTCGGATATTGCCAGCGAAGGTGGGCTCCTCTGGTGGTGGCGTCAGGTCCCTCGGCGGGCGCGGCGGCTCGACGGGGGGTGCGCCTGCGGCCTCTGCCCGTAGCGCGGCCTGCTCGGGGCGCAGGGCCTCGGGGGCGATGTTCCCCTGCTGCACGTCGCGTTCGATGGCGCGGCCAAAGGAGGCCCGCATCTCCGCTTCAGCAGCGGCTTTGGCAGCGGGCACCTTGGGTATCTTGCCCGGTCCAACCCCACCCGCGAGTCCGAGGGCAACGCCGTGAGTTCTGAGCGCCACCCGGCCAGCCTCGTCCTGGCTCATGCCGGTCTTCCTGTACTGTTCTGCCAGGTACCCCAATTCCGAGGCCTCAACCTGCTGCGTTACCTCTTCCGGCGTATAACGCGAGACAACCTGCCCAATAGGGGTGCTGCGAGCCATGGCCCCCCCCACCGCGCCCACACCCCCCGCGATGTTCCCTATCGCCTCGCCGTGAGCGCCGAGGGTGCCCCCAACATAGTCGCCTATATTCCCCAAGGCCTCCCCCTGCACCTCGCCCTGGCGACCGAGGGCACCCCCGATCTTGTCGAGGTTCGCCTGGAAGTTGGCCCACATGTCCTCCAGCGGCGACCGGGTGGGCGGTTCCGGCGAGACCGGCACGTTCACCTGATGCTGGGGGGTGATCTC
>JAZDOA010000187.1:0-26070 GCA_043799175.1 Pseudomonadota bacterium | reverse complement strand
TGCTAAACACGGTGGGGAAAGTGGTCCGCCACGCCCGGGAGACGCTCTTGAGGCTGTGTGCGGAAGTGGCAAGGGTACTCTATGCCGCTTCAAGAGTGCGAATCCATCTGGCCCCGGCACCCTTAGCCGGAGATTGAGGCTCCCTGCCGCCCCTTGACATCGCGGATGGTTCGGCTCTATACACTTAAAGTAGGTTTTAGTTCATCTCCCTCTTCAGGTTCGAAAGCATCCGTCTATTCCGGCTCAAAATCAGTTAATCGAAACAAGTGCGGAGCACTATGCCTGCGATGAGCGGCTTGAGGCGGCCTGGTAGCGGCGCGCCGCGCACCGGTATAGGTTGCCAGATTTCATAGGAGGCTGTCGCCGTGCCCATACGCGTCGCCATCGCCGGACTAGGCAACTGCGCGAGCGCCCTTATACAAGGCATCGAGCACTTTCGCCGCGGTTCGCCAGGTGAAGCCATCGGGCTGACCCACTGGCAAATGGGTGGCTACTGCCCCGGCGACATCGAGATCGTAGCGGCCTTTGACGTAGACCGGCGCAAGGTCGGCCGGCCGCTGCACGAGGCCGTCTTCGCGCCGCCCAACTGTTGCGTGCGGCTGGTGGACGGCCTGTCGGCAAGCGGGCTTCTGGTCCAGATGGCCCCCGTGCTCGACGGGGTGGCCAAACACATGGCCGACTACCCCCCGGAGCGTCGCTTCGAGGTAGCCGACGAGCCGCCCGTGGACGTGGCCCAGGCCCTGGACGAGGCCAAGGCGGACGTCCTGCTCAATTATGTCCCCGTGGGCTCCGAGCAGGCCGCCCGCTATTACGCCCGCTGCTGCCTCGAGGCCAAGGTGAGTTTCATCAACTGCATGCCGGTCTTTATCGCCTCCGACCCCGTGTGGGCCAAGCGATTCGAGCGGCAGAACCTGCCCATCATCGGCGACGACGTCAAGTCGCAGCTCGGAGCCACCGTGGTTCACCGCACCCTGGCTAAGCTCTTCTCCGACCGCGGGCTGAAAATCGACCGCACCTATCAGTTGAACGTCGGCGGCAATACTGATTTTCTCAACATGCTCAGCCGCGAACGGCTTGCCAGCAAGAAGGTCTCCAAGACCGAGGCGGTTCAGTCGCAGCTGGAGCAGCCCCTGGCGGCCGATGACATCCATATCGGCCCCAGTGATTATGTCCCGTGGCAGAAAGACAACAAGGTCTGCTTCATCCGGATGGAGGGCCGGGGGTTCGCGGGGGCTCCCGTCAACCTCGAGCTACGCCTCTCGGTCGAGGACTCCCCCAACAGCGCCGGCATCGTGATCGACGCCATCCGCTATTGCCAGATCGCCCGAGAGGCCGGCATCGGCGGGCCGCTTCTGCCCATTTCCGCCTATTGCATGAAGCATCCGCCCGTGCAAATGGACGAAAAGCCGGCTCGCGACCAGATAGAGAGTTTTCTGCGGCTGCGGGCGGGCAGAATCCAGCCCGGCGCCCACGGAGGCAGCGCCCAGGAGAATTCTGGCCAGGCCGGCCAGGGTAGCGTGTCCTAAATTGAGCCTCGCTCCTGTCTCGTGAGTTCACAGGCCCCTGGTACTCGCCCATGACTCTGTCCGCTCGCCGAGAGCGCTTCTCCTGCTGCTCGGCAACAATGGGAGCGCTCCTTTCGCGGCTGCCCCTTTCGGCAAACGCCTGGACGACGATCGGCCTCGCGGCCGGAGGAGCGGCGGCGGCCCTCCTGGCCACGGGCAGACTGACCGGCGGGGGGCTTGTCTTTGCCTTCTCGGGGCTGTGCGACCTGGCCGACGGCGCGGTGGCCCGGCGGCGGGGCTCGGCCTCCAGACGAGGGGCCTATTTCGATACCTTGGCGGACCGCTTTGTGGAAGCGGCGGCCGTTTTGGGGTTGCTGCCCCTTGCGCTGCCCCCGCTGGTGGTCTCGGCCCGCTACTGGCTTTTCTCCTATATGTTCCTAAGCCTGATGGTCACCTACGCCAAGGCCGCGGCGGTGGAAAAGAAACTCAGCGCGAATGAGCTGCGCGGCGGCATTCTGGAGAAACCCGAGCGCTGTATCATTCTGTCCCTTGGCCTGATCGCGGGTGGCCGGGACCGCCGGGCGCTCACCTGGACCCTCGCCCTGCTTACCACGCTGGCGGCCGTGAGCCTCGGCCAGCGCATCCACCGGGCGCTCGTCGAGGAACGGCGCTGAAACCGGCCGGCGAAAAAACTCCTCGGGGCCGGGAGGTAGAGGGGAAGCTGGCCGCCGAGGTCATCGGGCTCCAAACCGAGGAAGACATTCTTCGCGCCTTGCTGTATATCGAAGAACAGTCCGCCACCAAGGCGCGCCGCCTCGGGCGCCTCGCGGCGGGCGGGCCGGAGCTAATGATCCCCTCCGAGCGCCGCCACATCGCGTGGCTCAAGCATCGTCTGCGTGAAAGGATTTTTGGTTCATGAAAGAGCTTCTTTTGCCCCTCGCATGCGGGATGCTGCTCCTTTGCCGCGCGCACTCGGCCACGGGGGAGGTGGGCGGAGGCGGAGGCGGCTGGCCCCGCCTGGCCGAGTTGGTGGTGGAGCGCGGTCTGCCCAACGGCCTCAAGGTCATCATGCTGCCCAACCCCAAGGCGCCCGTGATCAGCTTCCAGGTCTGGTACCGGGTGGGGGAGCGCAACGAAGAGCTGGGGCGCACCGGCCTGAGCCACCTGCTGGAGCACATGATGTTCAAGGGGACGAAGAACATCGGCCCCGAGCAGTTCTCGCGGATCATCCAGGAGCATGGCGGCAACAACAACGCATTCACCAGCGCCGACTTCACGGCCTGTTTCGAAAACATGGCCGCGGACGAGATTGGCACCGCCATAGATCTCGAGGCCGACCGCATGGCCAACCTCCTCCTGCGGCAGGAAGACTTCGAGACCGAGCGCAAGGTGGTCATCGAGGAGCGGCTGCTGCGCACCGAGGACAACCCCGAGGCCCTGCTGCTGGAGAACCTGAGCGCGGCGGCCTACAAGGCCCACCCTTACGGCTGGCCCGTCATCGGCTGGCTCAACGACATCGAAAAGCTGACCATTGACGACCTGCGCGCCTATCACCACACTTACTATCCCGTCAACAATGCCTTCGTGGTCGTGGTGGGAGACTTCGACCCCGAGGCCATGTTCTCCAGGGTGGAACGCTCCTTCGGGTGCATGGATCCCCGCCCCCAGCCGCCGGCGGTGCGGGCGGTGGAACCGCCCCAGACAGGCGAGCGCGCCCTGGAGCTGAAAGTCCCGGCCAGGTTGCCCACCGTGGCCTGGGGCTATCATGTGCCCAACCTCAGCGAGCCCGACGGCTACGTCCTGGAGGTGATCCAGGCCATCCTGAGCAGTGGAGAAAGCTCCCGGCTGCGGATGAACCTGGTCCGAAAAGGACTCGCCGTGGACTCCAGCGCCGATTTTTCGCTGCTCTCCAAAGACCCGGGCCTCTTCTGTGTGGTCTCTCAGGTTATGCCCGGCAAGGAGGCGGCGGAAGTCGCCCAGGCCATGGAAAAGGAGTTGGCACGGCTCAAGGACGAGCCAGTGGGCGACACCGAGCTGGCCAAGGCCAAGAACCAGTTGGAGGCCGGCTTCATCAGGGGCCAGGATTCCCTCTTTTACCAGGGGATGCTCCTGGCCATGTATGAAAACACCATCGGCTGGCAGGCGGTGGACCAATACGTGCCCGCCATCCGCAAGGTGACCGCGCGCGATATTCAGGCCGCCGCCGCGAAATGGTTCAGCGCCGACAACCGCACGGCCGCCATCCTCAAGCCGTTGCCGCGGGGCGAGGAACCGGCGCCGGAGGGCATGAACGCCGGGCACAAGGTGATGCCTTGAGGAATGACCGAACAAAACCAAAAGGAGTCATACTCTTCATGCTGTTTCTTCTGGGGATGCCGACCGCCGGTGCCGCCGCCGTGCCCAAGGCACGCGAAGCGCGGCTCCACAATGGCCTGCGGGTCGTCATGTCGCCGCAACACGGCCTGTCTCTCGTCTCTCTGGCCATGGTGGTGGCTGATGGCTCCCGTTCCGACCCCCTCGGCCACGCGGGTCTGGCCTCTCTGACCTCGGCGCTGCTGCGGGAAGGCACTCCCTCGCGCGGCGCCGAGCAACTGGCCAATGAGGTCGATTTCCTGGGGGCCACCCTCTCCGCCGACACCGATTTCGATTTCACCATCGTGGCCACCAGCATGCTGGCCAAGGACTTCGACAAGGCGCTGGCCATCTTCGCCGACGTTCTCCGGCGACCGACCTTCCCGGAAGAAGAGGTCAGCCGCAAGCGCCAGGAGCTACTGGCCGGCATAGAAGCCGAGCAACAAGACCCCGGCAGGGTGGCGAACCGGGCCTTCCTGGCCGCCCTGTACGGCGACGAGGCCCCTTACGGGCACCCGCCCGAGGGCAGCGACAAGGGCCTTAAGGCATGCACCAGAAAAAACATCGTCTCTCACTACCAGCGCTTTTATCTGCCCAATAACTGTATCCTGGTGGCGGTGGGAGACTTCGAGGACGAGGTCCTGCTCCAGCGCCTGGAATCCGCCTTCGGAGACTGGCCCCAGGGCGAGGTCCCCAGGCTGGAGCCACCGCGACCGGCGTCACCCACGAAATCCCAGGTGCTGATCAACCAGCCCATCAGCCAGGCGAACGTAACCATGGGGCGAATGGCCATCCAGCGTTCCGACCCCGATTTTTATGCCCTGCAGGTAGGCAACTATATTTTGGGCGGAGGAGGGTTCTCCTCCCGCCTCATCGAGGAAGTGCGGGTCAAGCGGGGCCTGGCCTACAGTGTATCGAGCAACCTGAATGCCCTCACCTGGCCGGGTAGCCTGGAGGTCACCATGCAGACCTCCAACCCCACGGCCCAGGAGGCGATTGACATCGTCCGTGCCCAGACGGGCCTCATGGCCGAGCAACCGGTGAAGCCGGAAGAACTGAAGGCCGCCAAGCAGTACCTCGTGGGCAGCTTCCCCCTGAAGCTCGACAGCAACACCAAGCTGACGCGCTACCTGGCCCTGGTGTCTTTCTACGGTCTGGGGCTGGACTACGCCGAGCGCTACCCCGCCCTGATCGAATCTCAGACCCCGGAGAGCATCCTCGCCGCCTGGAAGCGCAAGGTAGCCTCTCACGAGCCGACAACCGTCGTGGTGGCAAATCTCTCGGCGGCCGGATTCACCGACTAGTACCTGGTTGCATAAGTCATTAACCTGATTTCAAAACCGTTCGCCCTGAGGTGTCGAAGGGCGAACGGTGTGGCTGGTGTTCGTGCTTCTAAACATCAGCACGAACGGAAATGCCCAGGACCGGCGTTAGGAATTACCGCAACCAAGTACCAGGTCGGCAGGGCCACCGAGAGGAACAATGCCGGCTCTCTATCTGCTGTTAGTCACCGCCCTGGTCTTCACCCTGGCCTACCGCCTCTATGGGGCATTCCTGACGGCCCGCGTCCTGAGCGTGGATGCCGGGCGCCCTACCCCCGCCCACACCCGCCAGGACGGCCGGGACTATCACCCGATGCACCGCTGGGTGCTCTTTGGGCAGCACTTCGCCGCCATCTCCGGGGCGGGGCCGCTCATAGGCCCGGTGCTGGCGGCCCAGTTCGGCTACCTGCCGGGGTTCCTGTGGATCCTCATCGGCGCCGTCCTGGCCGGGGCGGTACACGACACCGTGATACTGTTTGCCTCGATGCGCCACGGGGCCAGATCCCTAAGCCGCATAGCCCGCGAGGAGGTCAGCCCGCTCACGGGGTCCATCACGGCGGTGGCCATCTTTTTCATCATCATTACCGCCCTGGCCGGCCTCTCGCTGGTGGTGGTCAACGCCCTGAACGAGAGCGCCTGGGCAACCTTCACCATCGGGGCCACCATACCCATCGCCTTGCTGGTGGGCTGTTACATGCAGCGGCTGCGACCTGGGCACATCGTCGAGGCCTCGGCGATAGGCGTGGTCCTCACCCTGGCGGCGGTGGTGGCGGGCGGGGCAATCGCCGGCTCAGAACTTTCGAGCTACTTCACCTTCTCCAGGCACGGCCTGGCCCTGATGCTGCCGCTCTACGGCTTCGCGGCCTCGGTGCTTCCGGTCTGGTTGCTCCTGGCCCCCCGAGACTATCTGTCTTCATATATGAAAATAGGCACGGTGCTGCTCCTGGCGGCGGGGGTCTTCCTGGTCAATCCCCGGCTGTCCATGCCCGCCACCACCGCCTACATCCATGGCGGCGGCCCCATAATACCGGGCACCGCCTGGCCCTTCGTGTGCATCACCATCGCCTGCGGGGCCATTTCCGGCTTCCACGCCCTCATCAGCTCTGGCACCACCCCGAAGATGGTCGGCTCCGAGAAAGACATACGCCTTATTGGCTACGGGGCGATGCTCGCCGAGGGTTTTGTGGCGGTCATGGCCCTGGTGGCCGCCTGCGTCCTGCTGCCCCAGGACTATCTGGCCATCAATCTGGCGCCGGACGTCTATGCCGGGCTGGGCCTCAAGCCGGCCAACCTGGCCCGACTTTCCGCCCTGACGGGAGAGCATCTGGCGGGCCGGGCCGGAGGGGCGGTGTCGCTGGCGGTGGGCATGGCCGAGATATTCCGCGGCCTGCCGGGCATGGCCACCATGACCGCCTACTGGTATCACTTCGCCATCATGTTCGAGGCCCTCTTCATTCTCACCACGGTGGACGCCGGCACCCGAGCCGCCCGCTACATTTTGCAGGAAATAGGGCTGCTGGCCGGCGTACCTCTGCCGGTGGCGACCTCGAGATGGGCGGTGGCGATCTGCAGCGCGGCGGTGTGTTCTGGCTGGGGCTACCTGGTCTATATGGGGGAGATCAAAACCATCTGGCCCATGTTCGGAGTGGCTAACCAGCTTCTGGCCACCCTGGCCCTGGCCATCGGGACGTCTTTCATACTGCGGCGGGCCTCCAGGCCGGCCCATGCCCTGGTGACCTTCCTGCCCATGCTCTTCATGCTGGCCACCACCCTTGCCGCGGGCTGGCTGAGCATTATCAATAACTACCTGCCCATGAAAAGCTTTCAGGGCTACCTCAACGCGACTCTATGTTCGGCCATGATGCTGCTGGTGATCGTAATCGCCGCCGATTGCGCCGGAAAGTGGCGGCATATGCTGCGCCGGCCCGCACCAGCACTAAGGCCCCGGTAGCCTCCCCAGTCGGATAAAACGCTTTACACTTGCGCCGGCGGTCGCTTATCCTGGTTGACAAGCAAATTAAGCGGGGAGGCCTCATGACGCCGGCCAATTTCTTCTTCATTGCCACCGCGAGCTGCATGATCATCATCACGGTGCTCATTGCCGGCGCGCTCTTGGCCGTCATCTTGGTGGCGCGAACCATACAACGCCGAATCGCGGAGTTCCGGGCGCCACACAGGCTGGCCATCGTCTCTCCGTGGGCACTCATCGCCCAAGACCTCTTCAGGGAGGGCCTGTCGTGGTACCGGAGCCACTACGGCTCCAAGACGGGCGCCGAAGGCCAAGACACCCCGCCCCGATGCCCGTGAAGCCATTATGATCCATGACCCCATTTTGGCTTGGCAATCGCCAGCCCACGCGCTAGACTGAGGAATAAACGCCAGTCACGTCCGCCAAGTCCGCCAACCTGCCATAAGCCGGATACCGTAATCAGTCTTCTCCCATCGTGTCAGGAGGGTTCTGTATGAGGCCGTTTGGTTGGTTGGCGGTGGTGACGCTCGCTTTCGCGGTCGCCATGTCTGCTTGCGCTGGTTGGGACACATGCCCCTCGAGCCCGGCCGCGGCGGAGGGACAAGGAGCCGCCGGCGGCGCGGCACCTCAAGAAGGCGCGGGAATGGGTGGCGCCGCTCAAGAAGCATGCCCGCCTGGCTGTATGCCTCCGGCCGAAGGAGGGGCGGCGACCGGTCTCAGCCCGGAACAACTTGGCCCTTGCTCCTGGGTGATTCAGGGACAGGCCGCGAGTGTTGATCCAGACACAAATACTATCGTGGTGGCCACGCCGAAAGGCAACCAGCCCCTCGACGTCACCGCTGAGAGCCGCGTGCTAGACCAGAACGCCAATGAGATTTCTCTGAGCGACATCAAGCCGGGAGAGCCGGTAGTGGCCTCTTTCTCTCGTCAGAACGGCAAGAACGTCGTCGGCCGACTCTATCGGTTGCCGGAACAGGGCGGAGCCGGAGGTGCCTGCCCGCCCTCCGGTGGCGCTGGCGGCGGAGCGTATCCCAGCTACTAGCCTGCCCTTATATCAGCCTCCCCTTCGCGCGGTCTCCCGGCCTGGGCCGGGAGGCCGCCCTCGCCGACCGCCTTCCCGCCGCCGCACGGGCCGGTCACGACCCGCAAATCAGCCGCCCGAGGGACGGGACCACGGCTCCGGCCCCACGACGGCTCATGACGGCCCATGACTTCATGACTTGCCGCTGAGGTAACGGATCCCGGCCGGGTCAGTGAACCTCCTGCCGCCGGTCAGTGAACCGAGGTTCTTCGTCCACGCCCAGAACACCGCAGATGATAAGCTCCGCCAACTCCTCCAGGGCATCCATGACGTAGCCCGGCCCGTGTTGCCTCATGAGCACTGCAAGCTTGGACTCTTCTTTCATACTCGAAGTTTCTTCCCCTCCTCTCATTCACTCCCGCGCGTTTGCACTCCGCCCGCGTTCGCCCCTGCCGGCTGAACCGCGCGACGCGCCCCCACAAGCTTCTCCCTGCCCCCCTCCTGGCAAGGCCATACCTCCAGCACCACGGGCTGAACAGCCCCCGGCACGAGGTAGCGCGGAGGGGAAACCCTCCGTACGCCTGTCCGCATAAATATGGCAGGGGAACGGCCTGAGTTTCGCGGCAGCTTGCCTGGTGGTGGTGCCTAACTTGTCGGGTCGCCGAACAACTCCAGGATGGGCCGGCCAAGCTTTTCCGAAGCCAGTTCGCGCACCCGGTCGGACTTTTCGCCTTGGTGTGCCCTGCCGCTGAAGAGATTGTGGACCAGCCTGCGAGAGCAGTCGCAATTGCGACCTATGCGGGCCGTCGACCAGCCCAGGCGGAACAGGGTTGCCTTGGCTGCCTCGCGGCTGTTCATGCCCGCGGCCCGGAAACCGTCAAAAATCGGGCGTGGGTTCAGCTCAGACATAAAAACCCCTTGCGGCAGCACGCGCTTGTTGAGTATGCTACCGCTCACCGAAGGGAAGTTTATCACCCTATCGGATAATCCGTCAAGGTAAAAAACAACCCTTACAGGATTTTTCTGACCCGATGCCCCGCGGCACGCCCAATCCTGAGTTTGGCCAGCGACTTGTTCTTCTGCTAAAAGAGAAGAATATGTCTCTGACGGATCTGGCGAGAGAGTCAAAACTCGGGCGGACGACGATTGACAAGTACGTAAGATTCGGGCGAGGGCCGGAGTGGGACAACGCCGTCAGGCTGGCGAAGTACTTCAAGGTGACCGTTGACTGGCTTCTCACCGGCGAAGGCCCCAGGCCTCGCCAGGAGGGGGTAGGAGGGGTAGGGTCCGCCCCTGCCCCCCACCCGCCCACGGAGTGCATTTCCTTGAACTATCTGTCTCCGCGGGTCAGGTCAGGCGTGCAGTTCATCGTGGGGACGCTCCAACGGCTGCCACAGGGAGAGGAACAGGAAGAGGCGTGCAACGATCTGGTACGGCTGCTGCTGACCCGCTCCAGCCAGGACTACCGTCCCGGTCCGCCCGTGGGGCGTCCCGCCGCGGTGCACGAGGAAAGCGGTTGCGCTCCGCCCCGCGGGCCGCGCGGCGACGAGGAGCCTTGAGAGCGAACCCGTGGGCGAACTGACAACCGCAAGCTATCGACCGCTTCAGCCCCGTCCCGCCAAGCGGGTTCACTCCTTGCCCAACCATCTGCTACAATAATCTTCCAGGAACGGCCCTTGGCCCGCCCCTGGCACTTTTAAATGGCACCGACCATCCCCAAAAACACCAGCCAATAAAAAATAAGGCGACCCGAAAGCCGCCTGATTCCAAGTCCTTATTTTGGTGGAGATGATGGGATTCGAACCCACGGCCTCCTGCATGCGAAGCAGGCGCTCTCCCAGCTGAGCCACATCCCCACCGCTTAATCCTGTATCCTGTATATAGGGTAGGTCAGGCTAAGTCAAGCCCCGGTGAGACAGGCTCGAAATACTTTGACACCCCAGGGGCCGGTTCATATAATCTCCGTTTGTCGTAAATTATGCGTTTCTTTTATAGGTCCGCGGCATGCGGACTACTCGGACTGAAAAAAAGATGAGGTTTCCGCTTAGTCTGTACAAGTCCCTGATCGGCTATCTGGCCCGGAAAAAACTCTCCGGCCAGAAGCGTTTTCCGCTCGTACTGATGCTGGAACCCACGCATCAGTGCAACTTGGCCTGCAACGGCTGCGGCCGCATAAGGGAGTACCACGACAGCATATCCCAGCAAATGAGTCTGGGAGAATGCCTCGGCGCCGTCGAAGAGTGCGGGGTGCCGGTGGTCTCCATTTGCGGGGGCGAGCCTCTTCTCTACAGGCACATCACTGAACTGGTGGATGATCTCACCCGGCAGGGCAAGCACGTCTATCTGTGCACCAACGGCCTGCTCATGAAGCAGCGCCTGTCGGAGTTCACTCCCTCCTCGCGGCTCATCTGGAGCGTGCATCTCGACGGGCCGCGCGAGGTCCACGACTCCGTGGTCAACAGGCAGGGCGTATACGCCCAGGCCATGGAGGCCATCGCCGAGGCCCGACGCCGGGGGTTCCTGGTATGCACCAACACCACGGTATATAAAGAAAGCGAACCGGCCCAGCTCAACCGCCTCTTCAACGATCTGGAGCGGCTGGACATCTCCGGGCTGCTCGTTTCCCCCGGCTACAGCTTCAGCGAGGCCAACCAGGATCTGTTCCTGTCACGGCAGGAGGTAATGGCCAAGTTCAAGGAGATTTTGCCGACCCTGCGCAACCACCGCTACTGGAACTCCCCGTTGTATCTCCGGTTTCTGACCGGCGAACGCCAGCTCCAGTGCAGCCCTTGGGGCAACCCCTGCGTGAATCCCCAGGGCTGGCGGGGGCCCTGCTACCTCACCCTCGACCGCCACTACCCCAGCTACCGCGAGCTGATGCGCGGGGTGGACTGGCCCCGCTTCGAGCGCCAGCAGGATCCCCGCTGCCGAGACTGCATGGTACACTGCGGCTTCGAGCCCAGCGCCGTCTTCCCGGGCAAGCTCGGTGATATGCTCGAAATGGTCAAATGGAACCTAACGTAGCAACTCGGGGGCGCCTGAAACCGCCTCCAGGGGTTTCTTGAAGTGCGCGTCTTCCTGACCGGGGCCACGGGCTTCATCGGCTACAACCTCCTGCTCCTGCTGCTCGCGCGCGGCCACAAGGTCCGGGCACTGGCCCGCCCCGAGAGCGCCGGCGTCCTGGCCGGGCTGCCGATAGAAATCACGGACGGTCATCTGCTGGACGGCGATGCCCTGGCCCGCGGCTGCCAGGGGGCCGAGTGGGTCTTTCACCTTGCGGCCGACTATCGGCTCTGGACGCCGGACCCCGAGGCCATGTATGCCACCAACGTCGGTGGCACCCGTCTGGTCCTGGAGGCGGCCCACCGCGCGGGCGCCTCGCGCATCGTTCACACCAGCAGCGTTGGCACCATAAAGGTCACCCCCAACGGCGGCATCGCCGACGAAAACACCCTCACCCAACTAGAAGATCTCATAGGGGACTACAAGCGCTCCAAGTACCTGAGCGAGCGGGAGGCGCTGAAGCTGGCCGCGCGCGGGGCGCCGGTCGTGGTGGTCTGCCCCAGTACCCCCATAGGCCCCCACGACTTCAAGCCGACCCCCACGGGCAAGATCATCGTCGATTTCCTCAACGGCAAGATGTTCGCCTACCTGGCCTCGGGCCTGAATCTGGTTCACGTGCGAGACGTCGCCGAAGGGATGATCCTGGCAGCGGAGCGCGGGCGCGTGGGGGAGCGCTACATATTGGGCAACCGCAACCTGACCCTGCTCGAGGTCTTTCAGCGGCTTTCGGCCATAAGCGGGGTCCCCTGCCCCAGGTTCCGCATCCCGCACGGCTTCGCCCTGGGGCTGGGCCACGCCTGCAAGGCCGTCTCGGCGCTTACCGGCAGAAAACCTCTGGTGCCGCTCGATGGCGTGCGCATGGCGCGCAACCTCATGCACTTCTCCGCCGCCAAGGCGGTGCGTGAGCTGGGGCTGCCCCAGACGCCGATTGACGTTGCCCTGAACGAGGCCGTGGAATGGTTCACCCAGCACGGCCACGCCAAGGCCCGGGTCAAATCTCGCCCCGCGCACTCTCCCCCCTCGGGCACCTCGTAACCACTTTCAGCTACTGAGAGAGGGCGGCCCACAACAACTGTCACGGCCCTGTTGCCAACGGCAACAGGTCTTTTTCGGCGCCCTCTCTGACGGTCCGGTCTAAATTGAGGTTCCTGGGCGCCGGAGTCTGGCCGGCGGCCCTGCCGCCCCGCCCCCTAGAAGCGCCCGGCGAGGGAGAGCGAGCCCAGGGCCTCCCGCTGGTGGAAGTCGTATCCGGCGCCAATGTCGAGGCAGGCAAAGAATACGCGCAACCCCAGGCCGGCGGTGGCCACGTAGTGTGACCCCGAGTCCGCCAGGTTCTTGTAGCCGCCCGCCCTCAGGGTGAGCACGTCCATCAGGAAGCCTTTCTCCAGCCCGAGGGCGAGGTTACGCTCCTTATAGCCTTGGGTGAAGGAATCGTTTTCCGTCAGGTCCAGGTCCAGGGCAACGGTGAAGAGCGACAGGGGGCTCAGGGCCGCCCCGGCGCGCACCTGGCGCCGCAGGGTAATGTCGCCGCCCCGCCCGCTCTTGAAGCTGGGGCTGTTCAGGTCACGCCCCACCACGCCCAGCCGACACCACCGCACGGGCATCACCATAAGCCCCAGGTCGGTGCTGAAGCCCTGAGAGTGTTTTGCGTTCCGGCGCAGGTCACTCCACTTGATGCCGACATCGGGGTCCAGCAGAGTCAGGTCGTCGTAGTAGGTATAGGCGTCGATCAGCTTGAGGTTGGTGCCGACGAAGACCCTCTTGCCGAAGAAGGCACGGCCGTAGCTAAGCCCGTACTGGCGTCCCTGGATGCCGCTCAGGGCGACCGTGGAGGTGTTGTCCGCCAGGGTTGCGTCCAAATGGGTGGTATCCACGACAATGTTGCCGCCCCCCTGGACGAGCGGCAGGGCGCTTATGGCGAAGGCGTGCGAACCGTAGTGGCCCTTAACGAGCACGCCGGCCGCGGCATTGAGGTCCACCCCGGCGTCCTGGGCCGCCACGTCCCGGAGCAGATCGCTCAGGCTACCTCGCCGCTCGGGGTCGGCGGCGACGGTGGCCAGGTCCTGGCCGTTCATGATGTCGTCAATCTCGTCGAAGGTGTCCCTCATGCCCATGTGGTCCTGGCCATGAACGCCGGTCAGTACCTGCGCTTCCCAGCCGGGAAATGCCGAGAGGCCGGCGGGATTCCAGTAAACCGCGCTGGCGTCGGAGGCCGTGGCCACAAAGGCGCCACCCATTCCCTGTGCCCGCGCGCCAAGGGGAGCGAACTCCAACGCGAAAGTAGTGGTTGAAAGGCCAAGGACGAGCAGCAGACTGATGGAGAGTTTTTTGCGCAACATGGAAACCCCTTTCCCTTTCGAAGTCCTTCGGTATGCGTCGGCGCCCGGCATGAAGCGAGGCGGAGGCCGCGCCGCCAGTATAATAGCAACACTATCTGAACACAGTATAATTAAGCATTGCAGGCCGTTGGTAAACGCCCATCTGCGGCGTTGCGCTCCTCCCGCATCGGTACGGCGTACTTCTATGTACGCCTCCCTCCTCGGGATTTCGCGCGCCTGGCCGGCCTCTGAAAGATTGAGGGAGAAGCAACTTTCATACCCCTTCCCAGCGGCGAAACCATCCGGAATGGGATAGACTCTCAACCGGCTTCAATGGAGGAAAGGGGCTTTTTTGGACCTCGAAATTCTGCTGACGGGAATCGGTATTCTGCTGGCCAGGGTGATCGACGTCAGTCTGGGTACAATAAGGACCATAAGCATCGTCCATGGGCGCACCAGGGTCGCCTTCCTGCTGGGCTTCGTGGAGGTAAGCGTATGGCTGGCCGTGATTTCCACCGTGGTGCGGCAGATAGGCTCCGAACCGGTCCTGGGTATCTTCTATGCCCTGGGCTTTTCCTTGGGCAACGTCATCGGCATCATGCTGGAGCGGAGGATTGCCTTCGGATACACCATCTTGAGAGTGATAAGCCCGGGGCATGGCAAGGCAATGGCGGAACAGATACGGAGTTCGGGCTTCGCCGTCACGACCTTCGAGGGCGAGGGCAAAAGTGGTCCCGTGACCGAGCTATATGTGGTGTGCCGAAGGCGGGACATGGACGACCTCGTTCGTCAGGTCCGAGACATCGAACCCGACGCCTTCTACATCACGGAGCAGGCGGGCAGCGTGAGCAAGATGTACCGCCCCTCCCTACAGCCTAGCTGGAGGAGCGTGCTGAAGATCAAGTAGGCCGCCAGCCCCACGAACATCGCATAGCGCGCGTTTCTTGCATGCGTCTGGGCTACTGCCGCATCCAGGGCGGACAGCGCTCGTGGAAGCCTCCGAAACTCGGAAGCTTTCTCGACTGGGTTGAATTCTTTTCGTGCAACCACTTCTCATCAGGCTTGATCCCGGATATGCTCAGGCCCACGCGGAGGCTGAGAGATGCACAAGTCAACGGTGGCGCACCCGCTGGTGACCCCAATTAATCTCAGCGGCGGGGCACGATTGAGGAGGCGGGGAAATTTTGTTCATGTTAGTGTTGACGCCATCGTCAAAGCTAGAATATTAACTATACCGTTAACTCAAGCACCTATACGGAGGGAGCCGGGCGCATGAGAGATAGTTACGTCCTTTGGTTTGATGAAATTGGCATTGGAGATGTCCCGCTCGTCGGGGGAAAAAACGCTTCCTTGGGCGAGATGATCCAAAAGCTCACTTCCAAGGGCATCGCGGTTCCGGGCGGATTTGCGATCACGGCCGAGGCCTATAAGCTGGTCCTCAAAGAGGCCGGTATCGAAGACCGCATTCAGCAGGTCTTGTCCGACCTGAACACCCACGACATGGACAACCTCAGGACCCGAGGCCGAAAGGTCCGCGACCTGGTGCGCAACGCCGAGCTGCCCCCCGTGCTCCGCGACGAGATCATAAGCCGTTACCGCCGCATGGAAGAGGAATACGGCAAGAACTGTGACGTGGCGGTACGCTCTTCGGCCACGGCCGAGGATCTTCCCGATGCCTCCTTCGCCGGCCAGCAGGAGACCTACCTGAACATCAGGGGAGACGAGGCTCTGCTGCAGGCCTGCCGGGATTGCTTTGCGTCTCTGTTCACCGACAGGGCCATTTCCTATCGGGTCGATAAGGGTTTTGGCCATTTTGACGTCTACCTGTCCATCGGCGTGCAGAAAATGATCCGCTCCGACGCCGCCTCCGCCGGGGTCATGTTCAGCATAGACACCGAAACCGGCTTCAAGAACGCCGTCTACATCACCGGGGCCTGGGGCCTGGGGGAAAACGTCGTGCAGGGCGCCGTAAACCCTGACGATTACTATGTCTTCAAGCCCACGCTGGCAACGGGCAAGCGCCCCATTGTCGGCAAGACCCTGGGCAAGAAGCAGCTCAAGATGATCTACGCCGAGGCGGGTCCGGGGGCTCGGCCCGTGAAGAACATCGAGACCACGCCCGAGGAACGCTCCCGCTTCGTCATAGATGACGACGAAATACTTCAGCTGGCCAAATGGGCCGTGGTCATCGAGGAGCACTACCAGAAGCCCATGGACATGGAATGGGCCAAAGACGGCGACGGCAAGACCGTCGGCACCGGAAAGCTGTTCATCGTGCAGGCCCGCCCGGAAACCGTCCACTCCCTGAAGGCCCTCAACGTGATGGAGAGCTACGTGCTCGATGAGCACGGCAAGATGATTATCACCGGCCAGGCGGTGGGCAGCAAGATCGGGCATGGCAAGGCACACGTGATCAACTCCGCCGCGCAGATCGGTCAGTTCCGGCCCGGCGAGGTTCTGGTCACTGACATGACCGACCCCGACTGGGAGCCCATCATGAAAATCGCCGCCGCCATCGTCACCAACCGCGGCGGGCGCACCTGCCACGCGGCCATCATCTCCCGCGAGCTGGGCATACCCTGCGTTATCGGCACGGACCACGGCGACAAGGCCATAAAGACCGGGCAAGGGGTAACCGTTTCCTGCGCTGAAGGCGAAACCGGCTACGTCTATGAAGGGCTGCTGCCCTTCAGGGTCGAGACCACCGACCTGAAGAACATCGCCCGCACCCGCACCAAGATCATGATGAACGTGGGCATCCCCGAGAAGGCCTTCCTGCAGGGCCAGCTTCCCTCTGACGGCGTGGGCCTGGCCCGGGAGGAGTTCATCATCAACTCCCACATAGGTATCCACCCGCTGGCCCTGATACACTACCCTCAGCTCAAGGAGAAGGCCGGCACCGACAAGGCCATTGCCCGCATAGTCCAGCAGATAGACGAACGGACCGCCGCCTACGACAACAAGCTCAGCTTCTTCATCGACACCCTGGCCCAAGGGATCGGCCGCATCGCGGCGGGCTTCTACCCCCACGACGTCATCGTGCGCATGTCAGACTTCAAGACCAACGAATACGCCAACCTCATAGGTGGCACCCTCTACGAGCCGAAAGAGAGCAACCCCATGATCGGCTGGCGCGGTGCCTCCCGCTACTACGACAAGGAGTTCGAGCCGGCCTTCGCCCTGGAGTGCCGGGCACTCCGCAAGGCGCGCGAGGAAATGGGCCTGACGAACATCAAGGCCATGATCCCCTTCTGCCGCACGCCCGAGGAAGGGCGCCGGGTGATAGAGGTCATGCGCAAGTACGGCCTGGTGCAGGGCGAAAACGGTCTTGAGGTCTACGTCATGTGCGAGATCCCGAGCAACGTCATCGAGGCCGATGCCTTCGCCGACGTCTTCGACGGGTTCTCCATCGGCTCCAACGACCTTACCCAGCTCACCCTGGGTCTCGACCGCGACTCCGAACTGGTGGCCCACCTCTACAACGAGCGCAACGAGTCGGTGAAGCGGCTCATCGCGCAGGTGATCCGGGTGGCCAAAGAGCGCGGCCGCAAGATCGGCATCTGCGGCCAGGCCCCCAGTGACTTCCCCGAGTTCGCGGCCTTCCTGGTAGAATGTGGCATAGACTCCATAAGCCTGAACCCCGACACCGTGGTACGGACCCGGTTGCTCGTGGCTGAAAAAGAGAAACAGATGGGGATCGAACCCTGAAGAAGGCACTGCGGGAGCTTCTGCTCTTTCTGCCCCGAGTAATGATGCTGGTGGGCGGCCTGGCCGCTGACGACAGGCTGCCCTCCGGCAAGAGAATGCGCATCGGCCTGGCCGCCGCTTATCTCCTCTCCCCGCTTGACCTGATTCCCGACTGGATACCCGTCCTGGGGCAGATCGACGACGTCGTCGTCGCGGCCCTGTTGCTCGATTCCCTGTTTGAAAACATCCCCGAAGAGATACTGCACTCTCACTGGAAGGGGCCGCTGGGGCAACTGCACACCATACGGAAGGCGGCCCGGATAATCTCCTGGCTCGTGCCCAGCCGCATCCGCGGCTGGTTCGCCCTATAAGAAAGGCCGCCCGAAGGCGGCCCAGCATCGAGGAAAAATACAATTGTGACAGCCTCGGCTACGTCCCCATCTCCCAGGAGGTCAGGTACTTCTCCTGCTCGGGGGTAAGCCGGTCTATCTTCACCCCCATGGAGTCGAGCTTCAGGCGGGCGATGTCGGCGTCTATATCCGCTGGCACGCCATAGACCTTCTTCTTCAGTGTGCCGGCCGTCTTGACCATATACTCGGCGCAGAGGGCCTGGTTGGCGAAGCTCATGTCCATGACCGCGCTGGGGTGGCCCTCGGCGGCGGCCAAGTTGACCAGCCGGCCCTCGGCCAGCACATAAACGCGCCTGCCGTCTTCAAGGGTGAACTCCTCGACGAAGTCGCGAATCTCCCGGCGGGCCTTCGCCACCTTACGCAGGGACTTGAGGTCCAGCTCGACGTCGAAATGGCCGCTGTTGGAGATGATGGCCCCGTCCTTCATCTTGACCATGTGCTCCAGGCGGATGACGTTGATGTTGCCAGTGAGGGTGCAGAAGATGTCTCCCAATTGGACCGCCTGGGCAATAGGCATGACCTGGAAGCCGTCCATCACGGCCTCGAGAGCCTTCAGGGCGTCTATCTCGCAGACGATGACCTGGGCGCCGTGACCTTTGGCGCGCATGGCCACCCCCCGCCCGCACCAGCCGTAGCCGGACACCACGAAGGTGCTGCCCGCCAGCAGCCGGTTGGTGGCGCGAAGGATGCCGTCCAGGGTGCTTTGGCCGGGACCGTAGCGGTTGTCGAACAGGTGCTTGGTGAGGGCATCGTTGACCGCCACGATGGGGTAGGCCAGCACGTTGTTTTCCGCCATGGCCTTGAGGCGGATGACCCCGGTGGTGGTCTCTTCGGTGCCGCCGATGATGCCGGGGATGAGATCCTTATGGCGGGAGTGGATGGTGGAGACCAGGTCAGCCCCGTCGTCCATGGTGATTTGGGGCCTGAACTCCAGAACCTGCTCGATGTGCCGGTAGTAGGTCTCGGAATCCTCGCCCTTGATGGCAAAGGTGGGGACCTCAAAGTGGCTGACCAGCGCCGCGGCTACGTCGTCCTGGGTGCTCAGAGGGTTGGAGGCACAAACGGCCAGATCGGCCCCCCCGGCCCGCAGGGTGCGCGCCAGGGCCGCGGTCTCGGTGGTCACGTGCAGACAGGCAGCCAGCCGGATGCCCTTCAGCGGCTTGTCCTGGGCGAACCGTTCCCGGATGAGCCTGAGAACGGGCATGCTCTGCTCCGCCCACTCGATCCGGAGCAGGCCTTTATCGGCCAGCCCCAGATCCTTTACGTCATGGTTAACCTTGGCCACGTTATGAGTTCCTCCCGGCCACGCTCTGGAGTTGCTCGATCATGTCAGTCTTCTCCCAGGTGAAATCGGCGTCTTGCCGCCCAAAGTGGCCATAGGCCGCGGTCTTTTGGAAAATGGGCCGCAGCAGGTCGAGGTGCTGGATCATGGGCCCGGGCTTCATGGGGAAGACCTCCATCACCACCTTCCTCAGCTTGTTGTTGGGCAGCACGGAGGTGTCGTAGTCGTCAATCATGACGGACACGGGCTCCGCCTTGCCTATGGCATAGGCGAGTTGTACCTCGCATTTCTTGGCCAGCTTGGCCGCGACCACGTTCTTGGCGATGTATCGGGCCATGTAGGAGGCGGTGCGGTCTACCTTACTGGGGTCTTTCCCCGAGAAGGCCCCTCCTCCGTGGGAGCCGACGCCCCCGTAGGTATCGACGATGATCTTGCGGCCGGTGATGCCGCAGTCACCCATGGGGCCGCCGATCACGAAGCGCCCGGTGGTGTTGATGTACACCTTGGTATTGGGGGTCATCAGCCCTTGGGGAATGATCTTCTTGATGATCTCTTCGGTTATGCCCTCGCGGACGTTTTCCAGGGAAACGGAGTTCTTGTGCTGGGCGGCGATGACTATGGCCGTAGCCTCCACCGGACAGCAATTGCTGTAGCGGATGGTCACCTGAGACTTCCCGTCGGGCCGGAGGAAATCGAGGGTGCCATTCTTGCGTACCTCGGCCAACCGCTGGGTGAGGCGATGGGCGTAGAGGATGGGCATGGGCATCAGCTCGGGGGTGTCCTCGCAGGCGTAGCCGAACATAAGCCCCTGGTCGCCCGCGCCCTGGTCCTCGCTGTTGACGCCCATGGCGATGTCGGGAGACTGCTTGTCTATGCTGGTCATGACTCCGCAGGTTTCCCAATCAAAGCCCATCCCGGAGTCGCAATAGCCTATCCCCCTGATGGTCTCCCGCACGATCTGCGGCATATCGACCCAGCAGTCAGTGGTTATCTCGCCGGCGATCAGCGCCAGACCCGTCGTCACCAGCGTTTCGCACGCCACGCGGGCCCTTTTGTCCTGAGCGATTATGGCATCGAGAATGGCATCCGAGATCTGATCGGCAATCTTGTCGGGATGCCCTTCGGTGACTGACTCAGAGGTAAACAGGTAGTCGGTTATCGGCATTCAGCAGCCCTCCCAAAAGTATCAAAAGCTCCAGTATTTGTTCATATTTCAATCCACACCCCCGCATGGGGGGGCGACCCCTAAAGGGGCCGGTTGCCCTCGTCCACCCGCACCAGGCGCGGCCTCAGGTCTTCAAGCTCGTCGTCGGTGGCCAGGGCATAGGCGGCGATAATGACTTTGTCGCCCGGCGCCCCCTTGCGGGCCGCCGCCCCGTTGAGCACAACCTGGCCGCTCCCCTCCTCACCCTCGATGACGTAGGTCTCGAAACGCTCCCCGTTGGAGACGTTATAGACCTTTATCATCTCGAAGGGCACCAGCCCCGCCACCCGCATCAGGACGGGATCCAGGGTAAGGCTTCCCTCGTAGGCCAGATCGGCCCCGGTTATCGTGGCCCGGTGGATCTTCGCCCTAAGGATGATTCGCAGCACCGCTCAAAAACCTTTCGCCCTCCGCCGCGCCCGAGGGGGCCAGCAGGGTGTTGTCTATCAGTCTGGTTGCGCCCACGAAGGCGGCCAGGGCCAAAAGAGTGGTGGAGGCTATCTGTTCCACCGGTTGCAGGGTCTCCGGATCCTGGAAGGCAAGATATTCGAGCCGCACCGCAGGCTGGGCGGCTATCAACTCTCGCAGCCTGGCCGCCATCTCGGCCGCGTCGCGCTCGCCGGCGTCATACATCTGTTGTGCCCAGCGCAACGCCTGGCTCAGAACCCTGGCCTGGGTCCGTTCCTGGGGGCTGAGGCAGGCGTTGCGGGAGCTCATGGCCAGCCCGTCTTCTTCCCGAACCGTCGGCCGCCCGACGATTTGCACGCCAAGATTCAGATCCGCGACCATACGCCGGATGAGCAGATATTGCTGATAGTCCTTGAGGCCGAATACGGCCAATTGAGGACTGATGATGTTCAGGAGCTTGAGCACCACCGTGGCCACGCCCCGGAAATGGCCCGGCCGGGCGGCCCCGCACAACCCCTGGCTCAGCCCCTCCACCCGCACCCAGGTCTGATAGCCGGGCGGATACATTTCCGCCGCCTCGGGCACGAAGAGGGCGTCAACGCCTATGTCCCGGCAGAGGCTGGCGTCACGCTCCAGGTCGCGCGGATAGCGGCCGAGGTCTTCATGAGGGCCGAACTGGGTCGGGTTTACGAAGATCGAGACGGTCAGCCTGTCGGCATTGCGGCGGCCCCACCCCATGAGACTGGCGTGGCCGGCATGCAGATAGCCCATGGTAGGCACCACGGCCACCCTCCCCCGCTCGTGCCAGGCTCGGGCCAGGAGGCGCATTTTTTCCGTGGAATAAATGATCTCTATGGCCGGAAACCCTCGAAGCAACCCCCCTCGGTCAGTCTGGTACTATAGCCCGTGAACAGTGATTGTCAAGAGTGGTCAGGATGCCCTCGCGCGGCCAGGGCCTCGGCAAGCCTGGCAAACTCCGCCACACTGAGTCGTTCGGCCCGGATGGAGGGCGCAAGGCCCGTTTCGGTTATGGCCTGGTCTATCCACTCTGGAGAAATCCCCAACGAGCGTAAGGCGTTGTGCAATGTCTTGCGCCTCTGGCCGAAGGCCGCCTTCACGACCCGGACGAAGGCCGCCTGGTCAACCACCGGCTGGGGCGCCACGGACGGGAAGCTAAGCTTCAACACTGCCGATTTCACCTTGGGGGGCGGCTGAAAATGCTTCTCGTCGAGGTCGATGACCCGCTCTACCAGGGCCGCCTGCTGCACCAGCACCGAAAGCACCCCGTAGTCCTTGCCTCCGGGAGGCGCACTGACGCGGTCGGCGACCTCCCGCTGAAACATGAGCACCGCCAGGGGAATGGCATGCCGCATGCCCAGCAGCCGGAACAGCACCGGAGAAGAGACGCTGTATGGCAGGTTGCCCACCACCTTCAGCGGCCCGTGGCGCTCGAAGGCATCCTGAAAGTCATAGCGCAGGATGTCCTCTTCGATGATTTCCACGTTGGCCACCCCGCTCTCCGCAAGCCACTCCCTCAGCCGAGGCAGAAGGCCCTCGTCCAGCTCTACCGCCAGCACCTTGCCCGCCTCGCGCGCCAGGGGGACGGTAAGCACCCCGGTACCCGGCCCTACCTCCACCACGGTGTCCTGGGGGCTGAGATCGGCGGCGGCCACCACGGCCTTCACCGCCCCGGGGTGGCGCAGAAAGTGCTGTCCGAGCCGTCTTCTACGAGCGCTCATGCAGGCTGCCGGCAAATTTTCTGCTGGTGGGCAGGCGGCCACCCGGCGGGTGCCATTTGGTGGGGGCGCGGGAGTAGGCGTCGAGGTCCAGGCCAGAACGCTCTCCTTTTCGCAGGCGGAAGAAGCCCGCCAGGGCGATCATGGCGGCGTTGTCGGTACACAGATCCATCGAGGGGATGAAGATCTCGATTCCCTCTCTCGCGCACTCCGCCCGCATGGCCTCGCGCAGCCGGCCGTTGGCGGCCACGCCCCCGGCAAGCACCAGGCGGCCGTGTCCCTGCTCCCTGGCGGCGCGAACGGCCTTGGTCACCAGCACCTCCACCACAGCCTCCTGGAATTCGCGGGCCACGTCAGGCACGGAGGCGTCGGGGTTGCGCTTCAGGTATAAAGATACGGCCGTCTTCAGCCCGCTGAAGCTGAAGTCGTGGCTTTTTTTCGGCCCCAGGTAGGCCCGAGGAAGCGTGAGCACCCCCGGCCTGCCGCGCCTGGCCTGCTCCTCGATGTTGGGGCCACCCGGATAGGCCAGACCCAGCAGTCTGGCCGCCTTGTCGAAGGCCTCGCCAGCGGCGTCGTCCCTGGTCTGGCCCAGGAGCCTCATGTTGCCCAAAAAACCCTCCACCGCGTACAGGTTGGTGTGCCCACCCGAAACCAGCAGCGCCGTGAAGGGGAAGCTCGGCTCGGCCTCGGCAAAGATGGCGAAGACGTGGGCTTCCAGGTGGCTCAAACCGATGAGCGGCCCGCGGACGGCGTAGGCGAAGGATTTGGCGAAGCAGATCCCGACCAGCAGCGCCCCCACCAGCCCCGGCCCCTGGGCCACGGCAACGGCATCAATATCTGAGGCACCGAGACCTGCCCGGCGCAGGGCCTCCTGGGCGACCGGGACTATGGCCTCCAGATGCCGGCGCGAGGCCAGCTCGGGCACCACCCCCCCGTAGCGGGCGTGGATTTCGGTCTGGCTGGCCACGACGCTCGAGAGCGGCCTGCTGCCACGGGTCACCGCTACCGCTGTCTCATCGCAGGAGGTCTCAACCCCCAAGACGGTCAGCATGGGTCAGAGTTCGCCTCTGACGTACCTCTCGGCGGTGAGGACATCTTCCCGGGAGCCGATGAAGAGCGGCGCCCGCTGGTGCAGCTCCTGGGCGTCGATATCAAGTATCGGCCCGTGGCCGTCGGAGGCCAGGCCGCCGGCCTGCTCGCAAACGAAGGCCAGTGGCGCACACTCGTAGAGCAGCCGCAGTTTGCCACTCGGCTTTTTGGGATCCTTGCTGTCGGCGGGATACATGAAGATGCCGCCATAGAGAAGGGTACGGTGGAAATCCGCCACCAGAGAGCCGATGTAGCGCGCGCTGTAGACCCGCCCGCCCTCCAGTGGGCTGCGCTTGAGGCTGTCTATGTAACGGCGCACGCCCTCGTCCCAGAAGGCGTAGTTGCCCTCGTTGACGCTGTAGGACTTCCCCCGCTCGGGGATGCGGATGCTCTCGTGAGAGAGCAGTAACTCCCCCACCGATGGGTCTAGCGTGAAGCCGAAGACCCCCTTGCCAGTGGTATAGACCATCATGGTGGAGGAGCCGTAAACGAAATAGCCTGCGGCCACCTGCCTGCGGCCCTGCTGTATCAAATCTTCGGGACAGGCATCCTCCCCCTTGCTCACCTTGCGCTGGATGCTGAAGATGGTACCGATGCTGACGTTGGCGTCTATGTTGGAGGAGCCGTCCAGCGGGTCGAAGAGCAGCGCGTAATTGCCCCTGGGGTATTTCAGGGGTATGTCGATAATGTCGGCATTCTCCTCGGAGGCCATGGCGCAGAGCTGGCCGCAGCGCTCCATGCGGCTGACGATGACGTCGTCGGCGAAGAGATCGAGCTTGCGCACCCGCTCGCCCTGAACATTGAAGCGCCCCGTGGCCCCAAGCACCTCCACCAGGCCCGCCTTGTTGACCTCGCGAGAGATGATCTTGGCCGCCACCGTCAGTTCCGCCAGCAGGCGGGAAAAGGCGCCAGTGGCCTCCGGCTGCTCTTTCTGCCGGATGAGAATGTGTTCGGTAACGGTGATTCCTATGCCGTCCGCCATGGTTTAATTCTCCGGCTGAGAAGAGAAGATGCTAGTTCACAAAACATATCTATCGCCGACCAGACTTGTCAAGCCCGCAGAACTGGACTGGAGGCCGGACCGTGGCGCGTCGTCGCGGCGCGCGATTGTGAAAAGTGCTTGATTTTGGAGCGGAGCCATTAGACTAGTTTATCGGAGGCGACTATGGATACCGTCGGGGTCTACGAGGCGAAAACACATCTTACCCAGCTCCTGGAGCGTGTCGCCAAAGGAGAGAAGATTACAATCACCAGGCACGGGGTTCCCGTGGCGACTCTGCAACCCGTGGATTCCGCAAAGAAGACGCCCGTGCGTGAGGTCATCGACCAGTTGAAACGATTTCGCGGCGGCCACCGCCTCGACGGGCTTTCGATCCGGGAGATGATTGAAGAAGGAAGGCGGTGATGCGCCCGCCTTACCGCTCCACAACGGACACCCTGAGGCAGGGCGCGAACCTGGCCAGGCGTTTGTCCTTGATGCCCTTCACCTTCTTGAGATCATCCAGGGAGCTGAAGCCTCCCATCCGGGTTCTCGTTTCGACGATGCGCCTGGCGGTCACGGGGCCTATGCCCGGCACGGCCTGGAGCTGGGCCACGGTAGCGCTATTGACATCAACGGGGCGGGACGGGGGGCGTTTCTTGCCCGATGCGCGGTGGCCCGCCGGCTTCTTGGAAGGCGTGGGGGATGATAACCGCATGACCGGGACCGGAGAAACAGCACCACTTTCTACCTGCGCGGCCGCAGGCACCGGCCGCGGCTCGGGGGGCGCGAGAAGATAATACCTTACCCCGTACCCGGCCAGCAGCAGCGCCGACAGCGCCAGGGCAAGCCATTGTTGCCGGGGGGAGAAAGACACCCGCAAGGCCCTCCAGCCTGGAAATCAGCCGCTATTTCTTGTTGGAATTCTTCTCGTTGCGCAGGAACTTGTAGTTGATGCTGTCCACCAGGGCCTGATAGCTGGCCTCGATGATGTTGGGCGAAACCCCCACCGTGCCCCATCTGCCGTCTTTGTCGCCGCTCTCTATGAGCACGCGGACCCTGGAGCCGGTGCCCCAGTTTTTTTCCGGCAGCACCCGCACCTTGTAATCCTCCAGCCGCACGTCTTTCAGATCGGCCTCGTAAAACTTGTAAAGGGCCTTGCGCAGGGCGTTGTCCAGGGCGTTGACCGGGCCGTTCCCCAGGGCGGCGGTGTGCTCCTCGCGCCCCCCCACCCGCACCCGAATGGTGGCCTCGGAGGTGGCCGGCTCGTCCTCTCGCATCTTCTGGTCTATTACCCGAAAGCTGACCAGCTCGAAATAACGCCGCTGTTTGCCCAAGGCGCGGTTCACCAGCAGCTCGAAGGATGCCTCGGCGCCCTCGAACTGAAACCCCTGGTGCTCCATCTCCTTGAGCTGCCCCAGAATGTCCAGGGTGACGGGATCCTTGCTGGTAATGTCCAGCCCGAATTGCCTGGCCTTCTGGACCACGGCGCTCCGGCCCGACAGGTCGCTCACCAGTATGCGCCGGGAGTTGCCCACCAGCTCCGGGCGCACGTGCTCGTAGGTCTCGGGGTTGCGCTCCACGGCCGCTATGTGTACCCCCGCCTTGTGGGTGAAGGCGCTGAGCCCCACGTAAGGTTGGTACTTGTAGTGGCGCGCGTTGGCCAGCTCGTTCACGAAGCGGGAGACCTCGGCCAGCCGTTTGAGCTGGGCGTCGGCCACGCAG
>JAZDOA010000184.1:0-2408 GCA_043799175.1 Pseudomonadota bacterium | reverse complement strand
CTACATTGACGAGCCCGATGAGGCGTTGACCCTCGATGCCCAAAAACTGCGGGATGCCTGGCAGAAGATTCGTGTCGCCCTCTCCGCCCCCGCACCCCGCGCCGAGGCGCTGGGGCGTCTGCTGCGGGCGGTGGAGGGATGGAAGAAGACGATAGAGATGATCGTGTTGGGTGGCCCGCAGGAAGGGTGGGAGGCGGTTTTGAAGGCTACCGAATTTGAGCTTGCGGCCGCCTGGGAGGAGTGGAGGAAGGGATGAGCGAGCCCCTATCTGACCGTGCGTTTCTGGCCGCGTTGCCGGATGAGGCGGTTGCCGACCTTCTGCGAGACCTTCACCAAGTGCTGCGTTGTCCAGGCGTTTATGGCTTACCCAACCATCCGGGGTGCTCTGTTCAGTTGAGCACCGTCACCTGCCGCGCCTGCTGGGAGCAGGCCCTGGCCAAGCGAGAGGAGGGGAGATGAAGATTCCGCATCCAAGTAAATATATCCGAGAGGAACTTCGGGCACGGGGTTGGACTTTAGAGGACTTGGCTCATCGGATGCCCGGCGAGTTCGGCATCAATCTTTTGGCGCTGGAGTTCTATGAAGTGAAAGACCCTGCGGGCCGACTTGGGAACATGGCGGCCGACCTTGGCACCGCCTTCGGGGTCTCCCCAGAACTCTTCGTTAATTTAGAGAGGGCATGGCTAGAGTCGTTGCCCTAACAACCGGAGGGGCCGCCGTCCCCTGGCAGCCCCCCGGTAACGTCAAACAAGCAACTGGCCCTAGGTAGCACGGGGGCCGAACGGAGGTCAAGAGATGAGTGAGGAAGGTAAAGAGTTGGTCGTTTACGAAACAGAGAAAGGGGTGGTCGAGTTAAGCGTCAACGTAGTGCGGGAGATGTTCTGCCCGGCCGCTACGGATACCGAGGTCAAGCTGTTCATCGCCCTGTGCAAGTTCCAGGGCCTCAACCCATTTCTGCGCGAAGTCTATCTCATCAAGTATGGCACCAACCCGGCCTCCATCGTTACTGGCAAGGAGACCTTTACCAAGCGGGCCAACCGCCACGAGCAGTTCAACGGCTACGAGACGAGCTTGGCGCCAGGGGAGGACGGTCTGCCCATTAGCGCCTCAGCCACGGTCTATCGCAAGGACCGGGAGCACCCCGTCCGTATCGAGGTGGACTTTGCCGAGTATGCCAGCCGGAACAGGGACGGGGACTTGGTCAAGAACTGGCGCGAGAAGCCCAAGACCATGCTTCGCAAGGTGGCGCTCGTCCAGGCCCTCCGCGAAGCCTTCCCCGAAGACCTGGGCGGGCTCTATGAGGCGGCCGAGATTACTGAGGCCCAGGTCGAGACCATTTCCGGGCCGGAAGTGCCCGCAGGGCGCCCCGTGCAGAATGGGCAGTCCACTCCGCACGCCGCCTCCAAGCCACCTGCCAAGCCCCCGCAGCAACCGGCGGCTGGTGGAAAGCCCGTCATTCGTGACCCCGAAGCCCCGGCTACCGAGAAGCAGATCAACGCCGTCTGTGGGGCGTGGGCTGACCAGATCGGCTATCCATTCAGCGAACTGAAGGGATACCTCACAGTCGAGGACAAGAGCGGCCAGCTTGTCGGGACCATTACCAAGCAACAGGCGTCAGACCTGATCGGCATGTCGAACCAGGGGGACTTCGACCCCAAGCGGTGGCAGGCGATGACGAATGTTCTGCCGAACATCCCGCCGCCGGAGGGGGGTGGCGCCGATGCCTAGCCAAGCCGCCGTGCTGTTGCCCGAGGTGCTGCCGCCGGCCGCAACTGCCGAGGTCGCCGAAGTGGGCACCCAGGCCGCGCAAACCCTGGCCGTGGTGGAAGCCCTGGTAGTGGACGGCCCCAAGGGCGAACAGGAAGCTACCGAGTGGTTGGGCTATGTGGCCCAGGCCGTCAAGAAAGCTGAAGAGGTGCGGCTCTCCATAGTCCAGGAGCCGACCCGCTGGGTTGACAACTGGAACACCCGCTTTCGCAACCTCGTGGCCCCCTACAAGAAGGCCCGCAAGGCGCTGGAGGACAAGCTAGGCACCTACCGCCAGGCCGTGCGCTGGGAGCAAGCCCGCGTGCAACGGGAACTGGAGGCCGCCGAGCAGGCCCGCCAGGCGGCTCAGGAGGCCGTCCTGGACACCTTCGGGGGTGCGGCCAACCCCGAGGCTGCCCAGGCAGAGGAGAAGGCCGTGGTGGCTGTCGCTGAGGCTCAGGCGGCTGCCCTGGACGTTCCCGAAGTGGCTGCGGTGCTTCGGGGCAGCATGGGGACGGCGGTTAGCTCCCTGCCCTGGACGTTTGAGATTGAGAAGCCGGATGACGTGCCGCGCTCCTTCTGCATGCCGGACGAGAAACGGATTCGGGAGGCGGTCAAGGTGGGGGTCCGGGACATCGCTGGCGTGCGGATATTCCAGAAGG
>JAZDOA010000177.1:0-2039 GCA_043799175.1 Pseudomonadota bacterium | reverse complement strand
TATTCGTAGTGGGCGACCAGCCCATCATCCCCCGCGGGCCAAGCACCGGCGGCGCCGCTGTGGACCTCGACGCGAAGGGGCCCAAATATCTGGACATCCCAGAACCAGATGATGTAGCCCAGCTCCCCATCCGTTAGGGGGGTCCAGTCGTCATCCATGATGGCTCTTTCTGCGCCGGCGATGTTCAGGTATGCCCGAATGTTTACATCGACCCCCGGTGCCATATTGAAGTCGGATAGTACCAGGAACGCCTCGTCCATCCGCCACCACTGGTTTGCCCTGCCATAGGCGAAAAGGTCGGCTCCGGGCTGGCCACTGGTGGCTACACCCGAGTTCCAGTTGGCGGTAGTCGTGGACGATATAATCCGCGAGTGCTGCACCAGGCGTTTGATGTCTGCTGCCAGGCCCATGGAGCTATCCTGCCTTCGTGAGCATCAGGGCGCTACCGGCCTACGCTGTTGCGTACTCCAGATATGAACCTTCCAAACACTGAGTTGGGCCCGCGTTGGTAGTCACCTGCGCCCATTGTACCTTGATGACACCTGGCGTTGCCCCAACCTGCACGATAATATCCTCCTCCACCCACGGGTTCAAACCGGTGGTTGACAGGACAACATCGGCTGTGTCAAAGGCCGTCTTCAGTTCAATGGTCTGAGCTATGTCGGTGGTGGCTGTCCGACGCACCCTCCGCCGTACCCTTGTCGTTGTACCCGTATGCACCAGGCGGTACTTGGAGTCGGCGGTGGCGTTGGTCAGGAAGAAGGCAAAGAGGCGAATCACGTACTGAGTGTTCGCCACCGTGTTGAATTGCAGCACGGTATCGTCCGCCAAGGTTGACGTGTTGTTCGTCTGGTCGGCGGTCTTGACGGCGGTAGTCCATGCGCCAGCGCCTCCTCCTGCATGGCTATGAAGAGCGGTTTCTGCCCCGCCAACAAGAGGCGCCGCCGCTACGAGCTCGGATGCCCCCGCCATCTTTACACCGCCACGTTGTCATAGTCTGTCTTGAGTTTCCCTGTCGCGTCCCGCTCAATAGCGATGATGGGGAACTGGCCGGTTGTCGGGCTAGTCTTGATGTAGCCCCGTGCCGTGTCGGTCAGAGCATCCAGATTGGCCTTGGCCAGGCCTGCGGCTACCTGAGCATTGGTCACCCCGGCAGCCGCGGCGAGCGATGCAGATACCAGCTTGTTGGTATCGCTCTCAGCTCCAAGTTTGGTCTTGATGGCTCCGGCAGCAATCATGGCGTCAGTCACTTCGAGTGCGGCTATTGGCCGGGCCGCGGCCGTCACTGCGCCAGCCCGGCTGATGGTTGCCGTGGCAGCGTTCACCTTCCCAACTATCTCATCGTCGGTGTAGGCCGCGGCGTTCGGATCGAGGGTCATGGAGACAATAGCCATTCTGACCTCCTATGGCATGGGTTTCTCGGGATCGTATTCGTACACCAGCTTGCCATCCTCGTCCACGTAAAGGTTTACCACTTCGTATTTGCCGGAGGGTGGCACGCTGAGAGGCCAGACAGGACGGCCTCTTTCAAGCAAGGATATGGCCTCCGGCTTTTGTTGGGCAAGGGCCGATTTGACACGTCTCCGCAATCTCCCGTCTTGCATCATCACGGACTACTCCGTCTCTTGATCCAGCGCCTTCGCCTGTGGGGCATTGGGGTGAATGATAATGAAGTGCTTGCCTTCCGCCTTCAGCTTCGCGTTCCAGTCCTGGTGGAGCTTCACTCGCTCTCTTTCGCTCATTCCGTGGGTGATCACCGGTGGAGGCTCTCCGTTGCCCCGAACGATCATCCCACGAGATTGGAAGCTCATGACCATGGTCTTGGGTGCGCACTTGGTCTCTCCTGCCACCACCTCGCATTCTATCTGCGTGGAGGGGGAAACGTGGAAGAGGTCCTGGAAGGCCCGAGAGGGGGAGCCGTACTCGTGGGCCTCGCCGTGCTCATCGATGTATTTGGCCTCTCCCCACCCAGGCTGATGTGATCTGGGCGCTCTTGCCTCTCCCGTGGAAGTTCTGGTTGTCACTCCCACGCCCAAGCT
>JAZDOA010000171.1:0-7692 GCA_043799175.1 Pseudomonadota bacterium | reverse complement strand
ATAGAAGCACGAACACCAATGGTTCGCCCTTCGATACCTCAGGACGAACGGTTTTGAAGCCAGGTTAATGACTTACGCAACAGGTTAATGACTTACGCAACTAGGTACTAGTACTTGGTTGCGGCAATCAGCGTAAGGCTTTCTTCGGGTTGTATCCGTTCGTGCCGAGGTATCAACGCACGAACGGCAAGGCGATTGCACGTCCAAAACCGTGTTCGCCCTTCAGATCTATTAGCCCCTCGGGCGACAACTCGTTTTTCATTCCGCTACCAAGTCAGACAAAAAAACACTCTATCGTGTCCCGCATAGCATGCGCGCGTACTGCTGTCGCGCCACTCAGCCCGCGGGGAAGAAACACCACACAAGGCCAAGCCCCGCCGGGGGCCAGTCCCGACGGGGCTCGTAGGAGGAAAGAAATGCGGGAAAACAGCAGTAGTAGTAGCAGAGGTCTTTACCGCACGTATTGTTTATACACTGTAGGGTTAAGGGAGTCAATGGGCTAGGGCGTTAACTGGCCCGCCCCAAAGGATTCTCGCGAGAGGCGACCATCAAGAAACCTCCGATTCCTTCTCCTGGGTCTCAGAATTCTCTTCTTCGCCGGCCGCCTCGGCCAGGGAATCCTGGGGGGCCGGTTGTTCGAGGCGCCCCAGCCGCAGGCCCCCGAAGGTGGCATCGAAGCGCTGCACGTCGCTATCGGCGGAGGCGAACTGACTCCTGGCCCGCTCCAGGTGGGTGCCGACGAGGCGGAAGTGGTCCTTGAAGGCATCGAACTGCTTCTTGAGGGCGAGCAGGATCTGCTCGATATGGCGGCTCTCGTCGGCAATGCGCAGGCAGCGGAAGCCTATGGCCAGGGACTGCAGGATGGCGTAAAAGCTGTTGGGCGAAACCGGGATGACCCGTCTCTCCAGGGCGTAGGCGTGCAGCTCGTGGTCCATCAGGATCTCGTAGTAGACCGCCTCGGCGGGTACGTACATCAGGGCGAAGTCCAGGGTTAGGCGGGGCACTATGTATTTGTGACAAATGGCCTCTATGTGGCGGCGCACGTCGGAGCCGAACTGCCGCCGCGCCCGCTTCCTTTCCTCTTCGGGAAGCGATGAGTCCATGAGGCGCCGCAGGTTCTCCAGGGGGAACTTGCTGTCCACGCACAGGCAGCCCTCCTTGAGGCGGATCAGGGCATCGACCCGTTCCGCCCCAATCTGGGCCTGAAGCTGGAAGTGTTCCTCGGGCACGACCTGGCGGAGCATGTTTTCCAGGCCGAACTCGCCGAAGTCGCCCCTCAGCTTGGGTGACTCCAGAATGCTGGACAGCCGGTCCAGATCCCGGCTGAACTCCAGGATGCGTTCGTTGGTCACCCGCAGGTTGCCCAGTTGCTCGGCCACCCCCTTGAAGGCGGAGAAATTCTTCTCCACGCTCTCCGAAAGCCGGCGCTCGACCTCCCCGCGGATCTCCCCCAGCCGGGCCTCGTTGCCCGCCTGAAGCCTCTCGAAGCGCTCGGCCAGCCGCAGCGTGGCCTCGGAAAGCTCCTTGCGCCCCTGGGCCAGATCCTGCTGAAGGCTGTCGCGCAGCGCCCCGGCCAGCCGCTGCTGTTCGGCCTGGAACCCCGCCAGCCGTTCATCCACCTTGGCCCGCACATCCTCGCGCACGGCGGAAAGCTCCCGGACCAGGGACTGCCCCATGTGCTGCACCACAGTGGCCAGATTGCCATTGATGCCATGGGCGGCGTTGTCGAGGCGCGCGCCCAGTGCCTCCACCTGCCGGCGGGCGTTGTCTTCTCCGGCCTGCCGCCGTTCCTCCAGTGCCCGCAGGCCGGACCTGGCCAGCCTCAGGACCCCGAGCACCATTACCCCCAGTGCTCCGGAAACGAGCAGCGACGCCACCACGAGATATGACATGAATGCCCCCTTGCGGCGGGCCATGCCCGCGCCGGGCCTGCCGCGCCCAAAGTATAGCTCAAGACCCCCTGCTAACGGCAGCGGGTCTTTTCCGGCGCCCTCGGTAGCATTCCGGTAGCCCTGAGAGGGCGGCCAGGAACCAACGCTCCGTTGCCAACGGCAACGGACCTTTTCGGCGCCCTCGGTAGCATACAAGTAGCCCCAGAGACACCCTGGGCGACGCGTTTGCCCGGCGCGGCTCGCGCCCTAGGGGCCGGACTGTTGCTCGAAGACGATTATCTCTGAATCGTGGGTGGCGGGGTTGTAGAGGGCGAAGGACGGTCGGCCATCCTTGCCCATGATGTCACCGGGGTTGAGCAGCAGGCAGCCGCCGAGGTACTCCTGAAGCACCAGGTGGGTATGGCCGAAGAAGACGGCGGAAAAGAGTCCGCTCGCGGCAAGCGGGCGGGCGATGTTGGGGGTATGGGTAAAGGCGATTTCGCGGCCGTCAAGGTCGTGGCCGCCGAGTTGGCCGTGCAGGGTAAGGTTGGGGCAATCCGCCGCCACCCTGGTCATTAACAGGATGTCGCCGTCGTTGTTTCCGAAGACCACGTGAACCGGCCCCGGAAAGGCCGCAAGCTCCCGCAACATGAAGGGGGCGACCAGATCTCCGCAGTGAAAGAGATGCGTGGCGCCGCGCTCGGCCGCCAGCGAGACGGCGCATCTGGTATTGGTGACGTGGTCGTGGCTGTCGCTGAGAACGGCTACGCGCAAAAGACTATCGCCTTCCCACTATGACCTTGTGGAGGCTCATGGGACAGTCGTGAATGTCCTCGACGACGATGCCCGCGTGCTTCAGGACCTTTATGACGTCGAGGTCTGTCACAAAACCCAGGCGGACGAAGAGAGGCGAGAATACGTCTTCGAGCCTTCCCTTGAGGCCATGCTGGCTGCGGGTATGGTTGACGACCAGTATCTGCCCTCCGGGTTTGCACACCCGGAGCATCTCTCGGCAGGCCTGGAGAGGGTCCGGCACCACGGTGATGACATAAGAGGAAACCACGGCATCGAAGCTTGCGTCGGGGAAACGCAGTTTGCAGGCGTCCATCACGTGGAGGCTGATTTCGCGGCCGTTACTCAGCCGGGCCGCCTTGAGCCTGGCCTTGGCGATCATACGGTCGGAGATGTCTATGCCCACCACGTTGGTGTCGTGAGGGTACATCTCCAGGGTAGAACCAGGCCCGATGCCGATCTCGAGCACCCGCTGCCCAGCTTTGTTCTGGAGGAAACTCATGACCTTCTTACGGCCAGGCGTCAAGATGGCCCCAAAAGTATAGTCATAAAATGGGGAGTAAAAAGAGTAAAGGCGCTCCATGGCCCGGCCGTCTACGCGGGTTTTGATCATGCTCCATCCCTTATTCGCTTGACTTCAGTCGCCCCTTGTCTTTGTGGCAGGTCTCCGAAAGCTGCTCCACCCTGTAGATAAGAGCCGGCGGCGCTGTCTGTCAACCATATTTTGTCCTGGAGACTTCTGCATTCGCGCCGTCCGTGTAGCGGAGTTGTCCAAACCGGGGCCACCTGAGATCGGTCGCCCTACCCTGCCGGCCCGGCCGGTGGAGGTCCCGCCAAAGGCTGGGTGTGGTCAAGAAGGTCCTTTTGGCCTGACTTATGCGAGGCATGGAGAAGGCGAACAGACGACTGCCCTTGGAGTGATTACGACATGCGACCAAAGCGAATTGCAAAATTGTACCGGCAACCCTCCCTCCGCTCTAATCAGGAACGGGTCGCCGCCCGATAAAAAGAACAGACAGGGAGGCGCCACAACCATGACCATCAAACAAACATTGCGCCACTACCTGAATCCGTTGCACGTCTTTTGCCATCTGCGCCGGTTGGGGCTCGATAAAAAGACCTCTCTGCGCATGGCCCGTCTGTATGAGCGGTACTTGTTCTTCTTCAACGGGCCATCGCCAAAAGAGTGACTGCCGGCATCTATTCGACGACCCAGACCGTGCGGCCCGTGGCGTGCCGCACCACTTTGTTCGACACACCGCCGATGAAGAACTGCCGCACCCGGTCTTGCGGTTTTTTTCTACTCATAAGGCAAAGGATCCGTTCCCCCCGCCACCGCGAACCCCCGCAGCCGCAAGAGGCAGGACTCGCAACGCCCGCAGGCCCTTTCCTGCCCGGTATAGCACGACCAGGTCAAGTGCAGTGGCGCCCCCAGCTTAAGGCCCAGCCTCACGATGCCGGCCTTGTCCAGCTCGATGAGCGGGGCTTTGATCTCGATGCCCGACTCCGGGCGGGTGCCTTCCGCGATCAGCCGCTGGCAGACCCGCAAGTAAGAGCGGCGGCAATCGGGGTAGCCGGAGGAATCCAGCTCGTTGGCGCCGATGTAGACCGCCTTGGCCCCGATCACCTCCGCCCAGGAAACCCCCATGGCTATGAGATGCGTATTGCGGAAGGGCACATAGGTGGCCGGAATGCCAGCCCCCGGCGCGCCTTGCGGCACATCGAGGGCCGCATCGGTAAGGGCCGAGCCGCCGATCTGGGCAAAGAAGGGCACCTGGACCGCGAGACGTTGGGCCACACCGTAGAAGTCGGCTATCTCCTCGAACGCCCGCCTTTCGCGCTCCTGGGTCCGCTGCCCGTAGGAGGCGTGCAGCAGGGCCAACTCAAAAAAACCATTCGCCGCCGCCACCGCGGCCGCCACGCAGCTATCGAGCCCTCCGCTGAGCAATACCACCGCGGCCGCCATCAGGCTGCTCCCGCTCCGAAGGCCACGCCTCTGGCCGACACCCGGCCCGGCTCCCCCAGATCGCCCTCGAGCTGAAAGATTTTTCCCATGAAGTTCTCCACCACCCAGATGTTGGTTACCAGGTGGGGGCTGACGCGCGAGGTTCTGAAGGATGACTCGCCCTTCGCCAGGGCCATGTAAACGACCAGTTGGTCCGCCAGGTGTTCATCGACGGCCCCGGTGCCGTCCAGGAAGTCGAAAAAAACCTCGGCGGCCTCGTCAGCCACCTGCTCGGCCCGCTTTCCCCGTTCCCCCAGGGCCGAAAAACCCACCGTCAGCTCACCACACCCGGCCTTGATGAATACCAGGCTGCCGGCACCTCCCGCGGGCGCCTCCATCAGCCGGCACTCGGCCTCCAGGCCGCGCTCGGCAAGCCTGGCGAGCAGCCTGCGGCACTGCCGCTCCCGCACCTGGGCAGGCAGACCGGAAGAAGCCGAGAGCACTTCGACCCACTCCGGCGAAAAAGACTGCTCTTCCAGGATGATAGGCCGAAGAAAAAACCCCGCCACGGGTGTGACCTCGGCCTCGACCTCGCCCCCACCACGTGGGTACCAGCCCCATCGGTTCAGCCCTACGCGCGCCCTCAGGCCCATGCGGGCCACCGTGGGCAGAAAGACCTCGGCAAGGTGGTGAAACGAAGGTGACCAGGCCACGTGGGTTCCGCCCCGAATGGTGAGGTGGCTGCCCTCCGGCGCGAATGAGAGCGCCGGCAGCAGGGCATGAAAGACCAGGGATGTCGCCCCCGCGCTCCCCATTGTTTTTTCGGCCGCGACGTCTAGCAGATAGTCTCCTCCGGCCACCGCGCCGGGCTCGAAGAGGAGCTCCGTGGAGCCCATGGCCGCCCCTCGTACCCTGGCCCCACAGATCCTCTCCATGGCCCTTACCCCCGCCAGGTGCTGCGCCCGGAGACCGGGTTTGCTTCGGCCGGCGCGGATATTCGTAAGCAGCAGCTTCTCTCCGGTGAGGGCCGAGAGGGCCAGGGCCGTGCGCAGGATCTGCCCCCCGCCTTCACCATGAGAGCCGTCGATGCGCATAAAAAATGTCCACCCCTCGCCCCGCCGAGCGGGCCGACATATATTTACCGTAACAAAATAACCGCCGCCCGATCAACGGCTTTTCGCGGCTGAAAAGCCTTCGCGGGGTATCAAGCCCGAGAGACGGGTCAGCGCTAAAAAAACCTCGTGACCACCTTCCTCACCATGCCCAGCATGGCGGGAAGCTCCGGGTTACCCACCAGGTAGGAGAAGGCAAAATAGGCGACCACGCCCAGGCCGATGTCCAGGGCCAGCAGACAGACGGTACCGGGCATGCCCCAGGACAACCTGGTAAGACCGTAAATAATCACGGCCATGCCAATCGAGGCCAGGGTGGTCTTGAGGATCGAATCCGTAATGCGGCGCAGCCCTAACGAGCCCAGCTTCTTCTTCAGACCGTAGATCAACATGAACATATTCAGTGCCGCCGCTATGGAGTTGGCCAGGGCCAACCCGGCATGGCTCATGTCCAATCGGACCAGGAGGCGGGACAATCCCGCCAGCCAGGCGGGCGGTACAAAAAACCCAGCGGCCAGGTCCAGCCAGGCCGGCCCCATCAGCGCAAGGCTGAGGATCACGTTGGCGGCCAAAGCCACCACGGCGCACTTCACGGGGGTGCGGGTGTCCTGGAGGGAGTAATAGGCCGGCACCAGCACCCTGGCGGCCGAGACCGCCCACAGCCCCACGGCGTAGGCCAGCACGGCATCGGCGGTGGCGGCCGAGGCAGCGGCATCGAAGCAGCCGCGCTCGAAGAGCACCGAGACAATGGGTTGGCGGAAGACTATCAGCCCGATCATGGCCGGGGCGTTGATGAACATCACCAGGCGCAGGGCGTAGGAGATGCTGTCCTTGAGGCCAGCGATGTCGCCCGCCGTGGCCTGCCGCGCCATGCTGGGGAGCACGGCCGTGCCCAGGGCCACCGCGAAGATGCCCAGGGGGAATTCGATCAGCCGGGTGGCGTAATAAAGATAGGACACGCTGCCTTCCCGCAGGAGGGAGGCCAGCAGGGTGCCGAAGAAGACGTTGAACTGATAGACGGCCACCCCGAACACCGCGGGCAACATGAGGTGCAGTATGCGCCGCACCCCCGGATGGCGGAAGCTGATCCGGGGCCGCAGGCTTATCCCCAGCCGGAAGATGAAGGGCAATTGCAGTATGACCTGGGCCAGCCCCCCCAGGAGCACGCCCACGGCCAGGGCCACGATGGGCCGCGAAAAATATTGGTAGAGCACCACCACGGTGATGATCTGCACGATGTTCAGTTCCGCCGAGGAGAAGGCGGGGGCACCGAACTGGCCGTGGGAGTTCAGGATGCCCATGAAGAAGGCCACCAGACTTACCATCATCACGTAGGGGAACATGATCTGGGTGAGAATCACCGTGAGGTCGAACTTGGCTTGGTCCGCCACGAAGCCTGGGGCGGTCACGGTGATGAAGGCGGGTGAGAACACAACGCCCACCGCCACTACCGCCAGCAGGACCAACAGCAGCACGCCCAGCATCGCCGAGACGAACTCCTGGGTCTCCTCCTTGCCGCGCTGGGTCAGATACTCGGTATAGATCGGAATGAAGGCCACGGTCAGGCAGCCCTCGGCCAGGAGGCGCCTCAACTGGTTGGGAATGCGGAAGGCCACGAAGAAGGCGTCGGCGGCCATGCCCGCCCCGAAGTAATAGGCCGTGACCAGGTCGCGGGCAAAGCCGGCCACGCGGCTCAAGAAAGTGAAGAAGGCCACGACCCCAGCCGCCCTGGTGATATTTTCCTGCTCTGACATCGCCCCGCCGCCTCCGTACTCACACGCCCCGCGCATAGTATGTAAGGGCAAGAGACGTGTCAAGGCGAGGCGAATCATTGCAAACGCCCCCAAGCTGGGGTAGAGTTGGCTGACTTTCTTGAGGAGGCACAGCCCCTTGCTCCTTGAAGAGCTGACTATGCCCGAATTCGAGGCCGCCCTCGGCCAGACCCAGGGCGTCTTCCTGCCCGTGGGCTCGG
>JAZDOA010000158.1:0-6528 GCA_043799175.1 Pseudomonadota bacterium | reverse complement strand
CTGCTAAACACGGTGGGGAAAGTGGTCCGCCACGCCCGGGAGACGCTCTTGAGGCTGTGTGCGGAAGTGGCAAGGGTACTCTATGCCGCTTCAAGAGTGCGAATCCATCTGGCCCCGGCACCCTTAGCCGGAGATTGAGGGGACTCCTGTCCCATTGACAGCCGCCGCGCCCCGTGGGATAACCGGGGGCACTTGAGCAGGTTAAGCCCTCTTAGGACGCTAGGGGTTTCAGCGGTCTAGGGGGCTTTTTTTGTTGGTGGAGAGGTGTGTATTGCGTTGGCAGCTTCAGCCGAACCGGTTCCACAGGCGCGCGGGTCGCTGATCCGGGCCGTTAAACCGTGTTATTCTCCTACGAAGTCATCAAGCTTCACCCTGGCCACCGTTTCTTATGGCACCGGCAGCGGCAGCTACGTCCCAGATCCAGTGGCCGGGGACTGGGGACTGGGTGGACCTGACTTCGGGGGACATCGGCCTTGGTTCCGCACAGATCGTCGAGGCGGTGGGCAAGGTTGAATTCCGTCGCCGGCTCCATTACAATACGAGGCCTGGCTGAATTGAGCCAGGCCTTTAGTTTTTTGGGTGGGAGCCTCTCATGAAGTATTCCGCCGCGTCATGCCCATGCCGGACCTGACCGTCCCCAACCGCCAGGACTGCCTGCGGCTGCTGCGTCGGCGTCAGGTGCTGGGCAACGTGGTGGAGCACTGCCTCCGGGTGGCCGAAGTGGCCAAGACCTTGAGCCGCGGCCTGATCCGGGCAGGGGGGACCATCGACTTGGCGCTGGTCGAGGCCGCCGCGCTGCTGCACGACATCGCCAAGGTAGAAAGCCTCAAGGCGAAGGTAGATCATGCCCTGGCGGGCCAGCGGCTGCTCGGATCCCTGGGCTTCGCCCCGGCCGTGGGCCACATCGTTCGCCATCATGTCCGTCTGCCCGATCCTGGCGCGGAAGACGAGCTGCTTTGCCGGATGGAGTGCGAGATCGTCAACTACTCCGACAAGCGCTGCAACGGCGGTTGCGTCGTCTCGCTGGCGGAGCGGTTCGACTACATCCGCGGCCGCTACGGGCATACCGAAGAGATCATCGGCCTCATCAACAAGCTTGAAAATCATACCCTTGAACTGGAATGCAGGCTCTTTGTCCGCCTGCCTTTCAGCCCCGAAGACCTGGAAGAGTACCTGGAACCATGCCTGACAGAGGATCTGTAAGCCCAGACCGGCCGCGCGTGGCCCTGCTCTGCGGCGGCAGGAGCGCCGAGCGAGAGATTTCGCTGACCGGGGGCGATAAGGTGCGCGCGGCCCTCGACGCCGGCCGCTACGAGGTGCGAGTCTACGACCCGGCCACGGACCTGGCCCGGCTGGTCGCCGACGCCCCCCATATAGACTGCGCCTTGATCATCCTTCACGGCCGCCTGGGAGAGGACGGCTCCATTCAGGGGCTGCTGGACCTGCTGGACATCCCTTACCAGTGCTCCGGCGTGTTGGGGTCCGCCACCGCCATGAACAAGGCCTGCGCCAAGGCGCTCTACCGACAGGCGGGGTTACCCGTGGCCAAGGACGTCGTCCTGGAGCGGGGAGGGCAGGGCCAGGTGGCGGCGGTCATGAAGGCCGTTGGCCTCCCCGCGGTGATAAAACCCGCCAAGGAGGGCTCCTCGATAGGACTGAGCATAGCCCGAGGTCCGGATGAACTGGAGCGGGCCGTTGATCTGGCCTTCAGCTACGACGACACCCTGGTGGTGGAGGAGTACCTGGCGGGGCGCGAGATTACCGCCGGGGTGCTGGAGTACGACGACGGCCTCAGGGCGATGCCCATTGTGGAGATCATTCCCGGCGCCGAATACGGCTTCTTCAACTTCGAGGCCAAATATCAGCCCGGAGCCACCCGCGAGGTCTGCCCCGCCGCCATTGGAGAGGACCTTACCCGCGCGGCCCAGGACCTGGCCATAAGCGCCCATCGCGCCCTGAGCTGCGAGGGCTACAGCCGCACGGACATGATCATCGACGAGAAGGGCGGAATCTTCCTGCTCGAGACCAACACCATTCCGGGCATGACGCCCACCAGCCTCTTCCCTCAGGCCGCGGCCAGGGCAGGGCTGTCCTTTTCCGCCCTGCTCGATCATTTCATCGCGCGGGCCATGAAAAGAAAGGCCAGGCGGCAGGGCCGCCAGCCAGACTCTCCGGCGCCCGTGAACCCTGGCGACAACCAGACCGTCCACATGGCGACGGGGCGTGGTTGCGGGCCGCCCTCTTTCAAAAGATAAAAGTACTCCCGAGACGCTTGAATGAGGTCGAACCCGGTATGAAAGGCCTATGCTCCCAGACCGGCCGTGCGGTAAGCCTGGCGGCCGGAGCTTTCCTGATCGCCTCCAGGGGGCTGGTGGATTTCCTGCTGCCCCCGGCATGCCCGCTGTGCCGGGAGGATCTGGCCACCGAGGCCGGCATCTGTCCCCGTTGCCTCGAGGCCGCCGGGGTCGATCCTTCCTGGCGGAGCGGCGACGCGGTCCTTCATGCCGTGGGGAACGCGGCAGCCTACGGCGGTGCCACGGAGGAAATGATAAAGGGGCTGAAATACTCCGGCAGGCTTTCCTTGGCCCGCCCCCTGGGCCGTCTGCTGGCCCAGGCGGTGGACGAGCAGATTCTGGCCTGCACCCTGGTGGCTCCCGTGCCCCTGCACCCCCGGCGTCTGGCCGAGAGGGGTTTCAACCAGTCGCTACTGCTGGTCCGAGAGCTGTCAGGTCAGGCCGGTCTTCCAGCCGAGGTCGTGCCCAGGCTTCTGGTGCGCAGCCGCTATACCCGGCCCCAGGTGGAGCTTCCGGCCCAGGAGAGGCAGGAAAACGTCCGGGGGGCCTTTGCGGTGGCGGAAGGGCGCGAGGTGGCGGGCCACGCCATATTGCTGGTTGACGATGTTTTCACCACCGGGGCCACGCTGGTCGAGTGTGCCACGGTGCTCCGCCGGGCGGGGGCGGCGCGGGTGCTGGCCCTGACGGTGGCGAGGGCGCTCTGATGGCGGGACTTTTCGTGGGCTGTGCGCAGTTCGAGGTGCAGGAGGGCTGGCCGAAAACCAACCTGAGCGTGGCGCTCGATGCCATAAGGCGCCTGGCTCAACGGGGGGCGGGGCTGGTACTGCTGCCGGAAATGTTCAGCACCGGCTTTCACTACGAAGGGCTGGCCGGACTCGCCACGGGCACACCCGCCATTCTGGGCCGGCTGCGCGAGGAGGCCGCCCGCCTGGGCGTGGCCATATGCGGCTCCATGCCGGAGCCGGAAGAAGGGCGGATATTCAACACCAGCTATCTGATAGACGAGCGCGGTGAGCTGGCGGCCGCCTACCGCAAGGTCCATCTCTTCTCGCCGACCGGCGAGCCACGCCACTTTGCCGCTGGAGACACCGCGGTGGTGGGCGTGGCCGCTGGCCTCCGGCTGGGATTGCTGACCTGCTACGACCTGCGCTTCCCGGAACTGGCCCGCGCCCTCTGCCTCGCCGGGGCCCAGGCCCTTTGTGTCGTGGCCCAATGGCCGGCGGCCAGGGCGGCGCACTGGCGCCTGCTCACCCGCGCCCGCGCCCTGGAAAACCAGCTCTATCTCGTGGCCTGTAACGGCTGCGGTTCCACCGCGGGCGGCCTGGATCTCGCGGGCGGCTCGGTTGTCGTCTCTCCTCAGGGCGAGGTGCTGGCCGAGGCGGGGACTCGGGCCGAGGAAATCCTCGCCCCCCTGGAACCTGACCGCACCGAGGAGTTCCGGCGCCTGCTGCCGGCCCTCGCCGAACGCCGCCCCCAGGCCTACCGGCACGTTGAAAAAGGCCCCGCCCGCGGCCTGAAAAACCCCGCCGCCAAGGTCATGAGCATCGAGGACTGCGCCCCCCGCCTGGCCGCGATCCGCGCCGGTGGGGGACGCATTGTCTTCACCAATGGCTGCTTCGATCTGCTCCACGTGGGCCACGTCCGCTACCTCGCCCTCGCCCGCTGCCTGGGTGACTGCCTGGTGGTGGGAATGAATACCGACGGCTCGGTGCGCGCCCTGAAGGGAGATACGCGACCATTGGTCCCGGAGGAGCGGCGCTCGGAGGTGCTGGCAGCCCTGGAAGTGGTGGACTTCGTGATACCCTTCAGCGAGCTTACGCCCGAGCGGCTTATATGCCTGATCCAGCCGGACGTCCTGGTGAAAGGGGCGGACTGGCGGCCCGAGGCCGTCGTGGGCCGGGAAATCATCGAGGCCAGGGGGGGGAGGGTGGTGTTGATCGACACCACACCGGGTGCCTCCACCACCGCGTTGATCGAGGCCGTCCGGTCCCGGTCTAGCGCTTGAAGATTCTCAGGAGAAGATTCAGCAGCAGGGTAAGGACAATGCTTACGATGAGTGACGTGCCCAGGGGAAATAGAAGCGGGCGTTGCCGCGCTCCCAGTGGATGTCACCCGGCAGGCGGCCCAGCCAGGGCATTTTGGGGGCCAGAAGCACCACCACCCCGATGGCGATCAGCGCCACCCCGAGAAGAATCAGCATACGGCCCAACAAGCCAGGCATCGCCCCAAAAACCCTCCCCGGCATATCCATGACGCCGCTCGCAAACCAACGCCAGGCGGCGCGCTCCGTTTCAGGGCGGTCTTCGACGCGGCTTGTCTTTTGTGTACCGTGACATTACTATGGCTGGGACTATTTGGGGAGGCAAAGCATGGGGGGGAAACTGCGGGATCAGCTGATGACGGTGACCAACTGATGATGTTCCGCCACGGGCCGCGGCGCCGCGGCAGCTATCCCGGTGGGCCGGCCGCTTTCCCGCTGGAGATCAAGTGGTGTGCCTCGCTATCGCGCGACATCGCCTCCTCGCCCAGTTGTGACGGCGAGCGCCTCTACTTCGGCTCCTCGGACGGCTTTGTACATGCCCTCGGCCTGGACAACGGCAAGGAGCGCTGGAAGCTTCGCACCGATGACTGGATCTTGAGCTCCCCCGCGGTCGAGGACGGCCGGGTTTTCGTCGGCTCCAAGGATGGCAACGTAATCTCCCTCGAGGCCGCCACCGGCGGGGTGTTGTGGCGGGTACAGACCAAAGACTGGGTGCTTTCCTCGCCGCTGGTCGCCGAGGGGCGGGTCTTCATCGGAATATGGAGCGGCCTGCTGCTCTGCCTGGACGCCGCCACGGGCCGCGAGCTGTGGAACTGCCGCCTGAAAGACAATATTTCCTCGTCGCCCACGCTGGACGACGGCCTGGTCTTCCTGGGTTGCTGGGATGGCCATATGTACGCGGTCTCGGCGGAGAACGGCCGGCCCGTCTGGAAGACCGACCTGGGCGGCGAGGTGAGCGCCACCGCGGCGGTCTCCGGCTCAAGGGTTTTCATCGGCTCCAAGGACGGCCACCTCTACTGTCTCGAGACCGCCAGCGGCCGGGAGGTCTGGAGGTTCAAGGCCAAGGACGAAATCGTCTCCTCCGCCGCCGTCCACCAGGGCAGGGTCTACTTCGGCGGCGGTGGCTTCGCGGAGCTGGATACCCACCTTTATTGCCTCGATGCCGCGACCGGCTCTCTCCTCTGGAAGTTTCGGACGACAGGTGGGGTGGAATCCTCGCCCAGCATAGCCTCGGGCGTCGTCTACTTCGGCTCGCGGGACCGACACGTCTACGCGCTGAAGGCCGAGGACGGCCAGGAGCTCTGGCGCTTTGAAACCCAGGGATGGGTCATGACCGCACCCACCATTTGTGGCGACAGTGTCTATGTCACCGGCAAAGATGCCAACGTCTACGCCTTTAAGGCCCCTTGAAACAGGCCTCTCCGCGGTACACCTTCCGCGGGAGGCCCTGCGCCAGGCCCTGTACCAGCACGAGGCCGAGGCCGAGATAGCCCTGGCCGAGATAGCCGCCAACCCGGCCTTGCCGCGCCTGTCCAAACTGTTGGGGGCATCCAACCTGGGGCGGCTGCTTTGCCTCTCGCCGCTGGATCTCTCCCAGGCACTGGCCGAAATGGCCGCCCTGCTGCCCCAGATAGAACAACTGCACGCCCTGTCCCCGCGCCCCCAGGCTTTGGGGGCATCCCTGGCCCGTTCCCTGCCCTCGTTCATGAAGGGACTGCGCGAGGTATGCACCCGATGCGGTCTTCCGCGCGCCCTGGCCGAGTTCGAGGGGTTGCTGCCGGCGGCGAGGCGGCGGGGCCTTGTCAGACCGTGGCCCGACTCCGGCACCGAGGCGGAGACGCTTCTCGCCCTGCTGTGGCGACTGGCGGGAGGGCAGGTCGGCAGGGAGCCGCCCGGCTCCCTGCCCATGGGCTGCGAGGTGGAGGTGCCCGAGCTGGCCGACTATCCCGCCGGAGGGGCCTATCTGCTGGCCTTCTATGCCGGGGTGCCGTTGGGCGAGGATGAGCTCATAGAGTTCAGCCTGCCGCCGGCCTTCGGAGCCGGGCCGCAGATCGGCCTCATAGACGCCCTCGACCGGCTGAAGCTGCTCCCCACCGGCCAGGTTCTGAGCCTGCACATAACCTGCGAGACCCCGGCCGAGATAGCCGAACATGATGACTTTGGCGCGGGCATGGCCCTCATCAGCTTCTGCCT
>JAZDOA010000157.1:0-2141 GCA_043799175.1 Pseudomonadota bacterium | reverse complement strand
CGGCCGAGACCTCCCGCAGCCGTTCCGGGTTCTTGGACAGGCCGCGGTGATACAGGTTATAGGCCATCTCCAGCACCCGCCGGAGGTCTTCCGGAAGGGCGCTCAAGGTCTGCCGATCTGCTGGGTATAGCTTAGCTCGGTGGCCTCCACCAGGGCGGCCAGAAGCTGGTTGACGGAGATGTCCATCCCGAAGGACTGTGCCGTCTGGCCCAAGGCGCCATTGATGTAGGCGACTTCGGTCCGCCTTCCCCGCGCCACGTCCTGCAGCATGGAGCAGCTGTTGTCTTTGGTTTGTTCCAACAAGGCCCGGACCTCGGCCATGTAGTCCTCGGCGGGCAGCAGCACCCCTGTGAAGCGGGCCACCGCCACGGCCTCCCGGACGAGGTCGGGAATCAGCTCCATGGCCTTTTCGGAGTTGAGCAGGTCGCCGTTTTTCAGGCGCAGCAGTGCCCCCAGGGGGTTTATGGCCGCGTTGAGGATGAGCTTGTGCCAGACGTAATTCCTGATGCGCGGCACTACCTCGGTCTCCATGCCGGCCACCCGGAGAACTTCCGCCACGGCGGCGGCCTGTTCCCGGCGCGCCGGATCGTCGGCCAGCTCGGGCTTGGGCCAGCCGATGTATGTCTTGCCGAAGCCGGCATGGCGCACCCGCCCCGAACCCAGGAGCGTGGCCCCTTGCCCCGTCACCGCGGCCAGGACCCGGCCCGGCCCAAAAACCTCCTCGAGCGCCTCTACGTTGCCCAGGCCATTTTGGAGGGTGAGCACCAGGGTGTCGGGACCGACAACCGGCTTGATCCGCCCCGCCGCGGCCTTGGTGTCGTAGGCCTTGACACAGAAGATTATGAGATCGAGTCCTTCCCCTCCCTTGACACTCGCCGTGGCCTCCACGGCGACGCTCAAAGTTCCCGTGGGGCCTTCTATGGCCACTCCCGTCTTGCGGATACGGGCCGCCCGCCCGGACTTGTAGTCGAGCAGGACTACCTTATGCGCCCCCCGAGCGAGCAGCCCTCCGAAGAGGCAGCCCATGGCACCGGGTCCCACAACACCTATGTTCAACGTGTCATTCCTCCGATTTCTTGAGTTTCTCCAGCTCCTGCACGCTCATGGAGTAGGAGTGGGCGCTACTGGGAAACTCCCCCGCTTCCACCTCGTGGCGAAAGGCCGCCAGGGCCTTCCGGACCTCGTCACCCACGCGGGCGTAAGCCTTGGCGAAGCGCGGGGTGAAGTCGGGGAAGAGCCCCAGGATGTCGTATGTTACCAGGACCTGCCCGTCGCAGCCGGGCCCCGCCCCGATGCCGATGGTGGGAATGGAAAGTCTGGCGGTGATTATCTCCGCCAGTTGGGCCGGTACCCCCTCGATGACCAGGGCGAAGGCCCCCGCCGCCTCTATAGCCAGCGCGGCGTCTATGAGTGAGCCCGCCGAGGCCGCGTCCCTGCCCTGTACCCGGTAGCCGGAGAGTTTCGAGACCGTCTGGGGGGTGAGGCCGATGTGCCCCAATACCGGGATGCCAGCTTCGACCACGGCCCGCACCGTGGGGGCCATCTCGCGACCGCCCTCCAGCTTGACGCCGTCGGCCAGGGCCTCCTTGGCAAAGCGGCCGGCGTTGGCTATGGCCTGCTCCCGGGTTACGTTATAGCTCATGAAGGGCATGTCCGCCACCAGGAAGGCGTGGCGCACCGCCCTTCGCACCGCTTTGGCATGGTGGAGCATTTCCTCCATGCTGACCGGCACCGTGGACTCATAGCCCAAGGCGACCATGGCCAGCGAGTCGCCGACCAGGACCATATCAATCCCCGCCTCGTCGATGAACCTGGCCAAGGAGTAGTCGAAGGCGGTGAGCATGGTGATCCTGCGCCCCCGCGCCTTCAGGTCGTGGAGGTCGCGGATGGTGATTTTCCGCCGTTCCAAGGTGAACTCCCCCGTTGGGTGTAATACTTGTAATACTGGTATTCATCGCACGATAAGGGCGGGGGCGGGAAAAAGCAAGGCGCGGCCAGCCACCTCAATCTCCGGCTAAGGGTGCCGGGGCCAGATGGATTCGCACTCTTGAAGCGGCATAGAGTACCCTTGCCACTTCCGCACACAGCCTCAAGAGCGTCTCCCGGGCGTGGCGGACCACTTTCCCCACCGTGTTTAGCAG
>JAZDOA010000141.1:0-2366 GCA_043799175.1 Pseudomonadota bacterium | reverse complement strand
TACCACAAAATCGCCTAAGTGAACAGTATTGAGCTTAACCCTTGATTTGACTGGCTAGCCAAGCTCGGTAGTTCCGTTATACAATTGATACAGGCATATGGAAGATATCTCGCTGGCAGTGGCTTTCGGCGCGGGCATCGTCTCGTTCCTGTCGCCGTGCGTGCTCCCCCTCGCGCCGGTGTACCTGGCCAGCCTGTACGGTCCGGAGATCTATGACGCCGGGAACCGCCTCAGGCTGCCGGTGATGCTGCATGCCGTCAGCTTTGTTCTTGGCTTCGCTGCCGTCTTTGTGTTCCTGGGCGCTATTGCCGGACTCACCGGTTTTGCCGTCAACCCGAGTTTCCCGGCGCTTTCCCGGCTGGCCGGTGTGTTGCTGATTATCTTCGGCGTCTTCATGCTGGCTTCCACCAGGATCGCCTGGCTCAACTTTGAGAGACGACTCAATCCTTCGCTCGGTCACAAGACAGGATACGCGCGGTCTCTCCTTATCGGCGCGGCCTTTTCGCTGGGCTGGACGCCCTGTGTGGCGCCGATTCTGGGCAGCATTCTGGCCCTTGCCTCGGTGCGCGCCACCGCCTGGCAGGGAGCCTACCTGCTGGCCGTGTACTCACTGGGCCTCGGCGTCCCCTTCCTTATCATCGGTCTCGCCTTTAATTCCCTGCTGCCGCTCCTGAAAAGGGTCAACCGGTACTCGGGCGCGATTCATCTGGCGAGCGGGCTGCTCTTGATCGGCGTGGGCATACTAGTGCTGACGAACCGGCAGCTATGGCTTTCATTCTAGGGGGAGTGAAGATGAAGATGTGGCGGATCGCACTGTTGTTCCTGGCAACGACGTTGCTGGGGTCCGGCTGTTCCCGCAACGAGTCCGCCGGCGCCGCCCCGCTATCGCAAATTCCTGTCTCCACAGTGGCGTCACCCGCCCTGTCGCCGGTCAGCCCCCCGGCCGCGCCGCCGCCGTCCGCCATCGCGGCCAACCCCTCGCCAGTGCCATCCCCGCCGATCTTGCCCGCCGTACCGGTCCCGGCACCCACGCCGGTGCGTGGTACGGGCGTGGGCAATGTCGCCCCGGACTTCCGGTTCAATGGATCCGATGGCAAGGCGGTGTCGCTGAGCGACCTGCGGGGCCATCCGGTAGTGATCAACTTCTGGGCAACCTGGTGCGGGCCGTGCCAGGCGGAGATGCCCCTGCTGCAGGATTTATCAATAGATGTTTCACTCCGGGATAAGGGGCTCGTGTTCTATGCCGTGGATATCGGTGAGAAAGCGGCGACCGTTCAGAGCTTCATGAGTGCCAGGGGCTTCACGTTCCCGGTGCTGCTGGATGCCAGACAGGACATAGCGGAGGCTTACAATATCCGGGCGATCCCGGCGACTTTCTTCATTGACAAAGATGGCGTCATCAAGGCCCGCCGGGACGGTGCCTTCTCGAACAAAGTGGAAATAGCTCGCGAGCTGGCGAAGATAGTCAGCTAGAAGGGAACAGGCGGATGGGAGACGTTCTGAATGAGGCCTACGGAATCGTGCAGTGCCGCGAGTGTCCGTGGTACAAGAGCTGTGCCGTGCCGCTGCGGTTCAGCCCGGAAGACATCCGGCGGCAGATGGAGTCTATGCCCGGAGCGAATCCGGGCCAGTCATTTGACGGTATGCCAGGGTTCCTGGGCAGCATGGTTACCGCCGCGCAGAACTCGATTCTGGAGGGATGCCCGGTCTTCATCGAGAGGCTGCGTTCCAGCCCTCAACTGGCGCAGAAGCTGAAACAGCTGATGCAGAACTGGGGTAGCGCCGAATCCCCGCAACACTAGGCGTCCTGCACCAGCATCTGGAGATGCCGGTACGCCTGGGCCGGGTCCGGCTGCAAGAAAATGGCGCTGCCGACATAGATGTCGTTGACCCCGCTCCGCGCCACCTCCTCGATGTTGCTTTCCTTGATGCCCCCGTCTATGCCGATTTCGAGGCCTGACGGGCGCAGATCAGCTATCTTCTGCATGACTTTAGGGATGAACCTGGCCCCGTAGAAGCCGGGATGCACGGAAAGCAAGAGGATGCTGTCCACCTTCGGAGCCAGGGGCAGCACCGCCGAGGCATGTGTCTCCGGGTTGATGGCGACACCCACTTTCAGACCGTATTTGCGGGCCTGGGCGATGGTACGCTGCGGCGATTTCACCGCCTCAAAGTGGAAGATCACCTTCCGGGCGCCGGCGAGACGGAAATCGGCGAAGTACCGGGCGGGCTCGTGCACCATGAGGTGTGCCTCCCATTTCAGCTTCATGGGCAGGCGGCGGATGGCATCGCAGTTGACGCTGTGGGAGGGCACAAACCTGCCGTCCATGATGTCAAACTGGACGTAGTCCGTGAAGGTCTCGGCC
>JAZDOA010000127.1:0-2851 GCA_043799175.1 Pseudomonadota bacterium | reverse complement strand
CTTCAGAGAAAAGAACATGGATCAACGTCCTTTCGGTGAAGCGATCGCCGGGAAGTATGTTCACGTGCGTCACCCGGAAACGCTGGCCGAGGACATCCAACTGGCGTTCCGTTTTGCCCGCTCCGGGCAAGGGCCGGTGATCTTCGCTGTTCCGCTTGACATGATGATAGGCAAACATGACCTGGAGTGGGAATATTCACCCGGACCGGTCGGGAATCCAGAACGGCAGAGAATACGCCCTGATTCTGAGGCGATAGCTCGTGCGGCAGCTATCCTGGGCGAGGCGGAAAGAACCGCCATAGTAGTAGGGCGCGGCGCCCTCGAATCGCAGGCAGATGAGGAGATATGTGTCCTGGCAGAGCGGACTGGCGCCCTTCTGCTTACCACTCTTCTGGCCAGAGGATACCTATCACACCACCCACAGAACGCCGGATTGGCCGGCCTTCTTGGCACCGATGCCACGCATTCACTGCTGTCGGAATGTGATTGCGTCGTCGCGGTTGGCTGCAGCTTGAACCCCGATACTACGGAACACGGTCTGTTGTTTCCTGAGGCGCGTATTATCCACATCGACCGGAATCCCGGCCAAATCGGCAACTACCTACCTGCATCAGCGGGAATCCTAGGCGATGCTCGGGTTAGCCTCGGGGCTCTCAACAGCGAGTTGACGCGGCAAGGTTTCCAGAAGAAGAGAGGTTTCTGGAATAAAGAAGCGAGTTCTCTGATCGCAGACTCGAAGCTGGTCCGAAAGACCACTTACGCGGAATCCCCGGATACTATCGACCCGAGGCAATTGGTGGCAGAAATGGACAGGATGCTCCCCAAGGAACGTATCGTTTCCGTGGATGGCGGACACTGCATGCTCTTTGTTGCTCCGGACATATCCTTGCCGAGCCCAAAACACTTCCTATGGACCCAAGGCTTTGGGAGCATAGGTCTGGGGCTGTACCAAGGTATCGGGGCAGCCGTTGGACGGCCGGACCAACACGTAGCTGTCTTCGCAGGGGATGGTGGCTTCATGATGTCTGTCGAAGAACTGGACACGGCAGTCCGTCACCGTATCCCGATGACTGTGATTGTCATGAACGATAATGGTTTCGGCGCGGAAGTGCATCAATTAGAGGCTCGCGGCAGGCCTGTCAACATAGCCCTTTACAACAATCCCGATTTCGCCCAGGTGGGGAAAGCTTTTGGCGCCGTAGGCTTCACCGTGCGCAAACTCGAAGACCTGCGACATGTGGCAGCACAGATAGGAAAGGGAGACCTCCCTGTTTTAATTGATGCAAAGACAAACCCGACCGTAGTCCACGAGTTGTTCATGGACATGGTGAAACGCCCCCACACTCCCCACTTGACGGAGGACCTATCCTGAACTGTGAAGGCTGGCAGCTATGCCCGGGTCGTGGCTATAGGCAAGCTGCTCAACCATAACGTAGGCGCGGATGGTAGCTTTGCCGCGGCCGGGGCAGCGGGCGGCGCTACTTTGGCGAAGTGGACGGCGAACGCACGGGTTGGCGTGCTCCTCGCCCTGATCGTTGGCTCGGCTACCGCCGGGCCGGTCCGGGAAAAGTGGAGCAGCTCGTACAGGCAGTCGAGGCCGGTCCAAGAAAGAGATACGTTGTTTACAGCCGCATTATCCAGCCGCCGTCCACGTTGAGGCATTGCCCGGTCATGTAGTTGCTCGCCGGGGAAGCCAGGAACAACAGCGCGCCGCAGAGGTCCTCCGGCGACCCCAGCGACTGCATCGCCGTCTTTTCCTGCATCATCGCCCGGAACGGCGAGTCCTTGGGCGCCACCTTGAACCCGGCCTCCGTGTCGATGGCTCCCGGGGCGATGGCGTTAACGTTTATCTTGTGCCTGCCCAGTTCCCTAGCCAGCGCGACGGTGAGTCCTATCAACGCCAGCTTGCTCACTCCGTAGACGTTCTTGGGCTCGAAGGCGCCGCCCGAGGACTGGTTAATGATCTTGCCGCCTCCCCTCTCCCTCATCGAGGGGATGACCGCCTGGGAACAGATGAGCGCTCCGGCAACGTTCACCTTCATCACCCGGTCCCACCAGTCCATCGGATAAGTTGCCATCTTGGTCATGGGGACCTCTGCCATCAGGGCCGCGTTGTTCACCAGAATGTCTACGCCACCGAAGGCTTCCTTCGCCCTGGCCGCCATGTTTGCCGCTGATTCAGGCCTGGTAATGTCAACGCCGACCGCAATGGCGCGAAGTCCCGCGCCTGAGAGCTTCGCCGCAACTTCGTGAGCGCCCTTTTCGTTGAGGTCGGCGACCACCACCGCGGCGCCTGCCTGTGCCAGCGCCCGCGCGTAGGCCTGCCCGATGCCTCCCGCAGCCCCGGTTACTATGGCTACTTTGCCCTTCAGTACCTGGTCCATTTAGCGCCTCCTATCAGTATTCCTGCAAAGGCAACTTCATAAGTACTTTGTTGCCGAAGTATCAGCACGTTAGGGTGCCATATTCCCGGTTGTCATTCTGAGGAGCGAAGCAGAGCCTGCCCTGGGCGAAGCCGAAGGGAAGAATCCGTCGCCTTGCGCAAATGTTAGCGGATTCTTCCCCTTCGACAGGCTCAGGGTCAGAATGACAACATATGTACAATCTCTTGCGCAAAGAGAGTTTCAGCGGTTGGAGCAGGAGTACTTTAGTACTCTATGCGGGAACATACTCTGCCAAGCACTACTTGCCCGTCTGTTCCTTCCTCAACTCCTGGCGCCCAATGAGACCCAATCCCTCGAGGGCGAGTCCAGAGCCGAGCCCTTCCTGCATGAGGCGCTTGAGCTCAAGGTTTATCGCAATCCTGGTGTAGCGCAGCGAGAGCGGCGGCTTCTTGGCAAGTTGCTCTGCA
>JAZDOA010000124.1:0-3392 GCA_043799175.1 Pseudomonadota bacterium | reverse complement strand
CTCGGATGCTTCTAATTACCTGACATTGAGGGCAATAGTCGCGGCGGCTGCCCTCCCGGCCTGGCTGCCTTTTCCTTGTGCCTGGCGTCGATCTCCTCCTGGCACTCCTTCAGGGCCGAGCGCACTTTCTCCTCCTCGGGCTTGCCTTTGCAGAGCTTTTCGGCATCGCGGAGGTGGAAGGCGGCCATTTCCATGTCTCCGCGCAGCTTGAAGGCCATGCCGGTGTGGTAGTGGGCCGAGGCCATGTCCCCCTTCTTGGCATAGACCAGCCCCAGGTTGTCGTGGATGTCGGCGGTTTCCAGCCCGCCGCCAAGCAGCTTCCGGTAGCAGTCAATCGCGGCGTCGAGGTCTCCGGATTCTTGGGAGGCGCGGCCCATGTAATAGGCGGCCGCCGTGTCATCAGGGTGGGCGGCGAGCACCTTGCGCAGGGCGCCCGCGGCCTCGGCGTTCTTCCCGGCCTCGAAGTAGCAGACCCCGAGATCCCGGAGCACGTCATTATCCGTGGGTTGCAGGGCGAGGGCCTTCTCCAGGGCCGCCTGAGCCTCGGCGTATCTGCCCTGGCGCCGGTAGGCGAGCCCCAGCCCGTAGGTGCCGAGGAAATCGGGGGGCGTTTTCTGCAGAAGAACCCCCTCGAACCGGGCCAGGCAGAGCTTGGGGTCTCCGCAGGAGGCCAGGAGACGGGTCTGGACCTTCTTGAAATCCAGGGGGTTGAGGGCCAGAGGAGGCGCGGCCGCCGGGCTGGCGAGCAGCATGTCTTCAAGGTAGCTGATGCGCTGGCCCATGTCGGGGTGGGTGGACAGATACGTGGGAACCTCGTCTGAGCCGTACCAGCGGAAGCGATAAATGGTGCGCAGGGCATTCACGGCGGCGTTGCCGTCGTAGCCGGTTCCCCGAAGAAGCTTGAGGCCCACCCGGTCGGCCTCCTCCTCGTCTTTGCGGTCAAACTTCAGGGAGAGCGAGGCCCCGGCCGCCAGACCGCTCATGGACGCCGCCTGGCTGGCCTCGCCTCCGCCGCCCAGGAAGGCCCCCGCCAGGACCATGGCCAGGGTGGCCAGGCCGATCTTGGTGCCGCGCGACATCCGCTTTGCCAGGTGGTTGCAGGAGACGTGGCCGATTTCGTGAGAAAGGATACTGGCCAGCTCTCCTTCACTATTGAGGCGGGTCAGCAGGCCGCTGAAGACGAAGATATGACCGCCGGGCGCGGCGAAGGCGTTGAGGATCTCGGAGTTGACCACGTAGAAGTGGTAGGGGAAAGTCTTGTAGCCAAGCTTTTCCACCAGATGGGCGCCGACGGCGTTTATGTAAGAGACGACGACCGGGTCGTCGATCAGCCCGTAGCGCTCGCGGACCTCGACCAAGAGCTTGTCGCCCAGTTTGCGCTCTTCTTCCGGGCTGAAGTGGCTGAAAAAAGCCCCAAAGGACTCCGGGGCGGATGCCACCAACAGGCAGACAGCCACCACCGCGGCCAGCAGCCGGCGTCCTCTTGAACCGTCAGAGAAAAAGCACGACATGAATCTGCCCCATGACCCTGTAGTTTATCAGTGAAAGGAAGCCGGGGGCAACCAAATAGGTGTTTTGAGACTTCAGGCATCCTGCCATTTTCGTCCCGTCGTACCGGGCAAGGGCTTCCCACCGCTCCCTTCGAGCCCAAGGTGAAATCTTTCCGCGCCCGGCCCCTTTTCCCAATTCGATTGCTACCTTGCCCCTTGGGCCTGTCCTCGCCCGAAGCCTTTCCCCTGTCTGGCATGTCTGTTGCTACTTGAGCCGTGTGAGGTGAGCTGCGTATGGACACTGGGGTAATATCAGCGGCCTTTGGAGCGCTCTCGCAGGAGCGGAACCTTGAAGTCATAGCCAACAACCTGGCTAATGCCGATACCACGGGCTTCAAGCGTGACCGCGCCCGCTTCGCCGATTTCCTCCATCCCGCCACCGACCGCCAGCCCTTGCCCGATCCGGCACGGGGCGGACCGGCCATCGTCCCCGTAGGCTTCGGGGCCAACTGGAGCGCCAGCCGCGTGCGGATGACGGGGGCTGAGACAGACCTGCTTCAGGGTTCTACCCAACAGACGGGAAACACCCTGGATCTGGCCATCGAAGGGTCGGGGTTCTTCCGCCTCCAGACCCCCCAGGGCATCCGCTACACTCGCCGGGGCAACTTTACCCTCGACCGCAACCGCCTGCTGGTCAGCCAGGAAGGCTATCCGGTGCTGGACACCAACAACCAGAAGATCACCCTGGGCGAGGGAACCGCGGTCATTGCCAGCGACGGCACCATTGGCGTGGGAGGCCAGACGGCGGGCAAGATAGGCCTGGCCCAGTTCCCCCAGGGAGCGCGCCTGGAGAAAATGGGAGACGCCATGTTTGCCGCCTCCGGTGACCCCGGCGCGCCCAGCCTGCCCTACGAGATGCGCCAAGGATCCCTGGAGAACTCCAATGTCAGTTCCATTGAGGAGATGGTCGGCATGCTCGATGCCCTGCGCCGCTACGAAGCGCATCAGAGGGTGCTTCAGGCATACGGCCAGATGGACGCGCGGAGCGTGGAAATCGCCGAACTGAGGTAACAGACTATGATTCGCGCCATGTGGTCGGCCGCCTCCGGAATGACGGCCCAGCAGCTCAACATCGACGTCATCGCCAACAATCTGGCCAACGTGAACACGACCGGCTTCAAGCGGAGCCGCGCCGACTTCCAGGACCTCATGTACCAGACCCTGCGCCAGCCGGGCGCCACCACCGCCAGCGGCAGTCAGGTCCCCACGGGCATTCAGGTGGGCATGGGCACCAAGCCGGCGGCGGTGCAGAAGATCTTCAGCCAGGGCGACTACACCGAGACCGGCAACGACCTCGACCTGGCCATAGAGGGCAAAGGCTTCTTCCTGGTGCAGAGCAACGGCGAGGATCTGTACACCCGCGCCGGCGCCTTCAAGCTCGACAAGGACGCCTACGTTTGCACCTCCGACGGCGACCGCCTGCAGCCTGAGTTCAGCGTCCCTTCGGGTTCGGTGAAGGTCTCGGTGGACTCCGGGGGCATGATGTCGGCCACCAGCTACGACGGTACCGAGGCCGCCGCGGTGCAGCTCCAGATCTACGACTTTCCCAACCCCGCCGGCCTCCAGTCCATCGGCCGCGGCCTCTACCGGCCCACCGCGGCCAGCGGAGATGCCGCCGCCGGACAGCCGAGCCAGAACGGCATGGGAACCATCATGCAGAGATCTCTGGAGATGTCCAACGTCTCCGTGGTGGAGGAAATGGTGCAGATGATCGTTGGACAGCGGGCCTATGAGGTAAGCTCCAAGGCCATACAGACGGCGGACGAGATGCTGCAGTTGGCCAACAACGTGAGGCGGTAGCACATGAGATCGGCACTGGCGGCGGCATTGCTCCTTCTTGCG
>JAZDOA010000054.1:0-7140 GCA_043799175.1 Pseudomonadota bacterium | reverse complement strand
GTCCGCCACGCCCGGGAGACGCTCTTGAGGCTGTGTGCGGAAGTGGCAAGGGTACTCTATGCCGCTTCAAGAGTGCGAATCCATCTGGCCCCGGCACCCTTAGCCGGAGATTGAGGGCTGTCCTTGGCCGTTGACTTGCGGCCAAGAGCAATGTATTCATGCCTAGTTTGAGGATGGTGCCATATGGAAAACGGCCGATTCTTCGAGGCGGCGCGAGAAGACCTCAAGCAAATCGACCTCGAGCTCGATCAAAACCTTACCTCCAGCGTGCCCCTTATCGCTCAGGTAGGCCGGTACATATTGCAGAGCGGGGGGAAACGGCTCAGGCCGCTCCTTTTCGTTCTCTCCGCCCGGCTCTGCGACTACCAGGGCAAGGGGGCTCATGGCTTTTCCATCATCTTCGAATACCTGCACGCCGCCACCCTGCTTCACGATGACGTCGTGGACAATGCCGACATTCGGCGGGGCGCCACCTCGGCCAACGCCGTTTGGGGCAACTCAGCCTCCGTCCTGGTAGGAGATTTTCTGCTGGCCAAAAGCTTCTGGTTGGCCACGGCCCACCACGATCAGCGCATGCTGGCCCTGCTCTCGGACATCACCACTGAAATGGCCGAAGGCGAGGTGCTGGAGCTGGTACAGAGCGACAACCTTGATCTGACTCAAGAGGAATATCTGGAGGTCGTGCGACGCAAGACGGCGGTTCTGATAGCCGGGGCCTGCCACCTGGGGGCGGTCATGGCTGGCGCGCCTCAACCCCAGGAACAGGCGCTGCGCGATTTCGGCACCAGCCTCGGCATGGCCTTTCAGCTGATAGACGACAACCTGGACTACGAAGCCACCATCGAGGAGCTGGGCAAGCCGGTCGGGGGCGACCTGCGCGAAGGGAAAGTCACCCTGCCACTAATACATACGCTTGCCCGCTGCACGCCCGAGCAGAAGGCGCGCATCAAGGAAGTGATGGATTCCGCGCCGATCGAGGAGGCCGCCTTCGAGGAAATCAAGGGCATAATCGGCAACCACGACGGGCTTGAAGCCGGCCGCCATATGGCCGCGCGCTACATAAACGAAGCCAAGGCAAGCCTGGTGCCTTTCGCCGACGGCCCGGTCAAACAGCTACTTTATGACATTGCCGACTACGTAATTTCCCGCCGCAGATGACTCCTTGTCCGCCAGGGCCTGGTCTGTCTCTCCCTTCACGGCATCATGGAACATCTCGAAGAGCGCCAGCGGGATGCCCGATCGCCCGAGACTCTCCCACTTGGCCTCGCTATCCGGCAGCATCTGCAGGAGATCATCTCCCCGGTCATAGTCGGCCACGGCCGTAATCCTGGCCTGTCTGGTGATGCAGTCCACCTCGTAGTAGCGCACCGTGTACTTGTAGTTGACATAGCCCCGGAGGGGATCGGCGGCCGCCGCTTCCTCCCGCGGCTCCGGCGGGGAAGAGATTCCATTCTCGGCTATCATCTTCCTGCTGTACTCCCTGGCAAGCTCCGTGGGGGGAACCAGCCGCACCGCCACTTTAATGGTCCCCGCGGAAAGCACCCTCATGCTGGACATATCCACGGCGATTTCCTGGGCCTGGGAGCTGGAGCCGATAAACTCCCAGTTGGTCGCGCGCGCGACCGCAGGGACAGTCACAAGGAGGGATAACAGGAACAATAGCAATCCGAATCGTGGGTTGCGCATCGCTTCAGTCCTTCCGGCGACGGGGTCGCGAGATCGGCACCGCCCAAAGATCCTATCGGCACAACGGCCACTCGTGGCGACCCAATCTCAAGCAGAAGCGCATGGCCCATTGGCGCAGCAAGCGGGCACAGCTTATATCACCATCAGATTGGTGGCAGAATAGCAAAAAGTAATAAGAATGTCAAGGGAAGTTAAGCCGGCTCAAGTGGAAAATTTCCACCTCGGAGGAACTGCGGGCGGGGCGAGGGCCACAAACGGGCGGACCAGGCGCTGCTCTAATGGCAGAGGCTATCGCTGACTATTTCCTCGACGCTTCCCCACTGGATGTTACGCGGCTGAGCGTCCCTTCCGCTCCACACGAAGAGGGCGTTGTCCTGCCCATCGTAGTCCACGCTACCGAGCTTGAGGTAGCAACGGGCCGGGCAGTCCAGGCGATACTTGGTAACGGTGTACTGATAGCCGCGGCAGTCCGGCGCCTCGCCGGAGGCTGCCTCGGGGTTGGGATCCAGGCCCGAGATCCGGGCCAGCAAGGCTGCCTTCTCGGGGATTCTCCTCTGGCAGTAGAGGTCGGCCCAGGCGCTCTCGGGCACGGTCTTTACCGAGACCCCTATGACCCCTTCGGGCGAGTACTCCAGGTGGTCGGCGTCGATGGCGATTTCCTGGAACAGGTAGTTGAAGCCGGCCCTTCGCCAGTTGGGGCCTCCGGCGTCAATGCCGGCGCAGGCCGCGGGGCAGATGAGGAGCAGGACCACCAGAAGCCTGGTTAAACGACCTCGCGGACGGCGGGGAAGGCTGGGCAAGGGGGAACGAGACCTCCTGATTGAAGCTGGGCCGAACGAGGACCGCCGGGTTGGCGGGCCGGCCGAGGGCGGCAAAGTCGAAGATAGCCGCGGGGGAGGCTGGATGTCAACCGTTCACTTCCTGTTGACTCTGCCGCCCCAGGGCTGAAATACTGTGAAATACTGGGGGAAGGTTTTGTCATGAGCCGCCCGCAACATAGGAGAGCCGATGAAGGCGAAACCCCGCTGCCGCGTCCTACTTCTGGGCCTTGCGCTATCAGGGGGATTAATGGCTGCCTGCACGACCTGCCAGCCGGAGCCAGCGGCCAGCGGCGGAGCCTGCGAGCCACTGAGCGTCTATGAGCCGGCGCCACAGCCGGAGGCTCCCAGCCCAAATGACGGGCAGGCGGCGGGCGCGGGCCTCGCTCCAGACAGCGGTACCGGCCAGGCCTTTCCAGCCGGGAGCCATTGAGGGTTGCCCGTCATAACTGGAGGCAGGCTGTTCCAGCCCCCCCCCGCGGGGGGGGGGCGGTTGGACAGGCCGTGCCGACGGCCACATACAGGTGGGGCCGCAACAGCCCATTACGTCCGGCCCATTCAACCCGGCTGGTCGGTCCTGCCACCCGCTGGCGGCGCAATGCCGAAGACGGGTGGCTTGAGACAGCCTAAACAAGGGGATCATGAGCGTAGATTCATTCCACCCACCGTGCATCGCGGGCAATCCCCCCCTCCGCTCCTCCCGCGCGGGAAGGTTCCTCCCGCTGCTTCTGGCCGTCCTGGCGGCATCCGGTTGCGCCAAACAATGCGTGGCGCCGCCGGGAGGCTACGGGCGCAGCTATGAGGTCTTCGGCCGGACTTACCAGACCTACAAGACAGCCGACGGATACGTCGAGGATGGTCTGGCATCCTGGTATGGCAATGATTTTGCCGGGCGGCCGACCTCCAGCGGAGAGACCTACAATATGTACGCCCTGACCGCCGCCCACAAGACGCTGCCGCTCAACACCTGGGTGCGGGTGTGCAACCTGCGCAACGACCGCAAGGTGGTGGTAAGGATCAACGACCGCGGCCCGTTCGTGGACGGGCGGCTTATCGACCTGTCCCTGGCGGGGGCCAAGTCGCTGGACATGGTAGCCGACGGCCTGGCGCCGGTCCGCGTGGAGGCCCTGGGATATAAGAACGAGGCGGGCGACTACCGGCTGCCGAGCAGCTATGATGCGGGGGACTTCGCCATTCAGGTAGGGGCCTTCCGAGACCGCGCCAACGCCAGACGGCTGGCCGAGAGACTTGTGGATCTTGGTCGGGCTGGGGTGGTGCTGCCGGACCCTGACGGCGAAGGGCTGTACAGGGTGCGGGTGGCGCACTACCGCAGTCTGAAAGAGGCGCGGCAGGGCCAGGAAGACATGCGGCGCAACGGGTTCTCCGAAGCCTTTGTCGTGGCGACGGACTAAGGGACCGCCCTCACACGTTGAATCTGATGGTCGCCCGTTCGGGGCTGGCCGGGCTTGCCAAAGATGTCAAGGGGTTAGATAGCTCGCTTAAATTTCCCTTCCGAGCGCAGGAAGCACATGGGAAGCACGCGGCGGAAAGTCGGGGCTTTGGGAGAGAGGGCAGGACACCCGCCCCCCCCCCCGGTAGGTTACTGGGTGGAGCTTTCAAGCCCTCCTGATGCCGTAGTGCTTAGCCCAGGCTTCCTCATCAGCCAGGCGTACAACATCCGGTATGGTCAGCAGCTGCCCCTGCTCTTCCGGGTGTTTGGCGAAGTACTCAGCCCATGCCGTCTCATTGGCCGCGCGGATTTCTGGGGGCAGGTTGTCTTCAATGTTCTCAGGCATCCGGTGATTTTCCAATCGCTCAACCCTCCTCAAAAGTGATGCAACCATTCACTTTGCTCCTGATTTCTCTTCAAGGGCAGCTATCCGCCGCTCCAGGTCTCCTTGTTCGAGGGCCTTGATGATGCCCTGCCCCAGATAACCGGCACAACTCGCCAGGCCGCGGTCAAGCTCACCTCGAAGCATGGCGTTACAGGCCGTCTCAAGCATGGCCGCTACGTCCTGAGGGGATTTCAGGGAGAAGTCAGCCTTGGCCAAGACAACCTTCTTCCTGGCCGCTAAGCCGCCCCTGGAGCCAATTTGCCGGGCTACGTCGGGGTTTGCGTGCAGAGCACAGAATGGCCCGTCTTTCAGAGCCGGAGCCTTGCAGCGCTGCCCCTTGGCCGTGTTCGCTTCACACCTCATGGCCCACCCCCACCCCTACCGCTTGAGCGACTGTACGATTTTCGGACAGTTCCCGCTCCTCGGCGGCGGCCTGCAAGCGTTGATGAAAAGCCCGCGACCGGATGATGCCCTTGCCCCTGCCAATGGCCGCCAGATATTCAGCCTTCGTGAAGACTGCCACGCACCCCTTGGGCAACTTGACCAGGAAGAGGCCCACGGGGGTCAAGGCTGCGTCCTTGCCTACAAGCTCAGGGAACAGGGTGTCTAGCTTCACTGGCGTGGCCATGTACGCGCTGACTGCGGCACCCATGCGGCCACATGGTGGGTAAACATCGGCGGATGGCATCTACCGCAGACAATCACCCCGGTATCGGTTCCCAGCCACCAGGCCGTCTCGCCACAGGCGTAACAGGGTCCGGGCCAGGCCGTCAGGTAGGCCAGGACTTCACCCTTACGCTCGGCCAACGCCTGTTTGACCTCGGGGGTCAGGAGCCCCTTGGGGGCCTCCACCCTCAAACGGCCGTTCACTGCCGACAGCCGCACCCCACGGGCCTGAAGGTCCGTCACCAGAGCCGCAGTGCTCATAAGATGAACACCTCCTGTTCGGGTTGCTCCTCGGGCTTCTCGGCCTCCGCTGGGGCCTCGCCGTTGCCGGGGTCTGACTTGGCCCAAAGGGGGCCAACGTCGCCAAAGGGGGCCACGTCTTTTTCTTGGCACTCTTTGGAATCTTTGGCCCCCTTTGAGGGCATCTCCCATTCCCAGGCCCCTTGGTAGCCGGCCTTGGCCACCACAACCCCCAGCGCCTTCTTCGCGCGCTTAAGGGTGCGCTCCGCAATGCCCGCCTCTCCGGCTACACGTTCAACTTGCTTCGCGGATACCGGCCCGTCGGTCAAAAGGGTTTCAAGAAACTCCTTGGCCTCTGTCACGGCTGAACGCTCTTCGCCCCCCTCGGCCGCCGCTGCCAGGGCCTCATCTGCGGTCGTGGTGACGGGCTGGCCCTCCCACAGGACGCGGGACGTCTCGATGCCCCCAGGCAGGTTGTGTCCCTCTATCGTGAAGGCCAAGCCGGTCTGGTCGGCTCCGATGTTGTTCTTGATGGGCAGAAACAGCCGGCGTTCGGGCCGCTGGGCGTCTTTGGCCACCAGGTAACCCGCACGGGCAGCGGCCACAAAACCCACGGAGCCAATAACCCGCATGAGGGCGTCTCCCGCCCCCTTGTTCAGGTGAGAGACACAGAGCACGGCCACTTCATGCCGGGCGGCAAGCGCCGACAGCGGAGCCAGCAGCGCCCGTACCTCGGCGTTACGGTGGGAATCCGTGGTGCCCAGATAGGCCGTGATAGGGTCAATGACCACCAGCGCCACGTCACCTATCCGTTCAAGAACTGCCTCGAGCTGGCCACGGTCCGTTTCCAGGCTGAAGGGCCGGGATACCACCTCACCCTTAGCGTCAACCCCTGCACGGGCCGCCTCAAGGACGTGGCACTTCTTCAGGTCTGCCCCTGCCGCTTCCAGTCTGGGCCTGATGGTGTCGGCGGGGTCGTCTTCGGCCGAAAGGAACACCACGGATCCCCTTTCGCAGGGTGTCGCGTCCACGGGCCATAGGCCGCCGGTAGTGGTGATGGCGGCCATGCTTGCCGTGGCCTGTGATTTCCCAAGCCCAGGATGGCCGGCCAGCACGGAGACTTTTCCGCGCGCAATCCGGCCCTTCCATAACCAGTGTATGGGCTGAGCCTTCACGTCGGCCAGGCAGCGGTAGATGGGCAGGGTCTCGGCCTCAGGCTTGGCCACGGCTTCGGTTTGCGGTTCAGGCAAGGGCTGGGCAGCCTCTGCCAGTTCCTTGAGGGCCGCCCTGAAAGCAGTAGCGTCTGAAGAGTGAAGCCGGTGAAGGTCGTTCAGGTCTTTGAAACCTTCAGGCGGCTGTATCACCCTGGCCTCGCCCCTCCAGCCAAGGGCCTTGAGCCTCTTGGCAAGGCCGGCAACGAAGGCTTTGCCGCCCTGGTCAGGTTCCTGCCAGACGAGAAGCCGCGTAATGCCCTCCAGGTGGGCGGCCTTCAGGCAACCCGCGTTGGAAGCCCCTGGGATACCGAGACAGGGTAGGCCGTGATGCCAGGCGGTCCAGGAGTCAGATTCACCTTCCACCAGAAGCAGCTTTCCCCTCTCGCGTGCCTTTGCCAGCCTCTCCAGCCCGTAGGGCATCAGGGGCTTCCCCTTGGCCCAGAAGCTGCCTTCCTTGGCTCTGAGTGCTGTGCGGCGCTTGGTCTCCACCACGTGGCCCGTAGCGTCCTTGTAGGGAACACCCACGCCACCGTGGGGAATGTCGTGCAGGCCGAGAGCCTTGAGGAAGTCCACGGGCAGCCCCTTGTCGCGAGCCAGGTCAGCCAGGTTGATCTTTGTGGCGGTCGGCGTCTGGTCTTTGGGCCGGTCCGCAAACAGGTCGGCCAAGGTCATGCCGAGGGC
>JAZDOA010000032.1:0-8051 GCA_043799175.1 Pseudomonadota bacterium | reverse complement strand
CGGACGAGGCCTTTAAAAAACTCTGGCGCTCGCCCAGATCTCTATCCCGAATGCAGAGAACCCCCTTAAGGGGGTTTTCTGCATTCGGGCTGCGTAGTTCGCCAGTACCCCCCAAGATGAGCACCTTGCCAAAGCGGGTTTTGCTTGACACATTACCTGCGCTGCAAGTAAAATCCGCATGGTCAGCGGGGTTGCAACCGGACCGACGACAACCCTTCTCCCCTCTTTTCTTTGCCCGGACGCGGGAAAGCTTGGTCCGCCGGCACGTTGTTTCACGATGGCCGCATACCTCGCCGCCGGACACAACTCCCCCGCGCGCTGGCCTCATCACCCTAAAGGAGGCCTTGCCCGAAATGAAAGAAGCCAGGAATCATGCCTCAAAGACTCTCCGCACCCTGGTCATCATCGGCGCCCTCTTCACGGCGGTACTCGTCGCGGCCCCACCCACTTGGGCCACGGTTACCCTCGGTGACGGAGGCTGGAGCAACCCCGGCGTGGGCGAATGGGATGCCATCTCCCGGACGGCAACCCTGACGCATAACCTCAATGAGGGAATCGAGATCGTCGCCGACAATCTCACCCTCCTGGGTAGCGGCGATGTTACCATCACCGGCAGTGGCGCCGGAAGCGGCATTTATCTGACCGGACGCTCCAACATAACCATTGGCGACGTGGCTGTCCGAAACTTCACCGACGGCCTTCGGATAGAAAACAGTAAACAAATAAGTGCGGGTTACGTTCAGGCCATCAAGAATCTCGGCAGCGGAATCTATTACAATAATTGCAGTGACGTATCCGTCGAAATGTGCACCACGATTGACAACGGTCATAACGGCATGTACTTCTCAACATGTTCCAGCGGAGCCGTCACCAACAACAACATTTATATGAGCATCGTTGGCTATAACGGCGTCGGAGTGCGGCTGTTCAGGTGCCAAGGGCTGACCGTGGAATTGAACTGGGTAGCCTATAACCACGACGCCGGCATATTGCTGCACGGCCGGTCCAGCGACAATACCGTGGTGCACAACTACCTGAACGGCAACGGGACGGCCAGCATTCTCCTGACCGATAGATCCTGCGGCAATACCATCGAAAACAATCATGTCTCGAGCGAGCCCTCCGACGCGGAATTTGTCTCGCCCGGCGTCGGAATCCTCCTGCAGCAGCTTTCCAACTCGAATACCTTGCGAGGAAACACCTGCGAAGACAACATCGGCCACGGGATCCTCGTTCAACTGTGCAGCACGGGAAACTACATCGTTGACAACACCGTCGTGGGCACCCTGAAAACCGCCGGCGGCAGCGAAGGCAATGGGATCACCCTCACCAACCAGTCAGGCGGCAACACCGTGGAAGCCAACCATTGCAACTCCAACGCCCTTAACGGCATATGGGCACGCGCCCAGTCCAACGGCAATCAGATGCTTCGCAATGAAACCAATGGGAATATGGGCAGCGGCATAGCGCTGGGCGGTTGCTCCTCCAACAATGTGGTCGCCGGCAATACATCCAACAATAACAACGTCTTCGGTATTTGCATTGTCAATAGCTCCGGGAACATCAGCGACCTGGACCGGGACGGCAATAACCGCGAGCCGGGTGAGCTGAACATAACCCTGGGCAACAAGCACCCCTGGCAGAACCGTGATTGGCCGGGGAACAGCGTCGCCTGGACCACCACTCCATAGGGACGGGGCGCGCCGAGAAAGAGCGAAGAGGGTCCTCCTCCAGAGGGTCCTCTTTTTTTGCCCTCGGGTTGGCGGCTGTCTCCAAACCGTAAGATTCTCTTAACGTCCCTGCCACCCTGGGCTCTTATGTTTCGGCCTGAGCTAGTGGGGCAGGCGCCGCCCGGCGCGGCGTAGCAACCACCACATAAGCACCAGCGCGGCCGCGCTACCAAGGGCCAAACCTGCCCGACCGTGGGCGTTTTTCAGCGCCAGAACAACGGGCCTGCCGAAGAAGTACCCCAAGAGCACAAAAGTCGTCACCCAGGCTGCCGTAACTGACCGTGTAGCCCGCGAGGACCATAATGGTCTCGCCCGGCACCATCGGGAGCAGTATTTCGAGCAGGGGCGCCACCTCAATCTCCGGCTAAGGGCGCGAGCCCTAAACCAGATCCTGACCGGGACCAGGACACTAGCGGGGCTTGCTCTTCAGGGCCTCGGCCCCGCCAACGACATCGAGTATCTCCGCCGTGATCTCCTCCTGTCGCATCGTGCGGTACTGCTGGCCGAGGGCCTCGATGGTCTCATCCATACCGTGCAGCGCCTCGTCCATGGCCCGCAGCCTGGCACCGTTCTCGCTGGCCAGGGATTCACTCAGGGCGCCGTGAATCTCACTGAAGACGTATTCCTCCAGCAGGACCGCGGCCGTCGCCTCGGGGCTGGTATACAGGAACGGGGGGCGACCGCGCCGCCGGGGCTGTGGTGGCTCCAGGAGTGGCGGCAGGACCGGCAGACGCACCGGGTAGTAGCGGCCGGCCGACTCATGGCGGCTGTATACCAGCTGCAGGGTATCAATCTGCCTGGCGCCATGGAGCTCGGCCAGATCGAGCGCCAGGCCCCTCACGGCGGGCCCGATGCCCGCCGGGCCGCGCGGCGAGCCCTCGCGCGACAAGACCGCCACGCCGCGCTCCTCGAAGATGGCGGCCCCACGTTCCCCGACCACGATGAACCGGCATTCGGCCTGAAGCCGCCCGGCCTCCGAGAGGGCAAAATCCACCGTCCGCTCATTGAACTGGCCGCAGAGCCCCTGGTCTGACGTAAAAACCACCACGGCGGCCACGCCGCGACCTGCCCCCCGCCTGGCAACCGGGCCAAGAGGCGGGGCAACCGTGCTCAAAAGCCCGCCCGCCAGAGCGCGGTACTCCCGGGCGGTGGCCAGGCCCTCCTCGGCCCGCCGCAGGCTGATGGCGGCCAGGGACCTCATGGAGTGGACGATCTCCCGCAGCCCGCGAGCCGACCCCAATCTGGTCTGGATCTCCCGACTGGTGGGCATATGTCTTCTCAGGCCCCCGCCCGCCGCGCCAGAAGAAAAAACTCCGAGACCAGCCCGGCCGTTTCCCGCCGCAGATCCTCGACCTCGGCGGGGGCGAGTTCCCTGTCGGCGGCAATGGCCCGCAGCAAGGGCGCCAGGTGCTCCCTGGCATGCAGGCGCAACCGCTCCGCGAAGGCGCCCACCTCGGCCTCGGGAACGGCATTGAGCAGGCCTTCGTGGAGGGCGAGGAAAAGGACCACCTGCTCCTCCACGGGCCAGGCCTCGTGGGGCGGCTGCTTGAGTGCCTCGCTCAGGCGCCGGCCCCGCTCGATGCGCTCCCTGGTGGTCTTCTCCACCCTTGCCCCAAACTTGCTAAAGGTCTCCAGCTCCTTGAACTGGCTGTACTCCAACCGCACCAGCCCCCCAAGCCCCCGCATGGCGGCAACCTGAGTGGCCCCGCCGATGCGCGAGACCGAACGGCCCACGTCCACCGCCGGCCGCTGGCCCTGGTTGAACAGCTCGGGGCTGAGGTATATCTGCCCATCGGTGATGGAGATGAGGTTGGTGGGAATATAGGCCGCCAGGTTCTGGGCCTGCGTCTCCACTATGGGCAGGGCGGTCTGGGAGCCGCCGCCGAGTGCCTCGGCCAGCTTGGCGGAGCGCTCCAGCAGGCGGGAGTGCACGTAGAAGATGTCACCGGGGTAGGCCTCCCGGCCCGGTGGGCGGCGCAGCAGCAGAGAGAGTGCCCGGTATGTGTCGGCGTGCTTGCTGAGGTCGTCGTAGACGATGAGGGTGTCCTGGCCCTGCTCCATGAGGTACTCGGCCATGGCACAACCGGCGTAGGGCGCGAGGAACTGCAACCCCGGAGGGTCGTCGGCCGCCCCCACCACCACGCAGGTGTATTTCAGGGCGCCCCGCCGACGCAGGAGGTCTATTATCTTGGCCGTGGCAGCGTTCTTCTGGCCTATGCTCACGTAGAAGCACGGCATGTTCCGGTCGCGCTGGTTCAGGATGGTGTCCACCGCGATGGTGGTCTTGCCCAGCCTGCGGTCACCCAGTATCAGCTCCCGCTGGCCTCGCCCGATGGGAATGGCGACGTCTATCACCTTGATGGCCGTCTCCAGGGGCCGGCGCACGGGCTGGCGCTCCACGATGGCCGGAGCCTCGCGCTCCACCGGCCGGAAGGCCTCGGCTCGCAAGGGAGGGCCGCCGTCTATCGGCTCGCCCAGGGCGTTGACCACCCGGCCCAGCAGAGTAAAACCCACGGGCACCATCACCCCCCGCCCCGTGGGCAGCACGCGGTCTCCGGCCCGGACGGCCTCCTCCGAGCCTAGCAGGATGCAGCCCACCTCGGAGGCGTCGAGGTTGAAGGCATAGCCGAGGGTGCGGCCGCCACGGCCCTGAAGAAACTCCAGCAGCTCCCCGAGCGAGGCATCACTCAACCCACTCACGCTGGCGATGCCGTCGCCCACGCCGAGCACCCGGCCCATCTCCTGCCTGGCCACCCCAAACCGGGTGGCGCGGGCCACCTCGGAAAGGACGCGGGCGGCGCGGCGCGCGCCTTCGAGTATCACCTTCCCGCCTCCCCACTCCGGTCGAGGGAGTCAAACACCTCGCGGCGCAGGCGCTCCAGCCACGTCGCCACGGTTGCGTCCAGGACCAGTTCACCCACCTCCACCCGTGCCCCGGCCTCCAGGCCAAAATCCTCTTCCACCTCGAGCCGGATATCCTCTCCCCAGACATGAAGGACCTCCTCGAAAACCCTTCGCTGGCCCTCGCTCAGAGGCCTGGCGCCCACTACCGATACCCGACGCTCGGGCACGGAGGCCAGCCGGCGGACCGCCTCCTGCCGGGAGAGACCCTTGATCTCACTCAGAATCAGGTCCACCAGGGCGTCATGGAGCCGTTGTCCGGAAACCTCGAAAAGCAGCCGGCGGGAGATTTCCAGGGCCGCCCGCACCACATCTTCCTGAACCTCGCGCATCACCCGTACCCGTTCTCCCTCCAGGGCGGCGCGCTGCTCCTCGCGCTCCCTTCGGGCCTCCTCGCGAGCCTGGGCCAGCAGCTTCAGGCGCTCCCGCACGGCCTCGGCGCGGGCTTCGGCGAGGATGCGCGCCCGCTCGACATCGAAACCCCGAAGCGCCTCCCGCTGCCTGCGGCCCTGCTCTTCGACTTCCGCGCGCCGGGCGTCAATGGCAGCCAGTTCAGACTCTATGCGTTCGCGCCTGCGACCGAGAACCTCCAGTATGGGGCCGTAGAGAAGGCGCCGCAGAATATAGAGCAGGATGAGGAAGTTGACCAACTGAAGCAGGAAGGTCCACCAGTTGAATATCACTCTCGCGCCTCAGTGGCTGAAGTAGGAAAGGAGCGGATTGGCGAAGAGCAGGACAAGCGAGACGACCAGGGCGTAGATGGCCGTCGATTCTATCATCGCCAGGCCCACGAAGAGGGTGCGGGTAATGGTGCCGGAGGCGTCGGGCTGGCGGGCCAGGGCGTCGAGGGCGCCGGCCACGGCGCGGCCCTCGCCCAGGGCCGGCCCGATGGTCCCAATGGCCATGGTGAAGCCCGCGGTCACGATCGAGGCAACAACGACCAGGGTCAGACTGTCCATCTCATCTCCAGGTGACGTACCGTTTATACGGCGGCCACGGGGGGCCGCCTCTACGGATGTCCGGCAAGGCTATCGTAGGGGCAGGCCCCCGTACCTGCCCTGCATTCAAGCGAGGCCCTTTTTCAACCACCCCCCCGGCCTCCGAGCACGGCACCGATATAAACCAGGGTGAGAACGGAGAATATGTAGGCCTGCACCAGCCCGGTGAGCAGACTGAGGGCCATTATGGGCACGGGCACCAGCAGGCCGGCCAGGGTGAGCAACACGGCTATGATAAGCTCCTCGCTCATCATATTGCCGAAGAGGCGGACCGCCATGGCCACGGTCCGCGAGACCTCCGCCAGGAGGTTAAAGGGCAGCATGACCCAGGCAGGCTCCAGGTAGTGGCGCAGATAACCCGTCAGGCCCCGGTCGCGCACACCGTAATAGGGCACGGCGCAGAAGACCACCAGGGACAGGGCGGCGGTGGTGCCAAGGTCGCGGGTGGGGGCCATGAGGCCGGGCACCACGCTCATGCAGTCCCCGACGGCGATGAACAGGGCCAGGGTGCCCACCAGGGTCAGCAGCCTCTCGGGCCGGGGGCCGGCTACCGCCCCGATGGTATCCAGCAGCCACTCCACGACCATCTCCAGCAGGTTCTGGCCGCCGCCGGGGCGCGGGCCGAGCGCCCTGGTAAAGACCGCGGCCACCCCCACCAGGGCGGCCATCTCCACCCAGGTATAGATTACCGTCAGGGTAACCTGCACCGGCCCCAGGGCGAAGACCACCGGCGGGAACGGGCTGAGGCCGGGATGATTCATGGTTGCAGCCGGGGCCAAGGCGGTGGCGCCATTCCTCGAAGGGCCAGGAACCGAATGGCGGCGAAGCCGCCCAGGGCCACCAGCCCCGCCCAGGTGCCCTGGCGCAAGACGACAGAGAAGCCCAGCGTGAGCAGGCCGAGGCGCACCGGAACCAGGGCGGCGTAGAGCAGCACCCCGCCGTGGGGGCTGAACAGCAGCCGCACCGCGCCCCAGAGCATGACCAGATAGGCCAAACCCAACAAGGCACCGCAGGCCAGATACAGGAGGAAGGCCGTCATCTTTCGTGCATGGCTCGCCATACGTTGCAGGCACCCACGATAAGGCCCAGCATCATGAAGGCAAGGGTCCAGAAGATGCCGTGGTGGAGGGTTTCGTCCATCCAGCGGCCGAGGAAGATACCCAGAAGCATGGGGACGACTATCATCCAGCCGAAGATACCCAGCATGGCCACGCCCGGCCACGGGGAGAACCCGCCGCCACGCTCGTTCAGCTCCCGCAGCTTCCGTCTTCCGCTGACCCGCGCCAGGAAGTCTTCGAAGTCATCCTTCTTGGTCACCGGCCGCCGCGCTCGAAAAAAAGACCCAACAGCCGCTGCATGACCGACAGGCTGAGGCGGCTGAAGGCGTCACGGGCCGCGGCCTCGGACTCCTCGGTCTGGGCCAGGCGCCGCCTGAGCAAATCCTCGAGCTGGCGATAGTCCTCGCTCACCACCGCCCTGCGCACAGCCACCCGCAACAGGCCTCCCTCCTTCTCCAGCACGCCCCGGTCCACCGCTATGAACATGGTCTTGCCCGCCGCCGTCCGGCAGCGCATGATGCCGGGCACCAGCACGGCGGCCATTACCTCATGGCGCGCCCATATCCCGAAGGCCCCGCTGGCGTCCTCGGCCACCACCGAGACGACGTCGTCGTCCAGCACTACCTCCGTGGGGGTAATCACGCGCAGGCGAAGCGGGGTCTCCATTCAGCCACCACCCCTGGGTGCGGCCTCGTCCATGGCGCCGATCATGTACAGTGCCTCCTCCGGCAGAGCATCGAACTCTCCGCCCAAGATGCGCTCCACGCCATCGAGAGTCTGCTCGGTGGAGACGTACCTGCCTGGGCGGCCGGTGAAGTGCTCGGTGGTGAAGAAGGGTTGGGTGAGGAAGCGTTGCAGCCTCCTGGCCCGAGCCACGGTGAGCCGCTCCTGGGCCGAGATCTCCTCCAGGCCCAGCATGGAAATAACGTCCCGCAGCTCCTGGTAGCGGGCAATGGTCCTCTTGGTCTCCTGTGCCAGAGCGTAGTGGCGCTCCCCGATGATGAGTGGATCCAGAAGGCTGGAGCCGGAGGCCAGAGGGTCTATGGCCGGGTAGAGGCCTTCGGCGGCCATCTGGCGCGAGAGGACTATGGCGGCGTCTAAATGCGCGAAGACGTGGGCGGGGGCGGGGTCGGTGAAATCATCGGCCGGCACGTAGACCGCCTGAATGGAGGTTATGGCCCCGGCCGCGGTGGAGCTGATGCGCTCCTCCAGCTCCGAGAGCTCCGTGGCCAGGGTGGGCTGGTAGCCGACCCTGGAGGGCAACCGCCCCATGAGCACCGAGACCTCGCTGCCCGCCTGAATGAAGCGGAAGACATTGTCTATGAGCAGCAGCACGTTGCGCCGCATCTCATCGCGAAAGTACT
>JAZDOA010000024.1:0-6447 GCA_043799175.1 Pseudomonadota bacterium | reverse complement strand
AGCCGATGGCCAATTTGGCGGCCATTTTGGCGATGGGAAATCCGGTGGCTTTGGAGGCCAGAGCGGAACTGCGGGACACCCGGGGGTTCATTTCGATAATCACCACCCGGCCATCCTCCGGATTGACGGCAAACTGAATGTTGGAGCCGCCCGTCTCCACGCCGATCTCGCGCATGATGGCCAGCGAGGCATCGCGCAGGCGCTGATACTCGCGGTCGGTCAGTGTCTGGGCCGGGGCCACGGTGATGGAGTCGCCGGTGTGGATGCCCATGGGGTCGAAGTTCTCGATGGAGCAGATGATGACCACGTTGTCGGCCAGGTCGCGCATCACCTCCAGCTCGAACTCCTTCCAGCCCAGCAGGGAGCGCTCCAGCATGACCTGGCCGATCATGCTCAGGGAAAGCCCTCGGGCGCACATGTTTTCGAGCTCGACCCGGTTATAGGCCACCCCGCCGCCCGTACCTCCCAGGGTGAAGGCGGGCCGCACGATGATGGGGTAGGGGATTTTTTCTTCGGCTATGCGGCGGACTTCGTCCATATTTCGGGCGATGCCGCTCTGGGGCACCTTGAGGCCGATGCGCAACATGGCGTCGCGGAACAGCTCGCGGTCCTCGGCCTTCTTGATGACCTCGGTGCGGGCCCCGATCATCTCCACCCCGTATTTCTCGAGCACCCCGCTTTCGGCCACGGCCACGGCCACGTTGAGGCCGGTCTGGCCGCCGAGGGTGGGCAGCAGGGCATCGGGCCGCTCCCGTTCTATTATCTTGGCCACGACCTCCGGGGTCACCGGTTCGATGTAGGTGCGGTCGGCCATCTCGGGGTCGGTCATGATGGTGGCGGGGTTGGAGTTGACCAGGACGATCTGGAAGCCGTCGGCCCGCAGCGCCTTGCAGGCCTGGGTGCCGGAGTAGTCGAACTCACAGGCCTGGGAGATGATGATCGGACCCGAGCCGATGATGAGGATCTTGTTTATGTCCGTGCGACGTGGCATATGGCCTGTTTGCTCAAAGAAAGGCTGTCAGGGCGCGGCGGTCGCCCCCATCAGCGCGAAGAAGTCATCGAACAAGTAGCTGGAATCGTGCGGTCCGGGGCTGGCCTCGGGATGATACTGCACGCTGAAGAGCTTGAGCTTAGGGCAGCGGAAGCCTTCGAGGGTGTTGTCGTTGAGATTGAGATGGGTAACCTCGGCCCCGGTCCCGGCCAGGGAGTCTATGTCCACAGTGAAGCCGTGGTTTTGGGAGGTTATCTCTATGCGGCCGGTGGCCAGGTTCTTCACCGGGTGGTTGGCGCCGCGGTGGCCGAACTTCAGCTTGTAGGTCGTGCCACCCAAGGCCAGCCCCAGCATCTGCTGGCCCAGGCATATGCCGAAGATGGGCAGTTTGCCGAGCAGCTCCCGTACCGTGGCCACGACCACGCGCACCGCGGCGGGGTCTCCGGGGCCGTTGGAGATGAGCAACCCGTCGGGCGAGAGCGCCAGAATATCGGCGGCCGGGGTGGTGGCCGGAAGCACCAGCACCTGGGCGCCACGGGCCGCGAGACTACGCAGTATGTTATACTTGACCCCGCAGTCCAGCACCGCGACCTTCGCCCCCCCATTGCGTGAACGGGAAAATGCCGCCAGCGCGGCGGAGCCTGCCTCGGCCGGGTGATCCCGCCACAGATAAGGCTCCCGGCACGATACCTGGCAGGCCAGATCAACCCCGACCAGACCGGGCAGTGCCCGGGCCCTGGCGGCCAGCCGTTCGGGATCCGGATCGCGGGTGGAGATTATGCCCTTCATGGCCCCGGCCAGCCTGATGTGTCGGGTCAGGGCGCGGGTGTCTACATCATCTACCCCCAGGATGCCGCCGGAGTCGAGCAGGTCGGCCAGGGTGCGATCCGCGCGCCAGTTGCTGCGGACGGTGCTGAACTCGCGGACCACTAAGCCCGCCGCCTGCACCTTGGCACTTTCGAAATCCTCGGGGTTGGCGCCGCAGTTCCCCATGAGAGGGTAGGTCATGGTGATGATCTGGCCGCGGTAAGAGGGGTCGGTGAGGATTTCCTGGTAGCCTGTCATGGCGGTGTTGAAGACTACTTCCCCTTCGGCCTCGCCCTCTCCGGTAAAGGAGCGGGCGGCGAAGGTCCTTCCGTCCTCGAGTGCCAGCAGTGCCTTCATGTTGGTTGATTTTCACCATAAGAGCCGCCGGACGGGGGATGCACTCCCCGGCCACGGACGGCCCGATTTGCGCAAACGACTGAATTATAACCAGCGCGCCGTTGCCTGGCTAGCCTCAGCTGTTCCGTGCCGCCAGGGCAACCTCATGACTATTACAGTTCCTCCCCGCCGGCCGTCAAGGCAAAAGGGTGGTCTGTGTTAGCCTCAGTCCTTGACGGCAACCAGGGCCTACGGTAGCGTTAGCGCCGGTTGCCTGGGTGGCGGAACTGGTAGACGCAAGGGACTTAAAATCCCTCGGGGCCTGGCTCCGTGCGGGTTCGATTCCCGCCCTAGGCACCACCGAAGGTCAGAGTTGGTGGCCCCGGCCTCAGTCCGCCGAAAGGGGGGTGAGTGAAAGGGGGGTGAGGATGAATGGCCTCATCGCCTCCCCCCGCAGGCTGCCATAGCCAACTATCTGGCCCTGGTCATTGACGTCCACGGCCCTCTCCAGCACCCAGCCGCTGTCAGTGGAGATGACCTTGTTCAGGTCCACCAGGCCGTCCTTTTCCGTCCACATGAAGGCGTAGCTCTCGGTGGTGTGAGGCACGCTTCCAAACCCCACCACGACCCCCTGATTATTGATGCCTTCGGCCCAACTGGCATGGTTGTCGGCCGGGGCGCCGAGATCCCGCGCGCTGCCGTCCGGCCGCCAGATGAAAGCGTGGGCCGTCGTGGCCTCGACCATGGCTCCGCCGACGATTTCATCGTTCTCGTTGAGGTCCTCGGCCTCGCTGTATCCGTTGCCGGGAGACGCCAGGAACCGCATCTCGTAGCCGGTCGGACCCGGCTTCCAGCAGGCGGCACGGTTGCAGTGGAAGGCCGGGGAGAAACAGCGCCCGGCAATCACCCCGGCATCGTTGGCCGCGGCCGCGCGGGCGTCGGTGTTTTCTTCGGGCACCAGCGGGACGAATGACTTGGGCCACCTCCAGGGGTCTGGCCACAGGCAGGGCACGGTCTGGCCCGTTCTTTCGCAGGGGACGCATACGTTCACCAGCCCGACCACCAGCCCGGCGTTGTTGATGCCCCAGGCGCGGTTGCGCCGGCCCCCGTCACGCGGGCCGAGCGGCCTGAAGCCACCGTTTTTGCTCCACAGGAAATTATTGCCCACCACGACGCCAAGGTCATTGATGCCTTGGGGAGCAGAGGGGAAAATGGCGAGTAGCGCGCCTTCTTCCCAAAGGACGTTGCGGTATGGTCCAGGTCCGGGGCTGAAGGCGATCCCGACCACCTGGCCGGCATTGTTGATTGCGGTCGGCTGTCCCGCTTTCAGCGCTCCGGTGGGCAATTCTTTCACGCCGAACAAGACCTCGCCGAATGACGCCCCAGGTAGCAATAGCAGAAGTAATAGCGCGATACGGCTGGCTATTTGGGGCGCACGCATGGTCTTTCCCCCTTTACCGGCCCTTGGCCTCGTGCCGTGAAAAAACTCTCGCGAGGGCCTTCAGCGCAGGGATAAAGCAACGGCAATGCCAGGGCGCGAGCCGCGCCAAGCGATTTTCGCCCCGCATGAGCCGTGTTGATGGTTCCTAATCGTCCTGTCGGTCCTGTCGCCTGTCAGGCTGCCGCCAGCCAGGCCAGGAAGGCGGCCAGGAGGAAGTTGGCCTCCACCAGGGTCTCGAACACCAGGCGGGGGATGGGTGTCTTGCGACTGAAGACGCTGATGTAGAGGCGGGTTGCCAACAGGGAAATCAGCAGCCAGTAGGCCACGGGCGGCACCACGCCGGCGACCGCGCCGGCCGCGAGAAACGCCCCGGCGCCGATGGTCAGGCCCTGGAGCAGCTTGATGGTGCGTTTTTCTCCGATGAGCACGGGCACGGTCTCGCGCCCTAGCAGTCGGTCGGACTGGATGTCGAGAATATCGAAGGTAGCCGACCAGATATAAACCAGCACGAAGACGTAGCCGAAGCTGAACAGGGCCGGTGGGGCAATCGTGCCGCCGGCCGCCAGCGGGGGCAGCAGGGAGCTGACGGCCGCCCAGGCCACGGCCACGAACAGCGTTTTGGAGCCGGGTATGTCCTTTAGCTTCGAGATGCGCACGTAACGCAGCATGGCCGCCGGTACGATGGTAATGCGGTAAATCATGCCCAGAATGCTGATGATGAGCAGGAAGAGGAAGCTCCAGACGCCGAGGCTCGCGGCCAGCCCCAGGGCGGCGAGTATGGAGAGGATGCCCGTGGTAAGGAAATAGGTCTGGTGTCGGGCGAAGAACTCGGCCCGAACGGGGTCGTTGAGCTGCTCGGCTTCCTGGTCGGTGAAGTGGTTGAGGACGTGCATCGCGAAGACGTAGAGCATGGCCACGGCGCTGTAGATCAGGCGTGGCGGCAAGTCTGCCAGCCGGGTTGCGGCATAGGTGACGGCCGCCGCGCCGAGGGCCAGCAGAAGGTCGCTCCGGGCCAGCCCGTGGAACAGCCGCCGTGCCAGAGACGCGGCAAGGCCTTCCCCCGGAGAGCGCACGTCCTCTATGCGGCGCACGACCCGGTCGATCATCCAGGTGGGGGTGGAGGCCCCCGCCGTCACCCCGACGGACTCCAGCCCGGCGAGGTCGGCCAGGTTTAGCTCGTCGTCGGTTTCTATGTGGTAGGTGGCGACCCCCGCCGCCTGAGAGATCTGGGCCAGGCGCTGGGTGTTGCCGCTGTTCTTGCCGCCCACCACCACGATGGCATCCACGCTCTCCGCCAGGGAGAGTATCTCCGCCTGTCTCCGGTGGGTGGAGTCGCAGATGGTGTTGAAGACGCGGGCCTGGGAACGCAGCTCGCGGATACGGGCCACTATCTGCTCGAAGAGCGCCTCGTCTTGAGTGGTCTGGGCCACGACGATAAGCTTGTCGCTGTCGGCGACGGCTTCGACTTCCTCCACCCCGCCTGTCACCTGGCCGTGCCCACCGGCGAAGCCCAGCAGCCCCTTCACCTCCGGGTGGTCTATATCTCCCACGATGACCGTGGAGTAGCCCTTGGCGGCGTAGGTCTGGATGATGCGCTGGACCTTCAGCACCCGGGGGCAGGTGGCGTCTATGACCTTCAGCCCGGCGTCTTCTATGGCGCGGCGTTCGGCCGGAGGGATGCCGTGGGCGCGAATAACGATGGTGCCGGGTGCCAGCCCGTCGGGCCGCTTTACGACCCTGATGCCCCGGAGCTCGAGCAGCTTGAGCACCTGTGGGTTGTGGATGAGCGGACCATAGGTGTAGATATTGCCGTCCTGCCGGGCCATGGCCTCGAGCAGGATCTCCATCGCCCGGCGTACTCCCATGCAGAACCCGGCGGTCTTGGCCAGCTTTACCCTCAATGGGCCTCCGTCTCGATGGAATCGAAGTAGTCGCGCAACACTCCGCCGAGGTCGGCGGTACTTTCCTGCCGGGCAATGATCTCTCGGAAGGCCGCGCTCTTGGGCAGGCCGCGGGAGTACCACATTAAACAGCGCCGGAAGCTGACCACGGCCGACCTGGTCGGGCCGTGCTCGAGGGAGAGCTCGAGGTGGCGCGACGCAACCTCCCGCCTGTCGTGCGGGCTGGGCAGGGAACAAGGCTCGCCGCGGGCGGCCGCGAGCGCCTGGGAGAAGATCCAGGGGTTTCCCAATGAGGCCCGGCCGATCATCACGGCATCGCAGCCGGTCTGCCGGATCATCATTTCGGCGTCGGCGGGTCCGAGCACGTCGCCGTTACCTATTACGGGAATGCGGACGGCGCTCTTGACTGAACGGATAATATCCCAGTCCGCCCGCCCTGAGAAGCCCTGAGCCGCGGTGCGGGGATGCACGGTCAGGGCATCCGCCCCCGCTTCCTCGGCCACGCGTGCCACCAGGGCGGCATTGATCTCCGCCTGCTCCCAGCCGGAGCGGATCTTGACCGTAATGGGCAGGTGTGTTGCCCGCCGCATGGCGGAGACCAGCCGTCCTATCTTGGCCGGGTCGCGCATCAGGGCTGCCCCGGCCCCGGCCTTGACCACCTTGCGTACCGGGCAGCCGCAATTGAGGTCGATGAGATCGGCCCCCAGGTCCGTAAGGACGGCGGCGGCGGTGGCCAACCGCTCTTCGTTGGTCCCGAAGAGCTGAAAGGCAAGGGGGCGCTCCGAGGGATGAGTGTCCAGCAAAGCCAGGGTGTTCTTCTGCCGCAGTGCCAGCCCCACGGCGCTGATCATGCCGCTGAAGGCCAGGGCGCAACCGAAGTTGCGGGCCATGAGCCTGTAGGGGGCATCGGTGATGCCCGCCATGGGCGCCAGCAGGAGGCCGCCGGCTATTGTCAGATTGCCGATTGTCAG
>JAZDOA010000014.1:0-2715 GCA_043799175.1 Pseudomonadota bacterium | reverse complement strand
CAGACTACCGGGCAGGAGGTCCACTTCGTGCACATCCAGGCAGGGTTCGGCCAGCATGCCAACAGGCTGTCCGCAGCCGGACTTCAGCGGAATGACCTGTCTATCAGGATCCAGCAGAAGAGGCAGTTCGTGGCCCGCCCGGACGTATTTGAAACGCCCGGTTGTCACATCGAGGACGCCGTAGAGCAAGGTGGCGAAGATGCCCAGGTCGCTGTGTTCCAGAAGCTGCCGGTTGATGTTGGCGACGACCTGGCGCGGCGAAGGAGAGCGCCGGGCTTCGACGCGCAGGAGCGTCACCGTGATGGCCATCAGCAGGGCGGCCGGCACGCCGTGGTCCATGACGTCGCCCACGGCGACCCCAAGCAGGTCTTTGTCCAGGGCGATGAAATCGTAGAAGTCGCCGCCCACTGCCCTCATGGGAAGCATGCAAGCAGAGAAGTCGTAGCCTGGGCAGGATGGCATCGAGCGCGGCAGCAGCGAGCTCTGAATCTGCCGGGCGACTTCAAGCTCGCGTTCCAGCTTTTCCGTCTCGATGAGCTGAGCCTGGGCCGCTTTCAGCTCTTCATACGCCTCGAACAACAGGCGGTTCTTCTCTTTCAGATCGCGAATGGTGATGTTCTCCGACTCATTGAGGCGGGTGCTGAGGGTCCTCAGCAGTTCGAAGGTGAATGCCGGATGGCGCGCAACCAGCCCCCCGAAATCAGCTTCCGTCAGCTCGAGCAAGTCAAGCGGAGTCCGGGCGCGCACGCTGGCTGTGTGGCAGCCATCGCGGCTGAAAAGGCGCATCTCCCCGAGGAACGAACCGGCCCCTCTCACTCCGAGCAATCGCTCGTCGGCAGAGCCGAGGCCTTTGAGGATTTCCACTTCGCCATCGAGCAGGATGAAGAAGGACGGCTTGCAGTCACTCTCCTGATACAGGATCTCGCCCGGCGCAGTGTGTTGCGGCTGAAGCACCTGTGCCAGATGGTCGAGTTCGGCCTGGGGCAGCGAGGCGAACAAGGGTAGGTCCCTGAGAGACGGGGTCTTCATGCTTCTGGCCCCCCATACCGCACCGGATCAGAGTCCGCCATCGCCCAGAGCCCGTTTGGCCCGGGCCAGAATCGTACGAGGCGTATCCGCCATTGCGGCAGGCGCTGCGCTATGCGAGGGGCCGGCCCGAAGGAAGCGAGCCCTCGCCCTGGCGACCGTCCACTAATGCGGCGCAATCGAGACTTCCTTTAGCCTGGCGACGCGCATGGCGTTGGCTTTGTAGCCATGCACCCAGGGCATCACCAGGTCCGAGCCCGAAATCCCATATTGCAGGGGGATGACCAAGGCTTGCTCGGCCACCAACCAGCGATCAGCCTGGCGGTACATTGCCATACGTCGGGGCCGGTCTGTGGTTTGGGCGGCGCGCTCGACCATGGCCTCATAGTCAGCATCCCTCCAGCCTGCCGCCACAAGTCCGAAGATGAGATTTGACTGCCGGAGGAAGTTGAACGGGTCGGGGTAGTCGGCCAGCCAGCCTCGCATCACCACCCCCGCCTCCAATGGCTCACATGCCATGCTGTCCATTTTCACGGGCAGCGCGTGGTGGGTGATTTCGATCCCCAGGTGCCTGCGCCACTCGGCGGCGATCCAGGCTGCCGAGTCGGCCCACCATCCTTCCCAGTGTGACATCAGGAGCGAGGGGAAGCCTCGGCCTTCAGGATAGCCTGCTTCGGCAAGCAGATGCCTGGCAAGGTCCGGGTCATGCGGCAGGCTGAGATTCGGCGAATGCCCCGCCATTCCCCGCGGAATATAGCCGCCAGTCGCCGGCGGGTTGCCGCGGCCGACGAACTTGTCTGCAAATTCCGTCTGGTCGAGTGCCAGGGCCAGAGCCCTGCGGACCTGTGGGTTGTCGAGAGGCGGGCGGGTGGGGCGAAGTGCCAGGGCCAGCGTGCTGAATTCCGGGCAAGACCTCATGTTCTCCGAGGGGAATGTGGTCGGGACCAACGTCGGCTGAACGGCGGCAAGTATATCCAGTTGACCGGCGGCAAGGGCAGTGACCCCTGATTCCAGATCGAGTTCAGAGAACCATTCTATTTCTTCAAGACTGCCGGGAAACTCGGCGAAATAGCCTGGATTACGGGTGAGCGTCACCCGGCCCTCTCCGAATTTCGCCACACGGAAAGCTCCGTTGGACACGAAATGCTCGGGACTTGTCCACGCCTCGCCATGCCGTTCCATGGCATGGCGGGGCAAGGGGTGGGCGATCTGGTCTGCGGTCAAGTACAGGAAATGGGCGATGGGCGTTTCCAGGAGGACCTCCAGCGTCCTGGGGTCAATCGAACGAACACCGACGCTTTGGGGATCAGGGTTGCGGCCGGTGCGGAAAGACCTGGCTCCGGCGATCGGGTCCAGCAACTGGGCCATGAAGGCATGCGTCTCGGGGGCCAAGCTCCATTTCCAGGCCCACTCGAAGTCTTCAGCTGTTACCGGCTGACCATCTGTCCAACGCACATCATCGCGCAGGTGGAATAGATAGCGACGGCCGCCCTCAAGCACCTCCCAGGAGCGGGCCACATGAGGCACGACATTGGTCTCCGAGTCCAATTCCGTCAGGCCGGCGGATAGCTGCGCCTGGAAATTCATGGCTATTGGCTCTGAGGCCTTTGCCGGGTTCAGACCGAGGGGCATACCGGTACTCAGGACGGAGATCCGAAGTGTAGTGGGTCCGCCCTTGCCCTGCGTCCC
>JAZDOA010000008.1:0-12830 GCA_043799175.1 Pseudomonadota bacterium | reverse complement strand
GGTTCTTCTTCATAGCCCCTCCAGGACTTTCACCCATTGGGTGAAGCTTTGAAGTGACCATTATGCCAGTAACTTCGCTATTCCACAGCATAAAATTGCATCTATGTAAATCTTAGCCGGAGATTAGGGCCCTTCCAACTCAGCCCATTGGCGGTCAGACAGGTTTTCCGGATTCTTGAGCCAGAGGTAGCGGCTTTTCTTGAGTTCCGCCCGACTCTTCTGTTCGGCGCGGCGGACTTGGTCAACGGCATCGTAGAAGATCTAGACCACATGGAATAAGTCGAAGGTAACCTGCGCGAAAGGGAGGCTCTCGGCGGTCCCGCTAATGAATGCCTGGCTCATGTCGATGCACACTTCGGTTACGGCCATGCCTGTGGCTGCCATGTCACTGCTGCCGGCCGAAAACGCCACCGGCAACTGGGTGAGGGTGGTCCAGAGAGTGCCGGTGAAGATCGTGCTCGACAACTTTCAACAGATGCCCTCTCTGCGGGTTGGGCAGTCGGCGCGGGTCAGTGTGTTGCCGGGTATGTAGCGAGGAACTTCATTTCTTCTTATTTTTCGATGCCGCCTTGCCTGCTCGAACTGGTTTTCCACTGTCCTGAGCACTTGAGCCAGACCGCGCCTTGAACTCGATATATCCTTTCCATGGATTCACCTTCAGTTCATATGCCTCCTGATCCCACCACCTCTTGGTTATATCTGCGGAAACCACGCGCTTTACGAGCCGCAGCACCGCGAAATCATCCCGGCCGTCATGCTTGGGAAGAGCTACCCAGCGTTCGAAATCCCAACCGTGGGCACGTGGTAAAACGTAAACCTGGTAATCAGGATACTCACCGTATTCGGATACAGCTATGTAAAGTGATTCCTGGGGACAGCTTTGTGGCGTACCGTCACACTCGCCGTATTCTCCGACGCGGATGACCCTGATGGAGTACTCTTTGTCCGTGCTGGCGATGATCTCCAAGTTGTTAAGGATACGACTTAGTTCAGCGTTTTTCTCCGCCGTTAACAGAGACTGAGCGTGCGCGTTGCAAGTGAAGCAGGCGAGAATAATGAGGCAGCTAATTGCCGATAGTAGCTTGATCATTCTTACTCCTGTCCAGAGACGTGAATGTGGGTCATGTGTCCACGCATGAGCTTCGGGATGGTAGTCACTTGTCCGCTCTCCGATGTCTTGACGCACCCCGCCGGGCCAAAGTTTTCTCTTATGTTGGGTTGTTGTTGGAATGCACGTTGAAGGGGCTCAACATAGGGGTTGGACGGTGACACCGGTATTCCATTAATCCTATTAATATCCACAGCCTTTCCTATATAATGGCGGCTCTTGGGAGAGTCATGTTTCCCTCCAGTAGTGCTGTTGATATTGATACGAAGCCCGAGGGCTCTTATGACTTCCTCGACCATGGCGGCGGTCGCGGGCGAGATGGGTTGATCAGTGCTCCGGCCACCAAGTTCGTCGTTACGAAAAGTAATGCTGCCTCCGCCTTCCGGTAATGGATTGATATGGCGCTTGTTGGCGCTTTCACAGTAGTGGCATCCCCCTTCGGGGCAGGGTCTGGTCCCATCACCTGAGCAAAACTTACCCTTCGAATCGTGATAATTGTTCATGACTTCTCTCCTATAGCGCCGTTTTCGGCGAGAGTAAATTCCTGAATTTTCGGGGCTGTCGCGCAACTTTGGCTGGCAGGTCCGCCGCTGGGGGGCAACTTTCAGCGGTCGGTGAGCGCCCGGCAGTCGTGTTTTCTGCCTTGGCGTTTTTCTTGTCCCAATCGTAACACGCCATCCAAGGGGTTTGAGACAAGGCGGACTGACTTGCGTAATAATTGCGAGGTGTGGTGTCAGGAATCAGGGCGCGGAGTTATGGGGGATACGCAGGCCAGACGTGAGGCTGGAAACAGGCGGTTGGTAGTCTCTCGCCGTCCCCTCAGACCCGCCCGTTTACCGGGACGACTGCCCCCCGCACGCCCTCGGCCCGAGGCGAGCAGAGGAAGAGGATCACCTCGGCCACCTGCTCCCTGGTGGCCCAGCGGCTGAAATCGGCCTCGGGCATGGCGCGGCGGTTGGCGGGGGTATCAATGATTGACGGAGCCACGGCATTGACGCAAATGTTGTATTCGTGCAACTCTTTGGCTACTATTTCCGTGATGAGGGCCACCGCGTCCTTCGAGGCTGCGTAGGCCGACTGCCTCGGCGGCCTGGTGGCGGCCGTCCTGGCCGAGACGTTCACTATTTTGCCTTCGTTGCGCTCCAGCATGTGGGGCAGCACTGCCCGCATGGTCAGGTAAGCGCTGCGGGCGTTGGTGTCCATAAGGGCGTCCCAGGCCGTGGGCGAGGTCTGCCAGAGGGGGGCGCCGGGAAGGAAGCCGCCCGCCAGATTGCACAGAATGTCTATCCGGCCATATTCCTCGATGGCCTGCGCCACGGTTCGGGAGACCTCGGCCTCCTTGGTGACATCGGCCGGGGAGTGGCGGGCCTCGCTGCCCGCGGGCAACTGCTCCAGGGTGGCCGCGAGGAGCGAAGGGTCCCGATACGTCAGGAACAGCCTCACCCCGGCCCCGGCCATTATCCGGCACAGGGTGGCGCCCAGGGCGCCGGTGCCGCCGGTGAGGAAGGCTACCTTGTCGCGCGGTTCAAGAAAAGTCATGCGAATCTCCAGCCGCCTGGTGAGGGGATTTGATCAGTAGGCTGTCTGGTGGCCCCTCTTCAGAGGTTACGAGGTGGGCGCGACAAAGGGCAAGCCTTTTGGGAGTTCATCAGATCATATGCGAATACTATCGGGGATACAGCCTTCGGGCAGGCTTCACATCGGCAACTACTTCGGCATGATGAAGCCCATGATCGGCTACCAGGAGCGGGGGGAGCTTTTCGCCTTCATCGTGGACTACCATGCCCTGACCAGCATTCATGACGGCGGGCGGCTGGCGGTGCAGACCATCGAGGCGGCCGTCGATTTCCTCGCCCTGGGGCTCGACCCCGAGCGGGCCACCTTCTGGGTGCAGTCGGATCTGCCCGAGGTCTGCGAGTTGAGCTGGATTTTGGGCTGCGTGACCCCCATGGGGCTGCTGGAGCGCTCCCACGCCTACAAAGACAAGGTGGCCCGGGGGTTGCCCGCCTCGGCGGGGCTGTTCACCTATCCCGTCCTTATGGCCGCCGACATCCTGCTGTGTCAGGCCAATCTGGTCCCGGTGGGGGAAGACCAGCGCCAGCACCTGGAGATTGCCCGTGACGTGGCCATCAAGTTCAACAGCATCTACGGAGAGTGTCTGGTGGTGCCCGAGGCCGAGGTGAAAGAGGTGACCGTGCCCGGCACCGACGGCCGCAAGATGTCGAAGTCTTACGGCAACACCATAGAGATCTTCGCCGAGCGCGCTACGCTGAAGTCACAGGTAATGGGCATCGTCACCGATTCCCTGCCGGTGGAGGCCCCGAAAGATTCTGGTCAGTCCACCCTGTACGCACTCTACCGGTTTTTTTCCACCCCCGAGGAGGCCGCGGACCTCGCCGACCGCTTCCGCGCCGGTGGGCTGCGCTACAGCGGGGTGAAGAAGGACCTGGTGGAGCGGATCTGGAAGTATTTCGAGCCGCACCGCGAAAAGCGCCGGGAGCTGGCCGCCCACCCCCAGATGGTTCGGGACGCCCTGGCCTTCGGGGCCGGGAAGGCCAGGAAGGTGATTGGTCCGACCATCGAGATGGTGAGGCGGAAGGTGGGCGTGGCCTATTGAGCGGGGCGGGCACGGCGGCGGTGGCGCGCGGGTTGGCCGAGGTTGACCGCCAGGTCCAGGAGCGCATATTCATAACGTCGGCGGTAAAGTGCCACCCTTCCGCCAACCGCAACCCCCGCACCACCGGGGAAACCTTCAAAAAAGATCTACGGGCTGTAGCTACCTGCATTTGGGGCTAAGAATTGGCCCCGTTCTTGCCGATACTCTCCTTGAGAGGAGAGGATCCCGTGGGCTCGATCGGCGATAACGACTTCTATCCCATCCGCTTCCTGGCCGATGTGTTCAACTGCCTGACCTGTGCCTGGTTTGACTGGGATACCACTACGGGGCGATGCCGCAACCACGGAACGGGCGCTTGCAAGCTCAAGGCAAACAAGCCCGGCCCCACGCCCCTTGGTCCCGGTACCATCTATCAGTAGGCGCCGGCCCGAAGCCTTGGGGGACCGATGGCCACGCCTCATCTCGCCTCGCCGGTCGCCTCGCCGGCTGCCCCGCCACCCCGGCGGATGATTACACGCTCCACATTACCCGTTCAAAATCCTGACCCGGCACCCGGAAGCTGACATATCCGCTGCGGGGCACGCGCTCACAGAGCATGGTGCCTCGGCGCAGTTCCAGCCGCAGCCGCATTTCGTCGTTTTCGGATGCCCCCAGGTCTTTGAAGGGCAAGACCACCTCGGCGATGCGTTGGCTGCAGACTTGCCCCGTACATTCCACCTCTTCGGGTTCTTTGCCCTCCTCCACCCGAAAAAGGCGGCAGCCTCGGTTTCCCGCGCCGAAGACGAGCGGGAACCTCAGCTTATAGTGTCGTCCCCCGACATCGAGGTCTATGTTGGCCTCCAGGCCCTGGGGCAGGTCTTCCTGTTCCGTGGCCGGATCCAGCCGCAGATACAGGTTGTGGAGGTTGAAGCCGTAGTAAAGGTCCCCCACGTAGCGCTCGGAGTGATACATGGCCGCCTGACCGCCGCGGGCCTGAAAGAGCCCTGACTCCTTCCACTCGTAGAAGTTGGTCTGGAGGCCATCTATAATGGGGGCTATGAACCCAATGGGTTCCAGCGCGGGCCGCACCCGGTGTTGAACGATGACGGGCTCTCCCAGTTCCTCGGGGACGGCCGCGCCCAGGATGGTGTAGACGTTGGCCAGGTGCAGGCGGAAGAGCCGGTCGAACTCGGCGTCGTTGTCCGAGGAGAACTGGTCTCCGTACCACCAGAACCAGTCGGAGCCCTCGGCGGCGAACAGCTCTTCCCGTGCCCTCTCGATGCTCTCGGGACCGGCCTCGCCTTGCGCCACGAACCGCGCGAAGAAGTCTCTCGTCTGCCCCAGCAGAGTCCAGGCGCGGTTCTCTTCCTCTCCGCCGATCCAGATCTCATAGTTGTGGTTGATCCAGGAGCCAGAGTGCAGGTGGGCCAGGCGACGTCCCGCCGGATGACGCTCGATATAGGAAGCGATGGAGACCGCTTCCATGGTGGGGTCCTTGGTGATGCGCTCGAAGAGGGTGGTGAGGAAGTGCTCCCCACCATCATAGTAGTACTCCCAGGGGTTCTCGCCGTCGAGAATGATGCAGACCAGGGGCTCGCGGGCATCCCGGTAGCTGTCCCTGATGGTCCTCAGGCGGCCGTGGAGGTCTCCGGCGCTGTCGTGCGCCCGGTCGCGGCCATAGGTGAAGCCGATGAGGTCCGACAGGCCCCGGTCGCGGAAGACCATGGATACCTCGGCCCCCGCCTCACCCACCAGGTAGGGCTCAAAGAGGGCGCGGCGGTCAACCGAGCCGGACAGGGAATTGAACAGTATGGCCTCGTCGGTGGCCAGCCAGCGCAGCCCTTGGGCGGCCGCAAGCGAGATGAGCTCGGGGCAGACCGAGCCTTCCGAGGGCCACATGCCGACGGGAGGCCGGCCGAAGACCTTGTTGAAGTAGGTCACGCCCCGCGCGATCTGGGCGGAGGCATCATCTGGGTGGCTGAAGCGCGGGGGCAGTTGGGCCCTGGGCATGCACCTCCTGGCGATGTCGGTGTCTATCAGGAGCGGCAGAATGGGGTGGTAGAAGGGGCTGGTGGACAGCTCGACCCGGCCACCCTCCAGCAGGCGGCGGTAAGTCGGGATGATCTCGGCGACGGTGCGCTGCTGGGCATCGAGCACGTAGTGCTTGTCTTCTTCCGAGAACAGCCGCCCCTTGGCCCGGAGTTCACGCAGCCCCTGGTCCTCGGCCATGGCCGTGAAACCGAACCAACCGAGATTGAACCACACCTGAAGGTCCAGGAAGTCCTGTACGCTGAAGCGGGCCAGAGCTTCATCCACGGCCGCCTCGTCAAGCCGCAGCCCCCGTTTGGCCAGAAGGTTCCAGTAGGCGGGGTAAGGCTTGACCATGGTGTCCCAGTTGCACATGAAGAAGTTGGTCAGGATGGAACGCCTGTCGTCGAGGTCGAGATCAGCTGCCGGGGTTCTGCTCTGGGCGAGCAGGACGTCGTTCCCCCGGCCCTCGGCGTAGTCACTAAGTTGCAGCAGGAGCGAGGGAACGAGGTTGAAGGTCATCCCCATCTCCGGGAAGTGTTCCGCGGACCGGGGCATGTCGTAGTAGCTCTTGATGGCGTGCAGCCGCACCCAGGGAAGACTGTATACCCCAGTGAGGGGATCCCGGTAGTACGGCTGATGCATATGCCAAAGGAAGGCGATGTTCAGACGCGAAGCCATGGCGATCATTCTAGCAGGATTTGCGCCAGCTTGAAATATCAGGATGCTCTCTTACAGTGTCTCGCGTATTCTTTTGGCCATGTCGCTCAGCTCAGTGGCCCCGGCCGGGCGCCCCGGCCAGTGGCGCAGCCCATCGTCGGGGTGGCGGGGTACCACGTGCCAATGGACGTGGGGCACCAGTTGCCCCGCTGCCCGGTAGTTGTTCATCACCAGGTTGAGGCCGCCCGCGCCCGTGGTCCGCAGAACAGCGGCGGCCACCCGGCGCAAAGCCATGCCCAGAGGGGCCAGCAACGCGTCGGGCAGGTCCAGATACGTCTCGTGATGGTCCCTGGGGATCACCAGGGCGTGGCCGGGATTGACGGGGTTGATGTCGAGAAAGGCCAGGATATCCTGGTCTTCATATATGCGCTCGGCCGCGGCGTTTCCCCGGACTATGTCGCAGAATATGCAGCGCTCCATCTTCCCGCCCCCCTCTGACCTGCCGTGCCGCCATGCTACTATGCCTGGCGGGCTGGGGGCAAGCGTGGCAAAGGGCGCTGAAAACGATTGAATTTTTTATTCCTGACTTTTATACTAAGTGGTGTTTAGGGAAGGTCTGAATAAGTCATATAGCTATCCCCGTTCGTGCTGATGTATAGAAGCACGAACAAAGAATGATTTAATGATCCCGGTCACTTAATGCTCGTCCTTCGATACCTCAGGACGAACGGTTCGAGGACCTTGGAACTTATTCAGAGGTTCCTTAGTCAGGCTGAGGTCTTTAGTGCCATGAAGGCATGGCGGCCGTGGGGGCGACCGGACAAGCGGCGCGGATGACCAGCGCGGGTGTTCCCATTAAATTGCCGCCCAAGACCAGACGATAACGCTGAGAGCGACAAGCGCGCGGGCATGAGCCGGGGGCGGCCAAGCGGGAGGGCTGAGAAATGCACGATGAGACCGGAAAACGGCCGGGATTCGCGGCCGTCAGCCTTATGGTCCTGGTGGCGCTTACTCTATTCCCCAGCCCGGGTTGGGCCAAGATGGAGAAATTGGTCTGCTCCGCCTGCCACACCATGCACAACAGCCAGAACGGATCGCCGGTCGTCGCGGACGGCCCCCTTCCTCACTGCCTCGTGAACGGCTGCGTGGGCTGCCACTCCAACGGAGGCGACGGCAACGAAGCCGGCGGCGCGGTCATCAAGGAGATGGGCGGCAACAAGGTCCCGGTGGTGTGGAATATCAACAACCCGCCGGAGATCGTCTCCGGCATAGAAGGCCCCGGCCTGGCCGGAGGCAATTTCTACTGGGTGGCCACGGGCAGCCCGTACGCCCCTCCGGCGGACGAGGCGGCACGCGAGGCGAAAAAGGTGGGGGGAGATACTAACAAGGGCGCAATCAGGGCCAGGGACAGGCGCGGCCACAACGTCCTGGGCATATCGGCTAAGGACAGCCGTCTTAACGTAGCTCCGGGCGGCCCCCCGGATCTTGCAACTCTTTCCGCATGCCAAGGCTGTCACTATGACCTGACCAAGGATGACGATATTCTTGGCGATGAACACCCTGGAGGCTGCCGGGGCTGTCACGTCCGCCCCCAACACCACGAAATTGCTGAAGGCAGCGACAAGTGGTATCGCTGGCTGACCAGTCCGCACGTCGACGGTGACTATGATTCGGTTACTATGGAGTTGATCGAGGGCCCTCCGCGCCATGTCGTGGGTTGGGAAGACCCCGACTGGGGGAGGTTTATTGGTCCCTTTCGTCACAATGAATACAGCGGCGTCTCCAATGGGGAGACCGGTGCTCGCTCCATGGACCGTTACTGCCTGGGCTGCCACCCGAAAATGAGCGGGGCGGGGGGCGGAAATACCGCCTGGAAGAGGCATCCGTCAGGCGTTACCGTAGAGCACTACCGGGGTCGTTGGGGAGTTGACCTTACGGGCCTTCCCCTCTATGACCCCCAGGTTCCCGTGGCCCGCCCTTGGGCCAAGTTTGAGGGCGCTTCGAGCGTGGTAAAGCTGGGCGAGGATCTGGTCATGTGCCTGTCCTGCCATTATGCCCACGGCTCACAGTATCGCGCCATGCTGCGGTGGCCCTACTTCGAGGAGGAAGTCATCACACCAGATTCCAACGGTCACCTTGCGCTGCCCGCTCCCTCCCCCACGGCCGCGAACTGCCGTACCTGCCACACCATGAGCTTCAACTGATTCGAGAGCGCTCCACCGCGCGGGCACGGTCTTGGTTTCGGGGGGCCTACAAAGACAAAAGCCTCGGGTTTTTCACCCGAGGCTTTGCTTTTACTGGAGCCGGCGATGGGATTTGAACCCGCGACCTGCTGATTACGAATCAGCTGCTCTACCCCTGAGCTACGCCGGCCCGCGTGACTTGTATTAGTTATGTAGCCTAGGGTTGCGTTGGTGTCAACCTCGGCTGTTGGGCTTGGGCAGCCTTCTCGGGCGCGGTGACAAGTCGCTCCTTGAGACGCGCGGCCTCTTCCGCCGCCCTGCCCGAGGTAGCCCGATTTTTGAGATCAGCAAGCGCCTCGGAGGCCCGCTTCTTGGCCAGGGCCATGTCTTCGAGGGTTATCCTGAGGAGACACCAGACCCGCCAATATAGCTGAGCGCCGCCTGGGGAACCCACGGCCACCCGCTCCCAATAGGCTTCGGTCAGGTGCGCTCCGCTGACTGGCACCCGGCGGCTTACCCACGAGATACCATCAGCCACGTAGCCGGACCGGTCAGCGCCGGTGGAGAGATCGTATTGCACGTATTCGGCCTCGACAAGCTGGCTGATCTCGGCCACCAGCCGCTTCTTGGCGTCGGCCTCGGCCTGGCGCAGCCCCATGTCCAGGCTGGCGGCCTGGTCGATCATGCCCCGGAAGAGCCAGCAGTCCTTCTTCTCCGCCACGGGCTGGGAAGCAATTGCCCATTGCGGGCGGCTGCCGCTACGCTCCACCACCCGCTCCTCGCCCATCTTGAGGTCGTGCGCGCAGCACGGCAGCAATGCCACCGCCAACGCGACGGCCACTGCCCCCAAGAAGCACGTTCGGTTCATGGCGCGGGCCTCCCTTGGGAAGGGAGCCATGCAAGGCGCACGCCTTTGCCGGTGGCAGCCCACCTCAATCTCCGGCTAAGATTTACATAGATGCAATTTTATGCTGTGGAATAGCGAAGTTACTGGCTTAACGGTCACTTAACGGTTTCACCCAATGGGTGAAAGGGGTAAAAGGGTCGAACCGCTTGGGCGTTTTTTGAGAGCCAAGCGAGGTCGCACCGCAGGGTTTTTTCGCCGACCCCGAGGCGTAGCACCGCTACGTTGAGTGGGTCGGTGAGGCCCGAGGACGCGGCATTCGCACCGGCTATCGGCGCCCAGACGACCTGCATTCTTACCCGGAGATTCAGGGCCCATGCAACCATTGCCCGCGGGGCCTCGGCCATGATATTCAATGACAATCAGGACCGCGTGCAAAGCTGAAAGGCTCACTTTATCTGTAAGGAGAAGCCCCTGTGGCGCCCCGAATACTGCTTATCGACGACGAACCGGACATGCTCTTCCTGCTCCGGTCTATCCTGGAGAGTACCGATGTCGAAACGGATGCCACCTCCAGCCCCTCGGAGGGGGTATCCTGGTTGCGTGCCAAAGACTACGACGTCGTGATCACCGACCTGAAGATGCCGGAGATGGACGGCATGGAGGTCCTGGACGCCGTAAAGCGGGTGGACGAAAAAATCCCCGTCCTGATGCTGACCGCCTTCGGCACCATAGAGTCGGCGGTGGCGGCCATGCGGCGGGGGGCCTTCGATTATATGACCAAGCCCTTCCAGAAGGACATCATTCTCATGATCGTGCGCCGGGCGCTGGAATGGCGGGGCGTACACTGCCAACTGCGGCAGTTGCGCGACGAGCTCGATGAACGCTACCGGCACATAGTCGGCCAGAGCCCGGCCATTCGGGAGGTGGAGCGGCTGATCAGCCAGGTGGCCGCCGTGGACGTGCCGGTTCTCATCCGTGGCCCCGAAGGGAGCGGCAAGGAGGCCGTGGCCCGCGCCATTCACCATCTGAGCGACCGGAGCAGGGGGCCGTATGTGCCCTTTTTCTGCGCGGGGGCGTCGGCCGCCATCCCAGAGAAGGAAATAGTCGAGAGGCTCTTCGGTGGGGGTAGCGCTGGCGGAGTGGTGGCCGCGGCCAAGGGCGGGTCGCTGTTCATAGATGACGTCGCCAGTCTGCCCAACGAGGCCCAGTCGCGCCTGGCGGAGCTGGCGGGCCGGGGGCACGGCGGGGTAGGGGACGAGAGGGCTGCGTTTCGCTTGCTGGGCGGGGCACTGGATCCCTTGCGGCTGGTCATGGCCCAAGGCAGGCTGCAACGGGAGCTGAGGCGCCTGCTGGGCGCCTTGCGGATCGAGCTGCCCGCCCTGGACGAACGTAAGGAAGACATCCCGCTACTCGCGCAGCATTTTGTGCAAAAATACGCCAGGCTGTACGGCAAAGACGTGAAAGAACTCTCCGAGCTGGCTTTGCGCTGGCTCTCGGCGCGGGAATGGCCGGGAAACGTGGCCGAGCTGGAGAATGTCATACAACGAGGGGTCATTATGGCCACGAGCGGGCTGCTTCAGGAGAGCGACCTCATTCCCGCCGACTACATCGCCAACGGCCTGCCTTATGCCGTGCCGGACGTCTTCTCCCTGCCCTTGCCCGAGGCCGAGGAGAAGGTACTGGCCTGCTTTCACCGCGAGTATCTGCGTAAAACCCTGGCCAAGGCCAAGGGTGACGTTACGGCGGCGGCGGTTCAGGCCGGCCTTACCAAGGCTGAATTCTCCCGGCTCAAGAAGGAATACCAGATAGAGTAGCTTCCCGCTGTGGCAACTACTTGCCCCTGGCAGGCAAGGCTGACACATTCTTGCCTTTGGGCTTGACCCCCACCGCCCATGGGCGGTAGCTTGGCTGAAAAAAACCATGAGCGTCCTACACATTCCCAGTCAGAAGGGCGGAAGGCCCTTCAGTGACTTCGTCGTCGTCTCCGAGGCGATGCGGTCCATCCTGACCACCGTGGATCAGGTCGCGCCCTACAGGGCCACGGTGCTCATAACCGGGGAATCGGGCACGGGCAAGGAGCTTCTTGCCCAGATAATCCATCTGAGGAGTGGGCGGGCCGAGGGGCCGTTCATTGCCATGAACTGCGGCACCCTCTCCGGACAGCTCTTCGAGGACAAGCTCTTCGGTCACGAAGAGGGTGCCTTCACCGGCGCGGTGAAGACCCAGCCGGGGCGTTTCGAGATGGCGGACGGTGGCACCCTTTTCCTGGACGAGGTCAGCGAGCTGACCCCGGAGAACCAGCTCGACTTCCTGCGGGTGCTGGAATCCGGCGAGCTTCGGCGCATAGGCGGCAAGAGCCTCCTTCAGGTTGATGTACGCGTGATCGCCGCCTCCAATCGCCCCCTCGCCGACATGGTCAGCGAGGGAACCTTCAGGCAGGACCTCTTCTACCGACTCCATGTCATCCCCCTCCACGTTCCCCCCCTGCGAGAGCGGGCCGAGGCCGTACCCCACCTTATCGAATACTTTCTGGGCCAGTTTTCGTCGCTCTACCAAAAGCCCAGGATCTCCTTCACCCCGGAGGCGGTCAAGGTTCTCACCACGTACCGCTGGCCGGGCAATGTGCGTGAGCTAAGGAACATGGTGGAGAGGGTCTTCGTCCTCAATCGGACGGGAGTGGTCGGCGTGGAAGATCTGCCGGCCGAATGCCGCCAGCACGGAGGAGGCCACCAGGGGAGCAACCTCAAGAACCTGTGCCATTCCACGGAGCATCGGGCCATAATAGACGCCCTGGAGCGCTTCAACGGCAATCGGGACAAGGTTGCCGCCTTCCTGGGCATAAGCCCACGCACCCTGCGCTACAAACTGAGCCGCTTCGAAATCAGCTTCCGCCGGGGCGGCCGGGGTGGCAGGGCCACCTCCCAAACTCCGGGGCGGTAGGGCCGCCAACCAAACTCCGGCACCCATGAGGCTGAGTAACAATTGGACCATAAGGGGGACATCCCCGCCCACAAAATGGGCCGGGAGTGGCGGTTCGATGCGGAAGAACTGGATAGGTGGCTGAAGGCGGGCCAGACAATCTTTGAAACGGAGCGGAAGTAATTTTAGGACAAAACATGATCCAGAAAAACGCGAAAGACAATGAGTATCTTGAGATTGTATTGGCCCCGATAAGGGTATGCGCATTATACAAACCCAAACTTGGTCAAGGGGGCAAGAACGGCTGGAGTCTCGCTGATTTCCAGAAGATTTACCGTAGCGATGTTTTTTAGAACTTATCCGTAATTAGGTTGACTTTTTTCTGCACTCTCCTATGGTTGCCCAGGGAGGTGCGTTATGGCGCGAGTCTGTGCTTGGGAAGTGTCTGAGGAGTTCTGGAGACGCGTTGAACCCCTGATACCAAAGCGT